>JARLFX010000025.1 GCA_031296355.1 Acidobacteriaceae bacterium
CTTAGCGCTGCCCTCCGCTGCCGCTGCATCAGTTCCATTCAACGCACCGGCTGTCGCTGCCGCAGTCTGTGTCGTGATCTGCGACTCCAACTGATCGGCATACTCATTCAGCCGCTGCTTCTGCAGTCGCTTTACCGATTGACGCGTGAACTCTGAAGCATAAAGATAAGCCTCAGGTGTAAACCCGCCAACGCGCTGCAATAGCTGGCGCAGCGTTTCGCCGGGCTGAATACTGTACACGCCGGCAGCGCTAAACTCACCCTCCAACCTCACAAAGCGGGTCTGCTGTGCGTTGGGAACATGGATGTCAGCCTGCGAGAAGATGGTAACCACGTCACCGGACTGCAGTTCCAGGTTCTGCGTCGCATCTTTATCCAGTATCGCTTTCCCGAGGTTGAACGGGACCAGCGAAGTGCGGAGATCCTCCGGATTCTGACGTTCAATCACCGCATAGCTCCAGTCGATATCCGGGGCCTGCAGAATCACGTCGGTACTGGGAGCAAACAGGCTGTTCTTTGCCGTCAGTGCTGCCCCCGCAGAGCTGCTCGTATTCGTTCCGGATGGGGAGCCGCGTCGGGCATTGGCGGAGCTGGCGTCCGTTGTACCGGGGCCTTGCTGGCCGCTTTGATCAGTCGAATTCCCCTTGGTAGCCGCTGTATTTTGGTCTGGATTAGACGCCGGATTGCCGGACTGCATCCCATTGGCATTTTCACCGCCCGATGCAATTCCCAGCGCACCTTCCCGGTTTGCTCCCCGGTAATCTGTATTGTTCTGGCCTAGCTGATTAGTCTTGTCGTAATAGTTCCGGGTGATCAGAGCTTCCCTGTTCGGAATAAGATCTGCAATCCGCATTCCCGGAAACCACGAGTAGCGCCCTGGATTGGCTACGTTGCCACGCAGTGTCACAGCATCTTTGAAGCGATCCACAATCGGGCTCACCGTGATGATGTCGCCATCCTGAACGGGCGTAGGGTTAGGTCCGGAGATGTTTACATCCACTACGCTGCGTTCCGTGTGGTTCGATATCCGCTCTACGCGCACGCTGCTTCCAGCTGCCAGGCTGGTACGTCCGCCGGCAAGCGCAATCACCTGCTCAAAGTCCTTCTCGCCATGCAGTTCATAGATGGCAGGGGTATTCACGCTGCCCAGAATCGCTGCTTGTGGACCGACGTTGGGAATAAAGATCACGTCGCCGGATTCGAGCCGCACATCCTTGCTCTTATCGCCGTGCAGCAGTAGTCCGTACAGATCGAAGTGAGTTACCGTCTTCTCTCCACGCCGTACCTGAATATCGCGCAGGCTTCCCTGCGGCAATGGCCCCCCGGAAGCAAATAATGCATTCAACAGGGTGCTGAGTGAGCTGACGGTATAGCTGCCCGGCTGCCGCACTTGGCCCACCACAAAGATCTGGATGGAGCGCAACTGGCCCATGTTCACATTCAGGTCAAAATTGCGATACACCCGCGACAATTGCGATTTCAGGAAATCACTCAACTGTGCGAACGGTACACCAGCCACATGAATCGGCCCCACGGAAGGCAGATAGATGTTCCCCGTGCGATCCACGATGTAGGAATTGCTCTGGTTGACCTGACCCCAAACCTGTAGTTTTAGCTCATCACCCGGACCGATTACATACTCTGGAGTCACGGGAATATTATCAACAGGCGAAAACGTCGAGGGCACGGTAAGAAACAGGTCAGCACCAAAGATCGGCAATGGTCGGCCGGTCGTGCTGGCCACAATCTGCTGGAACTCGGTAGGCGATGTGGTGGCAACCAGCGTGGTCGCCAGTCGCGAATCTGCCCTGTTGTAATCATCCTGTCGCTGATTTGCATTGTCAGCATTCGAGCCCAGCGGCGACTGCGTATTGATGCGGGGCTGGTAGATGGGAATATTGACGGGCGCACCAGTCGTTGCAGGAGCCGCTGCCTGCCCTTGCATGGTCCCAGCTCCCAAACCGGCGAAAAGACCGGCCATGACTGCTAAATAATTGCAGAAAACCACCGCACGGCGCACAGAACTATTCGTTGAAGACATCAATTGCGATATCCATCCTGATCTTTAGCTGTTTCGAAAATAACCACCCAACTATACAGAATTAGTCTAATGCACAGGTGCCCAAAATGCTCCACGACTACGGCCTCCTCTATTGTAAAGAATCACTTGGCGACAGTCCCCGCTGAATTCATGGTGCGATATAGCATTGTGGCCCACCCCTCCCTCGTCTACACTTGGGCATGCTTCGACGGCGGATTAAGCAGATCCTCGGCCTGCCCCTCTGGCTTCGGCTGAAGGACATGCTTTATCGCCCGCGCGGTGTGGCCATGGGGCCGCACTCCTACATCTTCCGGCCTTTCGCCATCAACCAGCGCAGCCGGCTCACGCTCGGAGAACGCTGCGAAATCCTGTCCGATTCCTATATCTGGACGCAGAAAACCAGCTCCGCAGAGATTCGCGTGGCCGATGCCACCTATATTGGCCGCCACTTCTACGCCACCGCCATCCATAGCATCCTGATCGGCAAACGCTGCGTGCTCAGCGACTATGTCTACATCACAGACTGCTCTCACGGCCTGGATCCCCACGGCGACTTCATCCTCCACCAGCCCCTGGAGAGCAAGGGTCCGGTTGAGATCGGCGACGGCTGCTTCCTCGGCTTCCGCGCCGTCATCCTGCCCGGCGTCACCCTGGGAGCGCACTGCGTCGTGGGCGCCAATGCCGTCGTCACCCGCTCTTTTCCCGCCTACTCCATGGTGGCCGGAGCTCCCGCCCGCGTCATCAAAACCTACTCCATTGAGCTGAAACAATGGCTCGCCGTAGACCACCAGGCTTAAATCGGTACGCACCAACGGGTTAGTATGGAGGCGTGGCTGTGGCTCCCAAAGTACTCATCACCGGAGGTGCCGGTTTCATCGGCACGCATCTGGCTCGCGAACTTCTTCGCCGCGGCTGCGACGTCACTGTCCTCGATAACTTCAATCCCCAGATTCATGGCTCTGCCCAAACCCTCCCGCCAGATCTCGCTAGTGCCGCTCGACTAGTCCGTGGCGATGTTCGCGACGAAGCCGTCTGGCTGAGCGCCCTGCCGCAGCAGGATTGCGTCGTCCATCTGGCAGCAGAGACCGGCACCGGCCAGTCCATGTACAGCACCACCCACTATGAGCAGGTCAACATCGGCGGCACCGCCCTGCTCTGCGATCTGCTGGCGCAGCCTGCTGGCAGCTCTGTACAGCGCCTGGTCATCGCCTCCTCCCGCGCCATCTACGGCGAGGGAGCCTACCTCTGCGCGCAACATGGCATCGTCTATCCCGCGCCGCAAACAGCAGCAGCGAAGTCTGCCGGCTGCTTCGATCCTGTCTGCCCCCACTGCAGCAGCACCTGCACTCCCACCGCAACGCCAGAGACCGCGCCCTTACATCCAACCTCGTTCTATGGAACGACCAAGCAATCGCAGGAAGAGATCGCGCTGCGTTTCGCTACCGCCCACGGTCTGCCTGCAATCGCGCTCCGCTATCAGAATGTCTACGGCCCCGGCCAATCCCTGCACAACCCCTACACCGGCATTCTCGCCATATTTTCCAATCTCGCTCGCGCCGGCCAGCCCCTCGAAGTCTTTGAAGATGGGCAGGAGAGCCGCGACTTCGTCTTCGTTATCGATGCAGTCCTCGCCACGGCAGATAGCGTAACCGATACGTTGCAGGCCCAGCGCGCATTGAACATCGGATCGGGCGCGCGCACCTCACTCCTCGAACTCGCCACCGCGATCAATGCCTTCCACGGCAGCAAGAGCACCGTGCGCGTCAGCGGCCGCTTTCGCGACGGCGATATCCGCCACGCGCTCGCTGATCTCACGCAGGCCCACCGCCTGCTCACCTACGAACCAGCGACCACGCTTACGGATGGCCTTCACCGCTTCCTCACCTGGGCTGCGGAGTCTGCCCCCCAGGACGAATCCGCAGCTGCCGCGCACACACGCTCCCTCGATGAACTTCGCAAGCACGGGCTTCTGCATGGATAACACCATCACTCCCGGCAAGATCGGCGTTGTCACCGTGCTCTTCCACAGCGAGCCCGTCCTCGCGGAATTCTTCCCCTCAATCGCCGCACAGACCTACCGCAACTTCACCGTATTTGCCGTCGACAACGCTTCCACCGACCGTTCTGTTGCACTTTGCCGAGAGCAGGGTTTTACCGTAATCGCAAATGACGAGAATCGCGGCGTCGCCGCAGCAAACAATCAGGGCATCGCAGCCGCACTCGATGCCGACTGCGAATACGTCCTCCTGCTCAACAATGACGTTAGCTTTGGCCCCACCCTCTTCTCTGAGCTGCTGGACGGCTTGCGCGCACATCACTGCCAGATGACGACGCCGCTGATTTATTTCTCCGATGCACCCTCCACCATCTGGTGTGCTGGCGGAGGATTCACCCGCTGGCTGGGCGAACGCCCCTGGCACTCCCATCAGGGCCGTCACGATACCGGGCAACTCCTCACACCTCGCCGCGTTGAATTCACGCCCACCTGCTGCGTGCTCATGGACCGCGACGTCTTTGCCCGCGTAGGCATGATGGATGAGCGCTACTTCGTCTACTGGGACGATACTGACTTCATGCTCCGCGCCCGCCGAACCGGTGAACGGCTGATGCTGTTGCCGCACGCGAAGCTGTGGCACAAAGTAGGGGCACTCACCGGCCGCGAAAGCAACTTCACCCTGCACTACGCCACGCGCAATCATGCCTATTACCTGCGCAAACATCTGCCCGCGCCGCTTGCCCTGCTGTGGCTCTCAATCTATGGGACAGCCTTTGCACTTGCCGCGCTCTTCTCATCCCGCTGGCGCATCAAGCTCCGCGCATGGCTGGAAGGCATGCGGATGCCTCTCACCTAACGGTTAGGCCAGATAGCCCGTAACGCCGCCGTGAGAGCCGTACACATCCGCGCTTCAGAGTATTGCTCCGCGATACGCTTTCCCCGCTCCACCCGTTCCGCGCTGCGTGCATCCTCAATTCCCTCCAGTGCACGCTGCCACGATGCTCTGTCGCCCAACTGAACAAAAAGCGGAACATCGCCAAGAATTTCGTGGAAAACTGGAATATCCGACACGATAACCGGCGTACCGTACAGCATCGCTTCCGCCGGCGGCAATCCAAAGCCCTCCATCCGTGAGGGATAGACAAGCGCGGCAGCATGCGTGTAGAGCGTTGCCAACTCTTCATCCGAAACCACGGGCAAAAAATCGACGTGCGCTGCCAGCCCCAGCGACTTCACCTGCGCCCGCAGTTCCTCGCGGAGCCTTCCCTCGCCCGTCAGAATCTTCAGCCTGTAGCGTGGCCTCCATAGTGCATGCTGCTCCAGCAGCTCCGTTGCATTCTTGTGGCGATACATCGCATTCACCATCAGCAGGTAGGGAGCTTCCGGCACAATCACTACCGCTGGTTTCACCGCGCGCACTACGTTGGGCACTACGAATATTTTCCCCCTCGAAATGCCGTAGGTCGCTGCAATCATCTCCTTGCTGGCCTCTGAGACCGTCAGCACGCCATCTGCCTTGCGCAGAATGCGCGGCAACAGAAACCGGAAGTAGACCCCCTGCACCCAGGAGTCCGGCAGGAATCGCGGTCTCAGGTCATGCACCGTCAGCACCTGGCGACGGTGCCCCTGCAGGCCGAGATGCGTCGTCGAGAGCACATGCCAGTCCGCATAGCGGCGGCTCTGGCGCACGGCATAGAAATACCCGCGAAGTGAACGCAACCACGAACTTGCACCCCGCATAGTAATCGATGCAGGAGCTTCCAGGCGTGTAACGTTGGGCGGCAGTTGCATCTGTGGTGCAACCAGAGCCGCTGTCACTTCGCCGCTCGCAGAGAGGCAACGCAAGATCGCATCCGTATAAGCATGCAGCCCGCCAACGGACGTCACTCGGCTGGCGTTCAGCAAAATTCCGCGATGGGTTCGGGCTTCACTCATGCAACACTTTGAGCATACAAGGCAAGCCAGCTCTTGAAACAGCTATGATGGTACTGCGCATTTCGCTGCACCATGTTCGTACAATCCTGCGAAATTGCACTATCTTCAGAAGCGCCCGGGAGTGAACCAAGAGATGTCGTCTATTGCAGCAGCGAACCCGGCCCCCGGCATAGACGTCATGGACCGTTCGCTGGTCGCTGTAATCGTTCCAACATTTCATGCTGCCCCCTACTGGAAGGAGCTATCAGCTGGCCTGGCTCAGCAGAACCTTCCAGCCCACCAGATTCTGATTGTTGACACCAAATCAGACGACGGCACAGACCGCGCCGCAGAAGCTGCCGGTTTCCGCGTCATGCGCATTAAGCCGCACGAGTTCAATCACAGCTTCACCCGTCAGTTGGCTGCACGGCAGTTCCCCGATGCGAAGATCATCATCTACCTCACCCAAGACGCTGTCCCCATTCCCGGCGCCTTTGATGTTCTCCTTGAAGCCTTCAAGGATCCATCCGTTGGAGCGGCATATGGCCGCCAGCTGCCACGTCCGGAAGCTGGCCCCATTGAGGCCCATGCCCGCCATTTCAACTACCCTGCACAATCGCGCATTCAAACCTTTGACAGCCGCCAGATGCTCGGCATCAAGGCGGCATTCTTCTCTAATAGCTTCGCGGCCTATCGCGTGACGGCGCTGGACCAGGCTGGTGGCTTCCCCGGCGATGTCATCATGGCAGAGGACACAATCGTCGCAGCCCGCATGCTGGAGCTCGGCTGGAAGACCGCCTACGTGGCGGAGGCCCAAGCCTACCACTCGCACGCCTACAGTATCCGCCAGGAGTTTCAACGCTATTTCGATATCGGCGTCCTGCATGCCCGCGAGCAGTGGCTACCAGAGCAGTTTGGCAAACCAACGCATGAGGGCCACCGCTTTGTCCTCTCTGAGCTGCGATTCTTGCTGCCACGGCATTTGCATTTGATTCCGTATGCGCTCTTACGCAACGCCGCCAAGCTGGTTGGATATCAACTTGGACTGCATGAGGCAGCACTCGGCAAGAAGTGGTCACAACGGCTTTCCTACCATACAGGCTACTGGAACAGCCCGCACAACAACCATCAGTCCTGATGGCAGAAGCGGCGTCTGCACTATTTCAATTTCTGTTTGTTGCGAATGCGTGCGGCAGCTAGAACGCGCCATCTGCATCAACTACGCAGGAGACTGTCTTGAACAGAATCTTAATATCCTGCAACAGCGACCACTCACGCACGTAGCGGCAATCCAGCGCAATCCGCTCCGCGTAGCTCACCTTGCTGCGCCCTGAAACCTGCCACAATCCGGTCACGCCAGACTTCACGCTGCAGTAGCAGCTAAAGCAGTGTCCGTACTTCCCCACCTCGGCAGCGATGATGGGCCGCGGCCCCACAAGCGACATGTCACCGCGAAATACATTCCAGAACTGCGGCAGTTCGTCCAGGCTGTAGTGCCGCAGAATTTGCCCGATCCGGGTCACACGCGGGTCATGCCGAAGCTTGTGCGAAGCGGTCCACTCTTCCAGTGCACGGGGATTTGAAGCCAGATACTTCTCCAGTACCTCATCGCTATTCACGCACATGGTGCGGAACTTCCACATGGAAAAGAAACCGCCATCCTTGCTGATACGGCGATGCGAGAAAAATGCCGGCCCCGGCGAACTGAACTTGATCAGCAATACCAGAATGCCGCACAACGGAAGCAGAAAGGGCGTAAGCGCCAGGCAGCCGAAGATATCCATCACGCGCTTGAGCACTACATAGCGAAAGCTTCGCAGTGAAGATACAGCTACAGATGTCTGTGCAAGCATTGCCGGGGCGGCGGGCGATGCAGCTCCGAAGCGGTAAGCCTCCGCTAGTCCCGCAGAGTTGGTTGCTCCAGAGTACTGGTCGTCAGTTCTCATTCCTGTGATCCTCTATCTGTCCGGAGTTCTGCTTACGTGTCCCGAACTGGATATTTGTGGGCTTATAACCTGGCCGTTTCCAACTTGAATGCCTGCAAAGAAGGAGCGCACCCACCTTACACGAGGCGATTACTGTCTGTGTAGCCTTTTTCGCTGCCCCAGACTAATTTCTCGTATTTATTTTCGTGCTCTTTCATATTGCAGTGGGGGAAATCAGGATTCCGAACAACTAGAGGCATTCTACCGCGCCATGCTCTACCCTCAACACAATTTTGTCTGAAAACTTTTTGAAACCAATTACTTAGGTTGCCTGTCGTTGAACAAATTCTATTGCTGGCCACAGACTACTCTCTCCTCGTGCTGGTTGATAGAACACAAGAAAAATAGCTTTGACGCTGAAGCAGTATTCATTTCGTTTAACGCGTTTTCTCCGGCCATAAGCCGAATATTCATCTCCGCATCTCAGGCATGATGCTGGCGCGAGTATGAAAGTTGTTCCACAACGACGCGCAATTTCCGCTATTATTGAAATCAAAGTTCAGTTCTGACCCTGACGCGGCAAGGCCTGCTTCGGTAGGCGCGCTCGATCAACCACTCACGTAATTTCAGCAAGGAAATGCGTAAGTGATTGTGTCTCCCGGGCCAGGGAACGCATCCTGCATTGCAAAGGCTGCCCCTATGGATACCATGCACACCCGTCTCCGCACGCCCTCCCCACAAGGGCTCTATCATCCACGGAATGAACATGATGCCTGTGGCATGGGCCTCGTCGCGAGCATTCGCGGCGAGAAAAGCCACGACATTATCCGCAAGGGCCTTGAGGTTCTCATCAACCTCACCCACCGCGGTGCTGCCGGTTGTGATCCAGAGACCGGCGACGGCGCTGGCATCCTCATCCAGATTCCCCATACCTTCTTCGTCCGCGAATGTGGCGAGCTCGGCATGCACCTTCCCGAGCCGGGCGCCTACGGCGTCGCCATGTGCTTCCTACCGGTAGACAAGCACAGCCGCCTGCAGTGCGAAGGCGTTTTTGAGCGCATGGCCGTTGCCGAAGGCCTCACCCTCATCGGCTGGCGCGATACCCCGGTCAACGGCGACGCCATCGGCCGCGAAGCACGCGCCTCCCAGCCCTACATCGAACAGCTTTTTGTCGGCCGCCCCGATGGCATGGACGAAGAGTCCTTCGAGCGCCTGCTCTACAAGGTTCGCCGCCGCACCGAAAACGAAATGGCAGCCTCTGACATCGAGGGCAAGGATGATTTCTACATCCCTTCCTTCTCGTGTCGCACCATCATCTACAAGGGCCTCATGCTGGCCCCGCAGATCGAGAAGTTCTACTTCGAGCTCGCGAATCCCCTGGTCACCAGCGCCCTCGCCCTGGTCCACCAGCGCTTCTCCACCAACACCTTCCCTAGCTGGAAGCTCGCGCATCCCTTCCGCTACGTCGCCCACAACGGCGAGATCAACACCATCCGCGGCAATGTCAGCTGGATGAACGCCCGCGAAGCTGTGCTCGAGAGTCCCCTCCACGGCGACAGCATCGACCAGCTCTTCCCCGTCGTGACTCCCGGCAACAGCGACTCCGGCGCGCTCGACAACGCCGTTGAATTCCTCTTCCAGTCTGGCCGTTCCCTGCCCCACGTCATGGCCATGCTCATCCCCGAAGCCTGGGCCGGCAATCCTGACATGGATGAAGAGAAGCGCGCTTTCTACGAGTACCACGCCTCCCTGATGGAGCCGTGGGATGGCCCCGCCGCCGTCGCATTCACCGATGGCCGCGTTATCGGCGCCACGCTCGACCGCAACGGCCTGCGCCCCGGTCGCTACATCGTCACCAAAGACGACCTCGTCGTCCTCGCCTCTGAAGCCGGCGTCATCGACGTGCCTGCCGAAGATATTCGCAAAAAGGGCCGCCTGCAGCCGGGTCGTATGTTCCTGGTTGATACCGTGCAGAAGCGCATCATCTCTGACAAGGAGATCAAGAAGTCTCTCGCCAGCAAGCAGCCCTACGGCGCCTGGCTCAAAGACGAGCAGGTCACGCTCGATCACCTGCCCGACCCCTCACGCATCATCTCCAAGAATCCTGATACCCTGCAGCGCCGTCAGCGCGCCTACGGCTACACCGAAGAAGACCTCAAGATTCTCCTTGCCCCCATGGGCGCGAAGGGTGAAGAGCCCCTCGGCTCCATGGGCTCTGACGTTCCTCTGGCCTGCCTCTCTGATCGTCCGCAGCCGCTCTTTAACTACTTCAAGCAGCTCTTCGCTCAGGTCACCAATCCGCCTATCGATCCCATCCGCGAAGAGATGGTGATGTCGCTCATCAGCTACATCGGCACCGAGCGCAACATCCTGCACGAAGCGCCCGACAATTGCCACACTCTGAAATTGACGCACCCCATCCTGACCAACCGCAACCTTGAGAAGCTGCGCCGCGTCTCCTCCGGCGATCTCCTCGCCACCACGCTGCCCACGCTCTTCCGTGCAGCGGATGGCGAAGCCGGCCTCAAGCGCGGCCTCGATGAGCTCAGCGCACGCGCCTCACATGCCGTCGCCTCGGGCTACACCCTGCTCATCCTCTCCGATCGCGGTGTGAACTCCACCTATGCGCCCATGCCCAGTCTGCTGGCGATGGCCGCGGTACACAACCGCCTCGTGCGCGAGAAGACCCGCACCCAGGTCGCGCTCATCATCGAGAGCGGCGAGCCCCGCGAGGTCATGCACTTCGCCCTGCTCATCGGTTACGGTGCCAGCGCCATCAATCCCTACCTCGCCTTTGAATCGCTTGCCGATCTCAAACGCCGCGGCCTGCTCCCCGCTGACGTCACCACCGATCAGGCCGAGTACAACTTCATCAAGGCCATCAATAAAGGCCTGCTCAAGACCTTCTCCAAGATGGGCATCAGCACCCTGCAGAGCTATCGCGGCGCTCAGGTCTTTGAAGCTGTCGGCCTGAACAAGGCGCTTGTCGATGCCTACTTCTCCGGCACCGCCTCGCGCATTGAAGGCGTTGGCCTCGATGTGCTCGCTCGCGAAGCCCAGTTGAATCACACCTACGCCTACCAGCCCATCACCGACTCTGAAACCGACCTCGACGTCGGCGGCCAGTACCAGTTCCGTGCGGGCGGCGAGTATCACCTGCTCAATCCGCTCACCATCGGCAAGCTCCGCCAGGCCGTGCGCTCCAACAACCCCACCACCTTCCAGGAGTACACCGACCTCATCGACCAGCAGGCCGAGCATCTTTGTACCCTGCGCGGCCTGATGAAGTTGAAGTACGCTGACCAGCCCATCCCGCTGGACGAAGTCGAGCCCGCCAAGGAGATCGTGAAGCGCTTCACCACCGGCGCCATGAGCTTCGGCTCCATCAGCAAAGAAGCGCATGAGACCCTCGCCATCGCCATGAACCGCATCGGCGGCATGTCTAACACCGGCGAAGGTGGCGAAGACGAAGACCGCTTCAAGCGCGACGCCAACGGCGACCTTCGCCGTAGCGCCGTCAAGCAAGTTGCCAGCGGACGCTTCGGTGTCACCGCCAACTACCTCATCAACGCCGACGAGATCCAGATCAAGATGGCGCAGGGCGCAAAGCCCGGCGAAGGCGGCCAGCTCCCCGGCCACAAGGTGGATGATGTCATCGCGCGCATGCGCTACTCCATCCCCGGCGTCGGCCTCATCTCGCCCCCGCCGCATCATGACATCTACTCCATCGAAGATCTTGCCCAGCTCATCTTCGATCTTAAGAACGTGAATCCCAAGGCGCGCATCGCGGTAAAGCTCGTCGCAGAAGCCGGCGTCGGCACCGTCGCCGCTGGCGTCTCCAAGGCGCACGCTGACGTCGTCCTCATCTCCGGCGACAACGGTGGTACCGGCGCATCGCCCATGAGCTCCATCCACCACGCCGGCCTCCCCTGGGAGCTCGGTCTGGCGGAAACGCAGCAGGTTCTCCTGCTCAACGACCTGCGCAGCCGCATCAAGGTGCAGACCGACGGCAAGTTGCAGACCGGCCGCGACGTCACCATCGCCGCCCTGCTCGGCGCAGAGGAGTTCGGCTTCGCCACCATGCCGCTCATCTCCATGGGCTGCATCATGATGCGCAAGTGCCATCTCAACACCTGTTCCGTCGGCATCGCCACGCAGGACCCCGTCCTGCGCGCGCGCTTCCAGGGCCAGCCTGAGCACGTCGTCAACTTCTTCTTCTTCATCGCAGAGCAGGTTCGCGAGCACATGGCCAAGCTCGGCTACCGCACCGTAAACGAGATGATCGGCCAGGTCCACCGCATCGACGCAGAGGTCGCCCACACCCACTGGAAGGCCAAGGGCATCGATCTCTCCTCCATCCTCTACTCGCCCACCCTGCCCTCGCGCGTCGCACGCCGCCGCATGCAGATGCAGGATCACGGCCTGGAGCACGCACTCGATCATGCCCTGATCGAGAAGGCTGCCCCCGCGCTCGAATCCAAGAAGAAAGTCACCGGCAGCTTCGCCATCCGCAACGTGCACCGTGCGGTCGGAGCCATGCTGGGCGGTGAGATCGCCAGCCGCTACGGCTCCGCCGGCCTGCCCGATGAGACGATCCACTTCCGCTTCCACGGCTCAGCCGGGCAGAGCTTCGGCGCGTTCGTTCCCTCCGGCGTCACCCTTGAGATCGAAGGCGACACCAACGACTATCTCGGCAAGGGCCTCTCCGGCGGACGCATCATCGCCTATCCGCCCAAGACCTCCAGCTTCCTGCCCGAAGAAAGCATCCTCGTCGGCAACGTTGTTCTCTACGGCGCCACCACCGGCGAAGTCTTCCTCAACGGCATCGCCGGCGAGCGCTTCGCCGTCCGCAACTCCGGAGCTACCGCTGTCGTCGAAGGCGTTGGCGACCACGGCTGCGAATACATGACCAATGGCGTCGTCCTTGTCCTCGGCTCCACCGGACGCAACTTCGCCGCCGGTATGAGCGGTGGCCGCGCCTACGTCTACGACGATCAGGGCGACTTCTCCACCCGCCGCTGCAACCAGGCCAGCGTCGATCTCGAGCCTCTGGTCAACACTGAAGACATCGCCGAGGTGCGCAAGCTGATTGAGCGCCATCGCGATCTCACCGGCAGCCCCCGTGCTGCCTGGATTCTCGAGCACTGGAGCGCAGAGCAGGCGCGCTTCATCAAGGTCTTTCCGCACGAGCATAAGCGCGTTCTCGGCGTTCCTCGCGCCACCGCAATCTACAGTTCACCCTCAAATTCGTCGTCGCTGGAGACGACAGGGCAGGTGCAGCATGGGTAAGGTCACTGGTTTTCTTGAGATTCAACGCGAACAGCCGCAACGCCGCAAAGTAGAAGATCGCCTGCACGATTGGCAGGAGATCTACCAGCCCTTCGGCGAAGAGAAACAGAAGGAGCAGGGCGCGCGCTGCATGGACTGCGGCGTTCCCTTCTGCCATACCGGCTGTCCGGTCAACAATCTCATTCCCGATTGGAATGACCTCGCCTACAACGGCCGCTGGGAGACCGCCATCAAGCGTCTCCACGCCACCAACAACTTCCCGGAGTTCACCGGTCGCATCTGCCCCGCGCCCTGCGAAGCCGCCTGCGTGCTCGGCATCAACCAGCCCGCTGTCTCCATCAAGCTCATCGAGCGCAGCATCGTTGAACGCGCTTGGGAAGAGGGCTGGATTCAGCCCGAGCCGCCCGACCACAACACCGGTATGCGCGTTGCCGTCGTCGGCAGCGGCCCTGCTGGTCTGGCCGCTGCGCAGCAACTCCGCCGTGCCGGCCACTCCGTCACCGTCTACGAGAAGAACGACCGCATCGGCGGCCTCATGCGCTACGGTATCCCCAACTTCAAGCTGGAGAAGCACGTCATCGACCGCCGCCTGCAGCAGATGGAAACTGAGGGCGTCACCTTCGTCCCCAATGCCCACGTCGGCGTCAATCTTCCCATCGAAACGCTCACTGCGGAGTACGATGCCGTCCTGCTCACCGGCGGCGCAGAGCAGCCCCGCAACCTCCCCATCCCCGGCCGCGAACTCAAGGGCATTCACTTCGCCATGGAGTTCCTGCCGCAGCAGAACCATCGCTGCGAAGGCGACACCATCGATCCTGCCGTCGCCATCAGCGCAGAAGGCAAGCGCGTCATCATCCTCGGCGGTGGCGATACCGGGGCCGACTGCCTCGGCACCAGCCTGCGCCAGGGCGCAAAGAGCGTGCACCAGTTTGAGATCATGCCCAAGCCGCCCGAAGAGCGCGCTGGCTCCACCCCCTGGCCCCTGTGGCCGCTGCAGCTCCGCACCGAAACCTCGCATGAAGAGGGCGGCGTCCGCGACTGGGGCATCAACAGCATCAGCTTCACCGGCGATGCCAAGGGCAACGTCACCGCGCTCAACGCCGTCCGCGTCGGCCCCCCGCCATCGTTCACTCCGATTGCCGGCTCCGAGTTCACTCTCGAAGCAGACCTGGTCCTGCTGGCGATGGGTTTCCTTGGCCCCGTCCGCAACGGCATGATCGAGCAGCTCGGCCTTGCGCTCGATCCTCGCGGCAACGTACTGGCCAACAGCGAATACATGACCTCCGTCGACGGCATCTTCGCCGCGGGCGACATGCGCCGTGGCCAGTCTCTCGTCGTCTGGGCCATCTCCGAAGGCCGCAAAGCCGCGGCAGCCGTTGATCGCTACCTCCTCTCCAAGACAGAGCCCCTGCAACTTAGCCAGTCCGTTACCGCATAAACCAGACGGTTCCACCACGAATATCAAGGCGCTGAAGAGTCTCCTCTTCAGCGCCTTTGCTTTGCGCCCACCCGTCTTTTCGCATCGTCTCCGGTACCCATACATCCAACCTCCCCACCAAACTGGGTGCCCCAGAGCCTGTCCTGAGATTGTCGAAGAATCTCGATTTTGAGACCTTGTACACCGCCGCGCAGAGGCGACGCTCCTGCCCATGTTTCCGCCACCAATCCTCTCAACCGCCGTCATTCCGACCGAAGCCTCGCGCCACCTTGCGATGCGCAACGGACGAACCTGCATGTGTAGCCGCCCACATCACCCATACCGCCCCACGGACGCCATTGGCGTCCATAAGCCACCCCAATCTATCCACACAACCACCGTGCGTCGTCCATGAACTGCCCACAAACCGTCCATTGAAAAAACACGGAAAACCAAACTTTCTTCCGAAAGTTTGGCGTAGTTTCCATCCAGAATCACTACAACTAATACAGGAAGTAAAATTCCAGACGCACCGGGCCGAACCCATAACGCCTTACGAATGAAATACTTACCTATAAACACTCTGTCTCCAAATATTTAGCCGCAATCGCATAGGCTAAGTGTCTGCAAACAAGATATTTAGCGTTTCAGGCCCCCCCCTAGCGCCGATGGTTTCGTACCGTAGCCGCCCACGGTTCACCGCAAAGTTGCCCCTGGCCCACCGTGCAACAACCATCCAAAACGGCAACTCTCCCCCGCGAAATCCCCATCATTTTCCTTCCAGAATCCCGCCGCAACGCAACCCGTCCTGCGCCTCAAAATATTCTACTGGGAATAATTTTTCTATTGACATCAATCCATCCACACCCGTACCGTTCTTTTCGTTGAAATTCCAACCGCAAGTTCATAGCTGCATTCCTGTGGAGGACGCAATGACTACACTTCCTATTGAAGTCACTAGCCGCACACACTCACAATCTGCCGGCCTTACTTCGTTCCATCTGCTTGCCTGTCTCATGCTTGGATTGGCGCTGCTCTTCTCAATCCGCGCCACAGCACAGACCGGCGGTCAGGGCGCAATCCAGGGCACTGTGCAGGATTCCCTCGGTGCTGTAGTCCCCAACGCAACCATCTCCGCCAGAAATGTCAACACTGGCGTGGTAACGGCGCGCCCAAGCACCGACGCAGGCTTCTACAGCATCACCCCGCTCATCCCCGGGACTTACACCGTGACGGTCTCCGCCAAGGGCTTCCAGAACTTTGAGCAGCAGAACCTCGTCATTGACGCCATGCACACCACAGGCCTGGACGTGAAGCTGAAGGTCGGCGAGAGCTCGGAGACGGTTACTGTTACCGACATGCCTCCCGCCCTCGAAACCACCAATGCTACCCTCGGCGGCACCATCGAGAACAACGTCTACACCGCCCTACCCGTCATGATCTCCGGCCTCCAGCAGCGCGATATCACCCAGTTCTCTAACCTCCTCCCCGGCGCGCAGCAGCCCCCCGGGGGCCGCTCCTCCATCATCGGTGGCACCGCCCAGCGCCTCGGCGAGCTGTATGTGGACGGCCTGCCCCTGACCACAGCCAGCCAGCAAGGTGACAATCGTCCTGTCTTCAATATCGTTCCACTAGAGGCCATCGATCAGGTCCAGGTCGTCACCAGCGGCTTCTCCGCGGAATATCAGGGTGCTGGCCTGGAAAACTACTCCACCAAATCCGGCGGCAACCAATATCACGGTTCCGTCTTCGAATACATCCGCAACACAGCGTTTGATGCATGGAGCTTTTCAACAAAACCCTGCGCTACCACCACAGGTTGCCCCAATACGGCAAAGAAAGTGGTCAATGGCGTCGTTACAACGGTCTTCGGTCCAAAGCCGGCCGAGCATCAGAATGAATATGGAGCTACTATCGGGGGCCCTATCAGCATCCCTGGCCTGTTTAGCGGCCACGATAAGCTCTTCTTCTTCCTCACGTATGACCGGTTTGTCTCCAGCCAGGCCGCAAATCCGAGCTCCAGCACCGTCCCAACCACATTGATGCGCAAAGGTGATTTCCGTGAACTCATTCCCGCCGACACAACAACTGGTGGGCTGGGCAATACCGCTGGAGTGACCTATAAGATCTATGACCCCACCACACAGGCAGCGTGCACGGCATTCTATGGAACCCCCTGCCGTTACCAGTATGGCTATACACATGGAACATCACCCACCAGTGATCCAGTAGCCCTCGGTCCGGGATCACCGATCAACGTAATCCCCGCCAGCCAGATATCTCCCATCACCACGTATATGGAACAGTTCCTTCCCGCTCCTACGGTGGACACGCAGGGCACAATTACCAACAATTACATTGGCGGCCTCCCGCAGGGATATCACAACTGGATCTACTCCGGACGCTTCGACTACAACATCTCCGAGAAACAGCATCTCTCTCTCCTAATTACCGGTGGTAATCGTCATGCCGTTCCTTACACCACCACGAGCACCTCGAACCTGCCCGTACCGTATCTCGCCACCACCATCTCCACGGTCGCCGGGCACTTTGCCGCTCTAGAGCACTCCTACACCATCACGCCACATATCGTAAACCAGTTCAAATATGGCTTTATGAACTTCGGCGGTCCTCCGGTACAAAATCCAACGTACGGCATTGCGCAGTATTCCGCGACTGCTGCCGGCATTACTGGATTGCCTGCTGGTCAGGCGTCCGGCAACTTCCCTATCGCGACCTTTAGTGGAAGCAATGCTCCGTTATCATGGGCGTCTATCAGCGGCGGCTCCAACAGCACCAGCTCAACTTCCGTAAGCGAAACATACACGCTCGTCGATAACGTGCAATGGGTCAAAGGCCGGCACGCAATGACCTTTGGTATCCAATATCAATGGCTGGAGATTAACTCTGACAGTGCTGATACCGCTTCTTCACCGGTCAATATTCCATGGGGTACAAATTCGACGGCTAACTTGAGTGGTACAAGCTGGGCATCCGGCACAGGATATTCCTATGCCAGCTACATCCTTGGAGCAATGGGAGGAAGCGGTTCGTCCGCCAGCACCAGCGTGACCCAGCAGCCGTTCTCCGTGGTCGGCGCACGTTATCATCCATTTGCTCCCTACTTTCAGGATGACTTCAAAGTAACGCCAAAGCTGACACTCAATCTCGGCCTGCGCTGGGACTACTTGCCCACATATACCGAAGCGCTGGATCGCTGGAGCTTCCTCAATCCCAATATCACCAACCCAATCACAGGTAACCTGGGGGCTCTACAGTTTGCGGGCAATTACGGCGGAGCTGGCGTCAGCTGCGGTGGTTGCCGCACACCGGTCCATAACTGGTACAAGAACTGGGGGCCTCGCCTTGGCTTCGCATATTCTTATAGCCCCAAGACCGTCATTCGCGGCGGCTGGGCCATTCTGTATTCACATGCTGGTGGTACCGGCGGCGCTGGCGGCGCTGGTGTAGGGACGGGGCAAGCTGGTTTCAATAGCACAGCTAGCTTCTCTGACAATGTCTCCGGACCAGCCTTCTACCTCAATAACAATCCGTTGTTCTCATCTCCCAACGCGAACTTTGGCGGTCCGGGATATGTCCTTGCCCCGCCTGCGCCCATCAGTTCCATTAGCCAGACGCTCAATACCGGATATTACGTCTGCTCTGGCCAGACCTATGCCCCATGCAATGGTGCCACCGGAACATTTGCAGGCACGGGTTCCTCAATTGCCTATCCCGATCCGTACTATGGCGGCCGCGCTCCAGAAATCTCATTCTGGAATTTTGGTTTTCAGCACGAGCTCACAAAGGATATTACCCTTACCGTCAACTATGTCGGCACACAAAGCCATTTCCTCGCCGGTGCGTCGAACATCCGTGGCCTGCAATCAGGCCAGCTGAACCCAATGTATCTTGGGCTCGGCTCAAACCTGAGCGCAAAGGCGACAACGGCTAATATCGCCACTGCGCAAACTGCTACCGGCATCAGCATTCCCGTACCTTACAGTGGATACACCGCTGCTGCTGCACTGAGCACATCTCCAACGATTGCCCACATGCTCACATGGATGCCGCAATACTCCAGCACAACCGATACTTGGGGCAATGTGGCTAATGCAAACTACAATGCGCTTCAGATTTCTCTGAACAAGCGCTTCACCAATGGGCTTACCTTTACGGTGAATTACACCTACTCAAAGAACATCGATGACGCGGGTACAGCTCGTAGCGGTTGGGCCATCCCGGCATCGGCAACCTCCAACGGTCGTGCCTGGGCGCAGGATCGTATTGACCGCTCACGGAGTGTTAACGATCTTCCAGAACTTCTCAATATCTTCGGCGTTTACCAGTTACCCTTCGGCAAGGGGCACATCGGCGGTGATCACTTCGTAGT
This sequence comes from Acidobacteriaceae bacterium, assembly GCA_031296355.1. The sequence continues at coordinate 18,975 of JARLFX010000025.1, forward strand.
GCGAGCATTGGCCAGCGGATGGCAGCTCTCGGAGATTTTCCAGTACTCCTCCGGCCTTGTTCTACCTCTGACGGCGACATGCTCCTCCACCCAAAATCCGGGCCAGGGAACCTGTATGCCAGACTATAACCCAAACTTCCACGGCACTCCCCGCATTAAAGGCGGGTGGGGCAAAGGTGTGACCGCAGCCAGCCTGGGCACTACCAAATACCTCCAAGGCTATATCAGTAGCGCAGCTGGCGGAGCAGGAACCGACAACAACACGGGTGTGGCAAATCAGCCAACGAATCCAAATCCAGCCTGCTCGACCAGCGTCGGCCCGTTCTGTAACTCCAACAATTACTCCATAGGCAACTTGGCACGCACCGCGCCTTACGATCTGCGTGGACAGAGTCTATACCGCCTGACCATGTCTGTCAGTCGCACGTTTGACATCACCAACCGCTTCAAATTTGTCTTCCGTGTAGATTGCCAGAACGTAACTAACCACACTACATTCGGCAATAACGCACAAAACAACCAGATCCAACTTAACGTCAACAACGCAGCTTTCGGCACAGTAAACTTCGCCAGTGCTGATAGCCGTGCTTTCCAACTTTCAGGCCGTATTAACTTCTAAGGACGCGTGCTTTTGTCCATGCCCCGGGTGCTGCTCCAGCTCCTGGGGCATTTCTTTCTTCGCCACTTCATATACCATTTCAGCCAGAGGGCCAGTAGTGCTATCTTCTATCGTCCGCCGCTTAGCCATTTTTCTCTGCACCGCTGCACTCGCGCACTCCGTTATCGCACAGGCAGCCCGCGACACGCGCTCCCCTGCCAATATGCCAACCGCAGATGAGCTGAAGAATCCGCCAGCCTCCTGGGTGGACAAAGACACCGGCCATCGCATCATCCGTCTCACTAATGAGCCCGGATCCGCCAGTTTCTATTTCAACGTAAATGCGTACACCCCTGACGGCAATGAGATGATCTACACCACGCCGGAAGGCATCTCTGTACTGGATCTGAAGACGCTGAAGACACGCTCCGTCGTGCGGGGCCATGTACGCGCGGTCGTGGCCGGACACAAGACGCCGAGCGTCTTCTACATCAAGCCGGAAGAAAATGCCCTCTATGTGACCAACGTCGATACGAAGGAGACGCGCATGGTTGGCAAAGTGCCTCCGCGCGGCAATATTGCTACGGTCAATGCTGACGAGACGCTGGCCGCAGGCACCTTCGATGAAGTGGATGCGCCGGATAAGCAATTTGGCTATCAGCCCAGGCCGGGAGCTGACCAAACCCATCCACTGGAACAGGCTTATAACAAAGGCGAGATGATGGTACGCCGCCTCGCTGCACGCCTCCCGCTGGTGCTTTACACACTGAACCTACAGACCGGCAAGATTACGCCACTCCTCCACAGCACCGACTGGATCAACCACCTTCTCTTCTCTCCCAGCGACCCGGCTCTGCTGATGTATTGCCACGAAGGCCCGTGGCAGGCGGTGGATCGCATATGGACCATTCGCACGGATGGCACCCATAACCAGCTCATGCATCAGCGTCGCATGGCGATGGAGATTGCTGGCCATGAGTTCTGGGGATGGGATGGCGAAACCGTCTACTATGATCTACAGACGCCCAAGGGACAGGACTTCTTCCTCGCATCGCTCAATCTGGCAAACGGCGAGCGCGACTGGTATCACATGGATCGCAACGAGTGGTCCATTCACTTCAACGTGAGCAAGGATGGCAAGCTATTTGCCGGCGACGGCGGCGACCCCGGCCAGGTGGCCAAAGCACCCAATGGCGAATGGATCTATCTCTTCCATCCTGAGTTCATCAAGAACACAGGGTTTGCCAGCAAAGACTTTGTAAATCCCGGCGTGCTGCATGCGGAGAAGCTGGTGAATATGAAGAAGCATAACTACACGCTCGAACCCAATGTGAGCTTCACCCCAGATCAGAAGATGCTCATCTTCCGCTCCAATATGTTCGGCCCAACCTATGTGTTTGGCGTGGAGATTGAGAAGGCCAAACCCTAGCGCGCCACAAAGGGTTTGATTGCTTCACCCTTCGCAGAGAAGTCCTGCTTCACTGGATCGTCGACCAACGCCTTCAGACCAGCCACTACGCTCTCTGCATTCATGACTGCGCCGGCAAGTGTGGTGTGCGTATGCGGATCGCCGAAGAGCGGCTCTACCGCTGCCTGCCCCAGCGCGTCATACTTACGCGCCGTAATTTCGTTTAGGTCAATGAATCCCACGCGCTGCTGCTCTGCAACCTGACGCGCCCATCCGCCATACGTCGCCACCCCGCGAACGAGTTTGCTGTCCTGCCAGATCTTCCGCGGAACCAGCGAGCAGATGATCGGTATCGCCCCTTTGGCCTGCGCCTGCTGCACATACTGCGCCAAGTACCAACCGTACGTATGCACCATCTCGTCCTGCTTCGTAATGGGGTTGTAAATCTCCTTGGTCTCATCGCCGATGCCTGGCAGCGTACCCCGCGCGCGCGTTGGCTCATCCGGCGCGCTGCCATCGTTGTGTCCAAACTGGATCAGCACCACGTCTCCGCGCTTCACCATCGCCAGTGTCTCCGCCCAGTACCCTTCCGTGATGTACGTCCGCGAACTCCGTCCGCCAATCGCGCGATTCACCACATTTACCTTTGCCGTGTCAAAATACTGCGCCAGCTCATCGCCCCAGCCCATCTGGTTATGCGCACCATTTCCGCTTCCATTGCGCACCGTCGAATCCCCCACCAGCCAGATCGTCTTCAGCTTTCCGTTCGCCGGAACCGGCAAATTAAAATTCTCATGTAGCTTCGGATCAGCCGCTCCCACTTCCACCTGCTTCATCGCCATGCGTTTCAGTTCGCTAGCCGCCAGCAGATACGCGCCAACTCCATAGTTATAGCTGGAACTCGGTAGATACCACGCTGGCTCCGGCCCCGTCTGCTGAATGCACCCCAACCGCCCATCTGCATAGATATGCTGCAGAATCCCGGTCCACGCTTTCTCAATCACCGGGCGATATACCGCTGCATCCAGATAGCCTTCGTTCACGCCCCAGGCCATGGCATACACAAACAGCGCTGAACCAGATATCTCAGGCAGCGGATAGTTCCCGGGATCAAGCAGGCCTGCATGCCATAATCCATCCGCGCCCTGCAGGCTTGCAATCTTTGCTGACATCTCGCGCAGCTGGTTGATATAGAAAGGTCGCCGCGCATCATCCGCAGGAAGATACTGTAGCGTGCGCGCCAACCCACCCATCACCCAGCCTTCGCCGCGCGACCAGAAGATCTTCTTCCCGTTCGCCTCGCGCTTCGTCAGGTATGACGCATCGCGTGCGTAGAGATACTCTTCCTTGTCATACAGCAGGTCCGAAGTCCGCTCCCACTGTGCGTCCAGGTACGCGATGTACTTGCGGTCATGCGTCGCTTCATACATGCGCGCCCACACCGGCGGCGCCATAAACAGCGCATCGCACCACCACCATGGGATGCGCTCATCGCCCGGTTTCAACGTAGTCAGCCCGATAACGGAATCGAGGTCCGCACGCGCCGGCGTAATCATCGCCACATCCGCATTCGCACCCGCCTGCAGATAAAGCTCCAGGTACGTCTGCGCAACGCTCTGATCGTCTGCATTCGGAATCCGGTTGCGCAGCTCCCACTTATACTTCTCCGCCATCGCCCGCATTGCATTGCGATACTTCGGGTCGCCGGTCGATTCCGACGCCGCCATAAATCCGCTGTACTGCACACTCCACGTCCATATCCGGTCGAAGTACGGCTGCGAGCGCGCCAGGTCCCAATCCGCTACCTTGCGCGTTGCCTTATCGATGTCCGCTGCAGTCAGCGCCGGAGAAAGATCCGTCGCTAGCGGTCCCGGGTCAGCCGGGGCATCGCCGAAGTGCCGTGCAGTGTCCTTATCCACACCTGCCTGCTGCGCCGCCGTCGGCAGTGGATACAGCATCACCGGCGCCGCCTTACTCAGCCCCGTCACGTTGGTGCTGTCCTGTAGCGATACGCTGCTGCCGTCCGCGATTTTCAGCGACACATCCGCGAACGTCCAATCCTTCGCATTCGCAATGTGTCCTGCATGTTGCGCCTCAATCTTCAGATGCTCCAACTGAAATCTCTCCAACGGAACACTCGGATAGGCGTCCACTTCAAACGCCGTCTTCGCGCCTTCCGCCTCGATGTTCCATATGTGCACGTCGTGGAAGTGCGCGATGCCCTGCGCCTCCGGCACCGGCGTCGAGAGAACCTTGTAGTACGCGGGATACTCCGTCATTCCCTCTGGAATCTTCGCGTAGCTGTAGCTCGGATTCCAGTTCATCGTTACGCGAAACACCACCGGCGTCCCGGTCATCACCATGTCGTGGATGCTAATATTTTCAGCCCATCCACCCCGCGTATGCGCCGACTTGAACAGTATCCCCACCGGCACCTTCGCCAGCGTCGTCAGGTTATACGCCTCAATATTGCGGAAGCCGCCCGACGTCTCGCTGCCGATCGTCACACCCGCCGCGCCCTCGCGAATGATCGAGTCGCGCAGCACCACATCCTCCGTCGGCCTGTTCACCCGCAGCCCATCGGAATCGCGCCCAGCCTTTAGACACAGCGCATCATCGTTCACCGCGATGTCAGCATGCTGCACCAGTATCTTGCGCGACGAATCGATATCGATGCCATCGGTACTCGGGCCATGCCCGCCCTCATTGTTGCGAATTGTGATGCGGTCGACCGTGACATCATGCGAATAGCAGATATGGACCGTCCAGAACCCAGACCTGCGCAGGTTCAGCCCCTCCAACTTTACATTCGACGAATCGAAGATCTGGATCAGCCGTGGCCGCTTCGCATCGTAATCCGCCGCCCACCGTAGCCCCTTCGGATCATCGATCTTGCGCAGCGCCCAGTAGCCGTCCCACCACACCTTGCCATCGCCGTCGATCGTCCCGTCACCCGTGATCGCCGCATTCGTCTGCTTGTATATATTCACCAGCGCCGCCGGCCACGTCATCTCAATCCCCGCCACACGCGTTGGCATCAGTGGATAGTCCTTCAACTGCTGCGACCCGATCAGGGTCACGCCTTTGTCGATGCGCAATGTCACGTTGCTCTTCACAAAGATCGCACCACTCAGATACGTCCCTGCCGGAAACGTTACCGTTCCGCCATGCACAGCCGCGGCATCAATCGCGCGTTGAATCGCCGCTGTATCCAACGCCACGCCATCACCCTTCGCGCCATACGCGCTGACAGAAAACTCCTTGGCTGGCGGAGTGGCATGCCCAACAGCGGGCAACACAAAACAAAGTAAAAATACTGCGGCAAACACACGGCTTCGCATGAACTATTTTGTCTCCAGAAGATGAACCGCACCCAATATCCCCGATGGCAGCGGCTTTAGATCGTCTACATCCTGCGGAATAAAACGCTGGCCATAGCGCGCCGATAGCAAGTGGTAATCAGCGGGCGCTCTGCCGGCGAGCATATTGATCGCGGTATTTGCCACGCGAATCTCAATGCGGTTCTCACCCGCGTGCAGCGCTCCGGTCACGTCCAGCGTATACGGCGGATGCCATACTGAGCCAATCCTCCGCCCATTCACCCACACCTCGGCAGCCTCGCGTACAGGGCTCTCCAGCAGAGCGCGCGTTCCATGGACCTTCGCCTCCGGCGCAATCGCAGTCCCTTCTCCGAAATCCAACGTGAACAACTTCGCCCCCGCAATCTCCGCCGCACCCAGCGTCACCGTCTTCGCATATGTCGCCACGCCAGAGAAGAATCGCAACTCCGGATCATCCGTCCACGACTTCGGCTCTTCCACTTTCTGCGCAGCCGATGCCTTCTCCCCGCGCGCCGCGTAGCTCACTGACCATCCGCGTGTCCAGTCCGCCACCATGCTCGTCGCTCCATCTACCGGAGCAACTGCCGTAACCGGCCTGTCGCTGAAGACAATCACTCGCGACTCATACGGCGCGAGTTGCAGCGCAATCGATGATTCTGCCACCACCTTCTGCACCGCACCAGTAAATGGATTCCATGCAGCCACCACAGGCCGCGCAGAGCGGAAGCTCGCCGTCGTCTTCACCGCCTGGTTCGCGGTGTTCGCCACAAAATAAATATCTGCACCATCCAGCTTGCGATGAATGAATCCCACCGCCGCGCTCTCTTCTGCGAGCTTCATATCCGGCGTGAGCACGCTCTTCAGCGCCGCGCCCAACCCTGCATCGTGCGCGATAACCTGCGCATTTGCATTCCCCGTGAAGAGTCCCTGCGCCAGCTTCTGCACTTCAGCAGAGATAACCTTCGCATGCATCAGCCCCGGCGCACGACTCGGCGTTTCACCTACCGCAATCACCTTGCCGCCCTGCGCGCTATACGCCGCGATAGCTCGCAGTGTCTCGGGCGCAAGCCGCTCCACATGCGGCAGCACCAGCACCGGATAATGTATCCCCGCAATCTGAATCGCTTCTGCATCCAGGTAGTCGAGATTGTAACCTGCGCTCTCAATCTGCTGCGTCAGCTCCGGCGTAACGTACTCCTTCATCCCATCCGACAGGCTGACCTTGCCCGCCGCCATGTGCGCGTACACATCGTCATTCGGCAGCAACACCGCCACATCATTCGCAGGCTTTCCCTGCCGCAGCAGATAGCTCACCCGCTGCAGATACTTCGTCACATCCGGCATCACCATCCACCACGGATTGTGATCGTTGAAGACCGCCGCTGCATAGAACGCCCACCCTGGCTCCGCCACACCCGGAGGCGTGTACGGCCAGCCATGCCCGATCAGTTGATTCACGCCTTGCAGAAAAAAACAGTCCGCCTCCGCCTTCATGTCCAGCGGCGTTGCACGAAACGCAGGCGAGTGCAGCCATGTCCACGTCTCCGCCGAAGTCACCGGCCGCCCATACACATGGCTCGCCGAAGTAGCCCAGCGCGTGAAGGAGAACTGGTTCCACTGCGGGCCTTCGCCCTCCGGCAGCGCCACCAGCCGGTTGCTCGACATCGACGCCGGCGGAACTCCATATGTCTGCGAGCGAAATTGTGTATTGTGCGCCCTGGCCCAATCGTTGACCGGTGTTAGATAGCGCTCGTTGAGCAACTCCGTCAGCGTCAATCCCCAGTCGCGCCGCACCGCCGCACTCACCTCGCTCGTCCCGCTCGCCAGTTGCGGCAGATAGGGCGTCAGATCATATCCGCGCCGCCGCTGAAACTCCGGCAGCAGATCATCCGTCCAGTCCGCCCCGTAAACTTCCAGGCTGTCGCTGAACACCGCATACGGCGGTTTGTCTCCAAAGGCCTGCATCAGCTTGTCGCCCACAGTATGCAGATGGCTCTCCACGGCGGCCTTGCTGTAGTGATCCAGCACCAATCCCTCGGCACCGACCGCCGCGCGCTTCACTTTCTGCCCCGTCCGTCCGGCAACGTAAAAGACCACAACACGCGCGTCAGCCGCTGGGGTCAACGTCATGCGGCCATGCTCCGGCATAGCCTCCATCCGCTGTAGCGCATCGGCCTTGTAAGCCTTCGCACGGCCCTCGCCCGCGAACACCGCGATTAGCTTCTCGCCATGCTCCATCGCCGGTGCAGCAACTGATGCCGCCCCTGCCGGAAGATCAAGCGCCACCACCCGCAAACAGCTGGATGCCTGGTCCGCCGAGACGTGCGGCCCGCCATACGGCCATCCGCTCGCCAGCGTCATATCAATGCGCATGCCGTTTTCATGCGCCTTCTGCGATGCAAACTTCACTGCATCCAGAAACTCGCTCGATAGATAAGGCGTATTGCGGAATCCCTTCGCCGCATCATCCAGCGCCATTGGATACACCGGCTGAATCTCAAATCCGCCGATGCCTCCGGCTTTCATCGCCAGAATTTCGCGCTCCAGTTCCGGCTTCGTTACCGCCGGACCAAACCACCACCAGCGCATCATGATGCGCGCATCATCCGGTGGCGTCATAAAGTGCTGCTGTACCGCTGCAATTCCCTGGGCGGTCGTCTCCTGCGATTGCGCCGCGGGCAACAGCATAACCGCAGGCAGCATACTGCCTGCCAGAAGTAACGCCCGGTGCCGCATTCGCTTCAGCGTTATCACAGACTCTCTCCGCGCTACTTAATTGCCTGAGGACGAGCCGGAAGGTTTCGCAATCGGAGCATCCAGAATCGGCTCTACACGCCCCTGCAACATCGCACGTCCGGGAGCGTCGAAGATGTCGAAGGCCACCACACTGTTCTTCCCCTCGCGCAGCCACGGCCCGGGAACATACAGCGTCTTCTGCGGCCCCTCGTTCCAGTATCTGCCCAACGCATGCCCGTTGATCCACAGTGCGCCTTTGCCCAGCGCGCTCACATCCAGAAATGTATCGCCCGCCTGCTTCACATCAAAGCTTCCAAACACAAAGTGCGGCCCCGCTGCAGCCTTTTCTGCCGCTCCCGGCTTCACCGCCGCCACATCAGCCGGCTCCATCGGCAGCGAATAATTCTCCCATCCTTCCAGCGGCGCACCCGCCAGGGTCACGCCATGCGTAATGCCCTTCACCTCATCGCGCATCATCTTCGTCGAGTTGATGCGTCCGGAGTTCTCCACCAGAATATCCAGCCGCGCTCCCTTTGCAGCGTTCAATGTGATGCGGTCTTGCTTCAATCTGCGATCTACTGTGCCAACCAGCTTGCCATCTACGTAGATGCGCGCATAGTCCTGTACCGCATCCAGCACCAGATCTCCCTGCGCTGCTCCTTCCAGTTGCTTGCGATAGAGCACATAGCCGTACGATTGCCCCATCGCTTCCATCGTCAAGGGTGCTTTGCTGCTCACCGGTTTCGGCAGATGATCCCACAGCGGCGTTGCATGGCCTACACCAAATGGCGCTATAGCAATCACCGCCGGAACCTCCGGCACCGCAGGCAGCGGCCCATCCGCGTACTTCGCCAGCACATCGCGATACGCATAGAACTTCGCCGTCGCGTGTCCCGCTTCATCCAGCGGCGCGTCGTAGTCGTAGCTGGTCACATCCGGCAGATACTCGTTGTTCGTCCAGCTCGCCCCAGCCATAAAGCCGAAGCTGGTTCCACCATGGAACATGTAGATATTGATAGAGGACTTGTGGCTCAGTATGTAGTTCAGGTCCTGCACCTGTTTATCCGTGGGCCGTGTCTCATGCGGATGCCCCCAGTGATCGAACCACCCCGGCCAGTACTCCGTTACAAACAGCGGCTGGCCTGGCCGCTCCTTCGCCAGCGCAGTCAATCCGCGCTCCGCATTGCCGGTTCCGAAGTTTACGCCCGCCACGGTACCTTCAATGCTTCCCACCGCCAGGGCCTTCGATGAATCCACGGTATAGAGCATCGCATCCGTGCCGGTAAATCCTGCACTAATAAAGATGTTGCGCAGATGCTCCATATACTTCTTGTCATTACCAAAGTTGCCGTACTCATTCTCAATCTGCACGGCGATGATCGGGCCGCCGCGCCCGATCTGCAATGGCGCAACTTCTTTCGCCAGCCGCGTGATCCACCGCTCCACGGGAACCATAAACGCAGGATCATCCGAGCGCAGAGCCGTCTTCATCTTCGGATCGGCCAGCAGCCATGATGGATATCCTCCCATCTCCCACTCCGCGCAGGAGTATGGGCCCGCACGCAGCAGCACATTCAGCTTCTCCTGCTGCGCCAGCCGGATGAACGCAGCCAGATCGTTATTACCACTGAAGTCATACACCCCGGGCCGCGGCTCATGCACATTCCAGAAGACATAGGTCGCGATGGTATTCAGCCCCATCGCCTTCGCCATCTCCATCCGCGCCTTCCAGTACTCGCGCGGAATACGTGCGTAGTGGATCTCACCCGAAAGAATCTGCACCGGCTTACCGTTTAATGCGAAGTGATCACCCTCAACCACAAATCTCTTTTGAGTCTGTGCTCGCGCTTCCACGCTACACAAGCTTGTGAGGATTACACCGAGAGCCAGTATGGCTTTCGATAAACGATATATAAGGGGATGGATCACGGCAGCAGGCTCCTCGGAGCAGGTATGCATCCAGTCGAAACTCTATGGCAAGCGAGATATAAACGTCAATAGGAGAATTATTTCTTCTGTAAATCATGAAGGCCTCAAGCCTTGCAGGCTACCGCAGACTGTGACCGCGACAATTGCGCCGCCCATGCACAAGTTGCACGTCCCAGCGGCATCGCTACGCTGCCGCGCTCCAGCGTCGCCAGTTGCACGGCAAAGTTCCCCCGTGTGGAGCATTCAGTTCCAGCCAGATGCACCTCCAGGCCGGTCGCCTCCGCCGTCAGCCGATTCAGCAGCGTGTTCTGACTGCCGCCGCCCATAATATAGAGCCGCTGTAACTTCTTGCCTGTAATCGCCTCTACCTTACGCAGCACATCCGCATAGCGCGCCGCCAGACTATGAAAGAGGAGTGAAGCCATCCTCGCCGCGTCCTCTGGCCCTGCGCCGATCTCCGCCAGTCCGCGACGCCTCAGTTGTGCATTGATTCGCTCCGGCATATCACCCTGTAGCAGCAGCTCTGCATCATCTACATCCAACACATACTTTGGCGAAGCCACCTCAGCAGCAGCCACAATCAATTCCGGCAGGCTCTGGCTCCAACCTGATTCTGCCCACTGCTCCATGCACTGCCTCAGCAGCCACATACCGTTCACATTTTTATGAAAGCAGATAGTGTCATCCGCGCCGCCAAGATTGGTAAAGTTCTCCGCCCTGGCTTCGGCGGTATTAATAGGAGCCTTCAGCAACGTACCAACCAGTGACCATGTTCCGGAACTGATGTAGGCCCAATCCTCCCCACTATACGGAATCGCTGCAATTGCAGATGCCGTATCGTGGCATGCCGGCGCAATCAGCCGTGTATTGGCCAATGCTGGCAACTCCGTCAATGGCCCACGCAGTTTGCCCAGATAGGTTCCAGGTGACACGATGGGAGGCGCATTGCTCAACCTACTATCCACCGCACCGAATATTTCGCGTGACCATGTGCCATCCGTACCCACCATCTGCGTATGGGTTGCATTCGTACGCTCCGCCACAGCATCGCCGCCATAACGGTAGAGCACATACTCCGGCAGATTCAGCCAAGGCAGAGCGCGCAGTTCAGGCGCATCCGCAAACATCTGGTACACAGTGTTGATGCGCATGATCTGGATACCGGTGATCTCGCGCATACGCTCAGCAGTAATGCGATGGTGCAGCGATTCTTCCGCAGCCAGCGTGCGTTCATCGCGATAACAGAAGGGATTGCGAACCGGTACGCCCTCCGCATCCAGGCGCACATAGTCCACTGCCCAGCCGTCCACGGCAATCGATCGAATGCCTTCCGTTGCAATCTGCGCGCACAGTTTTAGCCCGTGATCCAGCCCATTGAGGATTCGATTCAGATCCCAGCACAAGCCCTCAGCCGTCTGCACTGCCAGATTTGGAAAGCGATGTACCAGTTCAATCTGCGGGCGTCCTTCCACCCACCGCAGGAGCGAGACGCGGCAACTCTCAGCGCCCAGATCCATGGCAACCAGTGCGCGCAGATCGCTCGGCATAACGGCAGTACCAGCGCCCGCCTCGCTCATCTCAGATAGGCCTCGGTCAGTCCGCCGTCCACTGGGATCAGGTGTCCAGTGGTGACAGGCGCTTTCGGCCCTCCCACAAAGAGTATCGCCTCAGCACAGTCCTTCGGGTCGATGGGCACATGTGTCAGCGTGCGTTTGGCATAGAAACCTGCCAGCAGGTTGCGCAGCGCGTCATCGCTCTGTGCATCGTCAAACGCAATGCCGTACTTCGTCAGCGATGCCTTCACTCGGTCACGCGGGAACATTGTCGAACCCTTCACTACCGTCGCCGGGCTGATGCCGTTCACGCGTAGCAGCGGCGAATACGTAATCGCCAGCTCGCGCACCAGGTGGCTCAGCGCCGCCTTGCTCACGTCGTATGCCTCCGAGCCATGCTTCGCAACCACCGCGTTCGCCGAACTCGTCAGTACCACGCTCCCAGTAATTCCCTGCGCCTTGAACACCTTCTGAGCCTCGTCCGTCAGCAGGTAGTTCGCCGTCACGTTGATCTCCAGCGTCAGCGCCCACTGGGTATCGCTGATCGTGCCGTCCGGCGAAGTTGGGAATATCGCCGCCGTATTCACCAGCAGATCGATGCCGCCGAATGCCTGCACCGTCGCATCCAGCGCCGCGCGGATTGCCTCGCGTTTGCGAATGTCGATCACCGTCGCCACTGCGCACTCTTTGCCGCCAATCGCCGTCGCCTCGTCTGCAACCTTCTGCGCGGCCTCTAGTGAAAGATCGGCCACCACAATGTGCGCGCCGCGAGACGCTGCCAGCAGCACCGTCTCGCGGCCAATCCCGCTTGCTCCGCCAACGATCAGCGCAACCCGGCGGCTCAACTCCTTCTCCGGCGGCTGGCGGCGAATCTTCGCCTCTTCCAGCGCCCAGTATTCAATGCGAAAGGCCTCGCTCGGCGGCAGTGCAACGTAGTTCTCATGTACCGTGAACGCGCTCGTCGGTGCAGCCGGCCCAGCCTGCGGAAGTTCCGGCGGGCACTTGCCTTCATCCATGCCGCCTGCACCTTCCATCACATGGATCGCATTGCGGTAGAACTCGCCCGTCACCCGCGACTCCATCTTATTCTTGCCGAAGCTGAACATGCCGATACCCGGCACCAGCACTACCGTCGGGCTGGCGTCGCGCATCGCCGGCGAACCCGGAATCGCATGCGCCTTGTAATACTCCGCATACTCCGCGCGATAGGTCACCAGCTCGGCCTCGATCTTCGCTTCCAGCTCAGCCACCGGCGTTGCTGGATCCCAATCAACAAACAGCGGGCGGATCTTTGTGCGAATGAAATGGTCCGGGCAGCTCGTCCCCAGGTGCGCCAGCGCCTTCGCCGAGTTTGAATTGATGAACGCCAGCACATCCGGCTCATCCGTAAACGTGCCGATCACACGCTGCTTCTCCGAGATGCGGCCCCGTAGCACCGGCATAATCTTCGTCGCCAGCGTCTCGCGCTCAGCGTGCGCGCTGCGCTTCGCACCGCCAAAGCTGATGCCCTTCTTCGCCGCATGCTCGCCGATAAACTGCCCGATCTGGTCGATGATGGTGATGGTGTTCAGATAGCTCTCGCGCTGCGTATCGCCCCACGTGAACAGGCCATGTCCGCCAAGTACAACCCCGTCGCAGCCGGGAACCGATTCCACGGCGTTGCGCAGCATCATAGCCAGCTCAAAGCCCGGCCGCTGCCATGGCACCCACACCATCTTGTGTCCAAAGCGTTCGTTGAACGCCTCCATCTGCTCCAGCCCATTCGCCGAAGCCGCCAGCGCAATACCCCAGTCCGGATGCAGATGGTCCACATGCGCGAACGGTAGAAAACCATGCAGCGGCGTATCGATGGATGCCGCCACCGGATTGTTGCCGAAGGTGCACAGCGGATACATCGCCACGATCTCGTCTTCGCGCGCCACGCCCTGATAGCTCTTCTCCAGCGCCAGCACCTTATCCAGGTACAGCGTGGCAAATCCCTCGCGCTTAATGCTGCCCAGATCGCCACCGGATCCCTTCACCCACAAGACCTTCTTCGGCTGCCCATCCAGCGGGTCGACCATATCGATCTTGGAGCTGGTGTTGCCGCCACCAAAGTTGGTCAGGCGCAAATCAGAGCCAAGTAGATTGGAGCGATAACGCAGAAGTTCCGGGGCATCGAGTCTGGATGCAACGGCCTCGTCCCATCGGTCTTCAAGAAATTTCAGTGTGTTGGAATGTGCCATGCCGCGGACCTGCTTTTCCCTTAAAAAGCCTCTGCCGCAAGTTAAAATCACGGCATGATGATGATCCCACACCATCGCTCAATAGGGCAACTATTTCAATAGGGATAATAGGTATTGAATACTACTTCTTTCTGGTTCCCCTGGTCTTGGCTGGAACTGCATCCTCTAGCTGCTCCTTTGGCACAACAGCCAGTGCCGCTTGCTCCAGCATGCGTGCTGCCATATCTGCCGTAATCGCCTTATGCTCTGCATAGTTGTACGGTGCAATTTTTTCACCACGCAACAGCGAAAGTCCGAGGTCGATCAGCTTAGGTCCATAGGCTTCGTGCGAAATGGACGCAATGGCCGGGCTTCCCTTCCGTTGCATCTCTACCACCATCTCGGGAACGCAATCCTGCCCCACAACAGCCACGTGCTTCTCGCGGCCCAGAGAGCGCACGGCTTCAATGGCGCCCATGGCACTAGTGTCGTTCGCAGCCGCGATCAGGACGTGTTTGTCCTTGGGGTGGCGATTCAAAAAGTCCAGGACGACTCGGTAGCTCTTGTCACGCATGCCGCGGCCATCGATGCGAACAAACGCTTCAACTGGCAGGTTTGGCAGCCGGCTCTTGATGCCCTCAAAAGCCCCCGTAATGCGGCTCTGCACTAGTTGTCCCGCCTCTTCCAGATCCAGGCCAACGGTCCAGTCCACGTTGCCTTCCCAGCGATTTAGCGCATGATCTGCCAGTAACCCGCCTGCTTCCAGACCGGCCCGGTAGTTATCCACGCCAAAGTACGTGGCACGCGGATGCGGAATATCCACCGCGATCAGCGGAATACCAGCGGCAGCAATCCTGTCTGCAATGATCGGCGCCACATGCTCGTCAATCTGGAACTCGATCACAATATCCACGTGTTCGCGAATGAAGGTTTCCGCATTCTCAATTGCGGCATTGGCTTCATAACGATTGTCCAGCACCAGCAGGTCCACGCCCACAGCTGTTGCGGCCTCGCGCAGGCTGGCCGTCACGGCTTCCGAGAATGGCATCTCCGAGCTCTGGCTGCCGAATCCGAATCGCAGCTTCTTTGGACTCGCAATACGGCGGTACGTGCGGTCCGCCCCCTGGCCCACATAACCACGATGCACCAGCGTCTTCAGAATGCGGTAGACCGTCGTCTTTGATATCTTGGTCCGCTTGTGGATGGCTTCCAACACCATCGGCTCGTTCTCATGCTCCAGCAGTTCCAGAATGTCCAGGGCCTTGGTAAGTACCGGAATCAGGTACCGCCGCTTGGTCTTGTCTTTGGTTGTCGCCACGTTCACTCCGTTCGGCTGCCGCTGCCGGAACTACAGATCCAAAAACGACATTCCCCTAATGAATTCTGAACTCAGAATAGCATTCACTCAGGCCTAAGCATAGGAGCTTTGCGATGTAGCATTCTTAGCCTTGCGTTCCGCCGTGATGCGTTCCACATAGCCTCCTGCACGTAACGCTGCCAGAGGATCAGAAGGCAGACCGCGCTGCTCACGCCACTCCCGGACCAGCGGACGCACATCGACCCAAAACGCCCCGCGGAAGAGCTCCTCGGCTTCCACCAGCCTGCAGCCGTCCTGCAACTCAATCAGTGCCTCTTGGTCTACTAAAGCGGCCTTGGCATACAGCTCCTGCGCAGTCGCCACAGTCTGCACCATCGCCTCCACCTTGCCCTTGAGATTGTGACTTTGGTCGATCATGAAGGCAGGCGTACTGTCACTCCCCTTCGCAAACTGCTCAAACTGAATTTCGTGGAAGATGCGGAAGATCTGGTACGGATCGATTGACCCCAGCGTCAGATCATCATCTGCATACTTGCGATCGTTGAAGTGGAATCCGCCCAGCATACCCAGTTCCAGCAGCCATGCCACAATCTGCTCAATATTCGTGCCCTGATAGTGATGCCCTGTGTCTACCAGAACCTTTGCCTGCGGCCCCGCACTGCGTGAGAGCTCCAGCGCCATGCCCCAGTCGGCGATATCAGTATGGTAGAAAGCAGGCTCGAACGGCTTATATTCAACCAGCATGGTCTGCGCCGGTGCCAGTGCCGCATGCGTCTGGGACAATGCCTCCTGCGCCCAGCCAATCCGGCGCCGCACACTCTGGCTCCCCGGATAGTTCGATCCATCCGCAATCCACAGCGAAACCTCCGCCGATCCGAGTGCCTTGCCAATCTCTACCGAGTCCACCAGATGGTGGATTGCCTTTTCGCGGATCTCTGCACTCGGATTGCAGATAGACCCGAATTTGTACTCCTGATCCTGAAAGAGATTTGGGTTAATCGACCCCGTACGCACCCCGGTCTTGCGCTCCAAAGCCTTGATCGCCGCCACATCATCTAAGCCGTTGGGCAGATCCCACAGCACATGCAGCGCCAGCGTAGGCGTAACGCCAGTGAGCCGGTTCACTTCAGCCGCGTCGGCGAATTTCTCTTCGATGCTGGAAGCCGCGGCTGCCTGCTGAAACTTACCGAAGCGCGTGCCGGTATTGGCAAATCCCCACGATGGGATTTCAATGGCGAATAAATCCAGTGCGCGAAATACACGGTCTCGATTGGTATCTGGCATAAAACACTTCCCTCTGAGGGCCTGCATGCGTTAACACGTTCAGTTTATATATGGAACTATAATACGTATTGAAATAAACTGGGGAAGTAACACGGATTTTACAATCCCCTCACCATGCATCGTCAAGCATTTAGATTCAATAGAGGTTTTATTTACTATTTTATATTTGCTGGGGTACGATGGCTTCGCCCCCGGATAGAATGATCTGCAGATTCCGGAGTGTGCGCTCGAGGCTTAATGGGTCCCAATCCTTTTCTCGGTGTCGTCTTTCACTGGCTCGGCGGCCTTGCGTCCGCCAGTAACTTTATCCCCTTTCGCGGCATCAAACGCTGGTCATGGGAGGTCTATTGGATCATCCAGGGCATAGCCGCATGGTTGATCGCCCCCACCCTGATCGCCAGTTTTTTTGTTCCTAACCTCTCCGGCATCCTGCACGCTGCCCCCGCATCCAGCATCGGCTACGCCGCATTCTGGGGGATGCTCTGGGGCGTGGGGGGACTCACCTTCGGCCTGGCTATCCGCTATCTCGGCCTGGGCCTGGGCTACGCAATCGCCCTGGGCTTCTGCACCGCCTTCGGCACGCTCATTCCGCCGATCTATCACGGCGAATGGCACACCATCATCACCGAAAGCTCCGGACGGGTCATCCTGGCTGGCGTAGCCATGTGTCTGCTCGCAATTGCCATCAGCGGCGCCGCCGGCTACTCCAAAGAATCGGAGATCACAGAAGAAGAAAAGACCGTCACCGGCGAGCGCGATTTTTCCTTCCTCAAGGGACTCTGCGTCGCCATCTTTGCCGGCATCATGAGCTCGTTCTTCGCCTTTGGCCTGGATGCGGGCAAACCCATCGCAGCCATTACCCGCACCCAGCTCCTGGCGCATGGGCGCGCCGACCTGTGGGCTAATCTTCCCGTACTGATCGTAGTCCTCTCCGGAGGATTTCTTACCAATCTGGTGTGGTCCTCCATCCTGATTGCGCGCAACCATTCGCTCGCCCAGTTCGCCGGACAACCCGGTGAAAATCCCATGGGTGCTCCCGATGCATCCACCGATATTGAGCCAAGCAGTGCCACTGCTCGCATCACCCCATTCGTACTCCTATCCAATTACCTACTCGCGGCATCCGCAGGAATTATCTGGTACTTTCAGTTCTTCTTTTACTCCATGGGAACCACCAAGATGGGCAAGTATGATTTCGCCAGTTGGACGCTGCATATGGCGAGCATTATCATCTTTGCAACCCTCTGGGGCGTTGCCCTGCGAGAATGGAAGGGCACCAGCCTGCGTACGCGCCTGTTGGTCACCTGTGGCCTGCTGATGCTGGTCAGCTCAACCGTCGTCGTCGGATACGGCAGCTATCTCAAGCTGCACTGAGACGCCTCACCATGAAGGAGTGCCTTGCAAATCGCGCTTTTTGTCGCCTGCTATAACGACACGCTCTTCCCGCAGACGGGCATTGCGGTCACGAATGTGCTGGAGCGTCTCGGACACACCGTCACCTTCCCCATGCAGCAGACCTGTTGCGGCCAGATGCACTACAACACCGGCTTCCATCGCGAAGCAGTACCCATCGTCCGCCGATTCGTGCAAACATTTGCAGACTCAGAAGTCGTCTGTGTTCCGTCTTCATCGTGTGTCGCCATGATGCGCGAACACTACGAGATGATCGCTGAGTCAGAGAATGATCCTGCATTTCTTGCCGACGTCCGCGCCCTGCTGCCGCGCATCTTTGAACTCTCCGAGCTCCTGGTAGATCGTCTCGGCATCGAGAATGTGGGTGCCTCATTTCCGCACAGTGTCGCCTACCATCCTTCGTGCCACTCCGTTCGAGTGCTGCACCTGGGCGATAAACCCACCCGCCTGCTCCGCGCCGTCAAAGGGCTCAGTCTCATCGATATTCCCAATAAAGACCAGTGCTGCGGCTTCGGCGGAACCTTCGCGGTCAAGAATGCTGACGTCTCCGGCGCCATGCTGGCAGAGAAGCAAGCCAGCATCCTCTCCACTGGCGCAGAGGTCGTCACCGCCGTCGACAACTCCTGCCTCATGCACATCTACGGCGGCCTGCACCGCGCTGGCTCCAAAATCCGCACGCTGCACATGGCGGAGATCCTAGCCTCACAGGAGAGCGCCCGATGAGTATTCGCGTCGGCAAAACATCCCATGCGCCCGACTTTCCTGCCGCAGCCAAAACAGCGCTCCAGAATGTTCAACTACGCCAGAACGTCCATCATGCTACTGATGTAATTCGCAACAAACGCGCCCTGCGCGTACGCGAGACAAATGATTGGCAGGAATTGCGCCAGGCCGGCAACGACATCAAGGACCACACGCTCGCGCACCTAGACCACTACCTCATCGAGTTCGAGCGCAACTGCCAGCAGGCAGGCGGCACCGTGCACTGGGCCCGCGATGCCGACGAAGCCAACGCCATCGCCATCGGCCTCATCCGCCAGTACGGCGGCGACGAGGTGATCAAGGTCAAGACCATGACCTCTGACGAAATTCAGATGAACCAGGCATTGGAGAAGGCTGGCATCACCCCGCACGAGACCGATCTGGCAGACATGATCGTGCAGCTCGGCGATGACGAGCCATCGCACATCGTAGTGCCCGCGCTGCACCGCAACCGCTTCGAGATTCGCGACATCTTTCGCAAGAAGATGCATCGCGACGATCTAACCGCGGAGCCGGAAGATCTGGCTGGAGCTGCACGACAATATCTACGTGACCGTTTTCTGCGCGTCAAAATCGGCATCAGCGGCGCGAATTTCGCTATCGCGGAGAGCGGCTCCGTCTGCGTGGTGGAATCAGAAGGCAACGGCCGCATGTGCGTCACACTACCGGATGTTCTCATCACCCTGGTTGGCATTGAAAAGCTGATACCCACCTTCCAGGACCTCGAAGTCTTTCTACAGTTGCTGCCTCGTTCCGCAACCGGCGAGCGCATGAATCCCTATAACTCGCTCTGGAGCGGTGTGCATGCTGACGATGGGCCGAAGGCCTTCCACGTCATCCTGCTCGACAATGGCCGCACCAAGCTGATGCACCAAGAAATGGAGCGCGAAACGCTGGACTGCATCCGCTGCGGTGCCTGCCTGAACGCCTGCCCGGTGTACCGCGAGACTGGAGGTCACGCGTACGGCTCCATCTACTCCGGCCCTATCGGTGCGATTCTTTCTCCACAGTTGAACTCGCTGCAACATTCGCGCTCACTGCCCTATGCTTCATCGCTCTGCGGAGCCTGCTACGAGGTCTGCCCCGTCAAGATCAATATTCCCGAGATACTCATCCACCTGCGCGGACGCATCGTACGCGACGACCAGAAGACTCTGAGCGGCACGCTGAGCCAGATGAATCTCGCCATGCAGGGCGCCGCGCTCGTCTTCAGTAGCCAGCGCCGCTATGAAGCAGCACAGCGCCTGGGCCGCATGGGACAGATGCTCTTCCAGCACAATGGCCAGCTTGAGCATCTGCCCGGCATGGCCGGCGGCTGGACCCGCTTCCGCGATCTGCGCCCGTTGCCGAAGCAGAGTTTCCGCGACTGGTGGAAAACCCGCGAAGCAGCACGGCCTGCTACGGCAAGGGAGGCACAGCCATGAGATCAATACCCACAGCACGTGAAGAAATACTCGCACGCATTCGCGCAGCGCTGCCCACAGATCGCGGCCATGAAGCCAGCGAAATTTCGCGTACCTACAAGCGCACTGGGAGCCTCAGCCGCGGAGCCTCTCTCGACCTTCTCCTTGATCGTCTGTCCGATTACGAATCAGAGATTCTGCATGTTGCCGAAGAGTCTGGCCTTGCGTTAGCCATTGCCCAGGCGCTGAACAAGGTGCATGAACAACGCCTTCTTGTCGATCCGGCATTCCCTACTGCTTGGCTCCCACAGGGCTTTGACGTCGTGGTAGACCATGATCTTCCTATCCAGACCATGAACGGTATCCCTGCCGTGGTCACCACGTGCGAAGCCGCCGCTGCATCCACCGGCACCATCTTCCTGGTACATCATGGGGCTCAGGGGCGGCGCGTCATCACCCTACTGCCGGACCATCACATCTGCCTGCTGCACCGCGCCCAGGTTTACGAATTGATACCCGAAGCACTTGCCGCCATCGCGCCGCATCGTGCAAAGTCCATCACCACTATCTCTGGCCCCTCCGCAACCTCAGACATCGAGATGACACGCATTCGTGGCGTACATGGCCCGCGTCGGCTTACCGTGATCCTGTACGGAGAGATTTAGTTTTCGACTGTTTGCCCGTCGAAGTGGAAGACTTCACGCATCTCCACCCACCGTTCGTTCGGGAGCACATCGTGTATGGGCTGTTGCATCGGGTCTATGATCTGCCACCAGCGTTGCGTAGCAGGGCATTCTGCCATCTTCTGCATGTCAGCAGCATAGTCGCCGCCGTGGTATTCAAAATACGCAAACAGCATACCGTTGTGCAGAAAGATGCTGTAGTTTCGAATGCTGCATTCGGAGATGGTCTTCAGCACCTGCGGCCAGACCTCGGCGTGATAGCGGATGTATTCGGCTTCATATTCTGGACGAAGCCGAATGATCTGGGCATAACGGCGCACAGGTTCACCTCCAAATCAAATCAGCCGCTCCTGCAATCCCGTCAGGATTGGCCTCATCCTTTTTACCTCATTTGAAATTATTTTCATATTGAAAAATAAAAGACCATGGTGCCCTTCAAGCAGGGTAAGGCGTGAGCCCCCTTCTTGCGCCTGTATCCCATATGAAAATACAGCCTTCAAATGTCCGATGGGGCAGTGATGTTCACTTTCCATTCGCGCAAGGCAACGGGTTCGCAATCCGCAATGTGTTCAATCACTCCGAGTCACCTCTATACCTGCCGAAGAGTTCCAGCAAATACTGCATCGCACGGCAATCTTTAAAAATACGTCTCAATCTCTTCCAGCGTCTTCCCCCTGGTCTCCGGGAGGAAGAAGACGGCAGTCAGGAAATAAACGATGGTGCATACTCCCCAGAACCAGAACATGGCATAGTAGCCAAAACGGCCCACTACCGGGAGAAATACTCCTGCAATCAGC
Organism: Acidobacteriaceae bacterium; assembly: GCA_031296355.1. The sequence goes on from JARLFX010000025.1 coordinate 40,404, forward strand.
GTGGAAACTCCCTGGTTGATCAGCAGGGCGATACCCATCCCGCCAGAACGAATCCGTGTTGGCATCAACTCAGATAGCGCGAGCCAAACCACCACCCCCGGCCCCACCGCAAACGAAGCAATAAAGAGTGCAATACAGCCAGCGATGAGCCAACCCGTCTTCTCGCTTGGGATCGGCCCGTAGTATGCATGTTCAATCACCAGTGCCGATGCCTTGCCCCCTGCCTCCGGCTGAATATCCAGCACGCCTGTACTATCCGTATTCACCGCAGTGGCTACCTTGTCGCCATCGCCATAGCTGTATAGAACGGTCAGCCCCATGGGCGCGCTGCCAGCACCCTGCGAGTTCAGACTCCGAATCGGCAGCTTTAGAGCATTATTGCGGATTTCGCTCTGCAGTTGTTCCTGCATATCTACGCGCGTTGCTTCAAACGCATGAAACAGCACTCCGGCGCTGCACAGTGCAACCATGATGCCGGCGGTTCCCAGCGTCAGCAGAAACTTCCTTCCTTTCCTGTCCACCAGTGCAACTGCAACCAGTGTCATCAGGCAGTTCAGTAGTTTCACCGCTACATCACCCTGCGTTGCGTGTCCGGTGCTCATGCCCGCCTGCTTCAGGATGATGACCAGGTAGCTAAGAATCGAGTTGATCCCCGTTGCCTGATTGCAGGCCAGAATGACGCATGCCAGCACAAACGGAACAATATATTTGCGCTGCAAGAGCGACCCGGTGATCCCTGCTGCGGCCTTCTTTTGGTTTTCGTTCGCAAGCTCTTCCATCTCGCCGAACTGCCGCATCGCCTCCACCTCGGAAGAGGAGCGCTGCAGCTCGAGCATCGCGTCCTGCGTCCGGCCCTTGCGGAAGAGCCAGCGCGGCGTCTCTCCCAGAAAGAAGCAGCCTACAAAAAAGATGATCCCCGGATAGATCACAGAGAGGAACATGCTGCGCCATGCATGATTCGCCGCAGCCAAAATCAGCGGAGCGTTTCCTGCCGCGGCTCGAATGGCCGCATCGGCCTGCCGCGCATAAAACCACCCCGCAAATGCCGCAATCACGAGACCGACCGTGAGCATAAACTGGAAGATGGCAGAACCTTTGCCGCGGCTCGACGCCGGCAGACACTCTGCCAGGTACAGTGGCACCACCACGGCTATGAATCCACCGCTCATGCCCTGCAATAACCTGCCAAGAAACAGCGGGATGAATCCCTGCGACAACACGATCACGCCAACGCTGGCCACAAACAACAGCCCACTGATGATCATCATCATCCGGCGTCCCAGCCAATCCGCCAGGAACCCAGCAACCAGCGAGGAGAACATGCTTCCACCCAGTACTGCCGCTACGATGATCGAGGTCTGGCCCTGCGTCAGATTGACGGTCTTGCCCAGGTACAGCAACGCCGCGGCAATAATACCGACATCAATGCCATAGAGCAGGCCGCCCATGCCCGCAATGAACAGAAGGAAACGATCATAGATAATACCTGTAAGTTTCTTGCCGGTCTTTACATTCATGCTATAAATTCGCCCCTCTGATCGCGCTAGCGTTCCAGCCCGGTTCAGTCACTGGAAGTGCCTGATAACGATAGTAGATCGGTCGGCGGCAAAATTGCCGCCTTCACCCTCAATACTACTTAGAGAAAAGCCCTGGTTGGCGTTGCACGGGCTGGCGCTGATGACCTTTATACCTCGGAAAGTGAAAGTTCCGCATGTTGTTCCGAGCGCTTTCGTACTTTCTGGATTAGTTGAGGCGCAGGAAGATTGCTGGTTAAAGTTGATTTGCTCTGGCCCCATGGGGCCAGAGCAAAAAAGGTCAGACAATGGCAATGACATCGGCCCGTCCGTACAATCAACAACCGTTGACAGCATTGCAGCATGGCAAGCTGCTGTTTATTGCACGAAGGTGGTGATACTTTGCGCTGGCAGTATGGCCGTGAAGGTATTGTTGGATATGGGCAACGTACTTTGTTGTGCAATGGAACTGGTGGATGTGGTCTGATAAGGCGTTAACAACGTTACCATCTGACTGTTGATCTGAATGGGAAATGCGACTGCGGAAGTGTTGGAGTTGATGGCCACAATCACGTAGTGCCCACTGCCCGCATAGGCCGACATATACACGCCACTACTCGGCGTGGGCGTTGCCGCGTAACGCACATAGCCAGGGCGAATGAAGCGCGCATACTGTGCCAAGGCGTAACCGAAGTAGGTTGGGGCATAAGTTGAATCAAGCAGGTGAGTTTGCACGCTGCTCGAACTACCGGTTGCCCACCACCAGACATAGGCGTTGTACTGCCCGACGGTCATGGAGTCGTGAATCTCCTCGGCGGCGGCAATGGCATCGGCAATGGAGGTAGTGGGTCCAGCTGAGACCGAGTTGATAAAGTGCTCGGTCATCCAAACATCCTTGCCCTTGTTTACCGCATTCGCATAATAGGATGGCTTGGCTCCGTAGAGGTGCCCCCCAATAATGGCAATATTGGCCGCAGCCGTGCTGTCGTTCAATGCCGTATCCGACATGCTCTGCGAGAAATAAAACGATTCCGGCATGATCAGTTTGACCGGGTTGATTCCCTGGGTAAGTACCGAGCCGTAGCCAGCTACCCAGACATCCATTTGCGCCGCAGTCCACAGGCAGGACTCGTAGCAATCCGCACCCGTTGGGCCTTCATCCACGCCGTTTTGCTTGCAGGGATTCCAGTCGGGCTCGTTCTGCATGGAGACTGCGTAGAGGTTTACGCCCTGATTGGTTGCATAGTTGACATAGGCTTTCAGATAGTTGGCATAATCAGAATAGCTGCTTGTGCTCAAACTGCCTTCATTGATGCTGCCGTTGGTCTTCATGCTGGCTGGCGGCGTCCAGGATGAGGCGAAGATGGTGGCCCCCATAGCCTGCGCTGCCTTGGCATTGGTAAGCTCTACGGTCCACGCACTGGTGTCGGCTGCCTTGGTCGATAAGTTCCATGTGGTCGGCGCAATGCGCACGCGCATGATGCTCAGTCCAAGGTTGGCTCCCGATGTTCCATACAAAGACGTGACCTCGGTATTCGGCATCACGCTACCCGCCCACGCTTCTGATACGCCAAAGCCGCGAATGGTCTGCCCTGCGCTACCGAAGTCCACCACCGCTGTCCCACCAGTAAGCACGCTGAGTGTCACCGCAGCCGTCTGGGTGGTGTATTTGTTGTAGTCTGTGGGAATAAAGGTCGCAGTGAGTGTATAGACGCCAGCGGTGCTCATCACCGTACCCATAGCAGGCGAGTAGTTAAAGCTACCAGGCACGTTGGATGATGCATTTAACTGTGTTGCTGTCAGTGCCGTACCAGGAGCGATTGCAGTAGGCGTGGCCCACGTAATAGTAGGCGTGTCAAGTGTAGCGGTGCGCGCATCAGTAGAGCCACCACCGCCCCCGCATCCCGCGATCAGACCTGCAGCCAGTAGAGATATTCCGAGAGTTAAGCGCTTGCAGGTGGTAATCATCGTTATATGCTCCGCGTTGGCATGGAAACTCCATGCAGGTGATTGTTTCTAATTGGTTCGGGTGAGAATTCCCAGCTGCCATGGAAGGAGCCCGTAACTGGTGGATGAAGGAGTAGATGGCGAAACTCCCTGGTACAAATACTGCAGTTTCGTAGAATCAATGGTCATGGTCTGATCGTATCCGTCGCGCAGCATCTCGCCATGGCTGATGTCATTAGTCCACGAGGTAATGCCATGGCCGAAGGTTACGTTGTTAATACCTGCGAATGGGTGTGACCAACTGCTTGCCGCACTAATTGGGGTAAGATCGCCATCGAGTGCCGTGGAGATGAAGGCGCGGAAGTACCGATGGTACGTAGTGGAGTCCATGGCTTCGATAAGTGTCAGATACTGATTCAGGCCCTTGAGCGCGTACACATTGGTGGCTTCGAAGAGATCGTGGGCATTGGCCGCTTGCATCACTAACACTGGGGTGCCGAAGCCGCTGGGAAAATTGCCGATCGTGGTTTGGCTGCGCCAGAACCGGCCGTCATCGCCAGAGAAGAACATGTAGCAGTTGCTGGAGTCGCAGATTACCCAGAAGTCAATCCAGTTGGGAACGTTCGAAGGCTGCGACGCGAAGAAGCTCTGAGGCTTGGTCCATGTGGAGGGTTGTGTGATATCGCTTGTAGTCGAATATTGTGGAGGGCCAGACTGGTAGATCAGATACCACTTACTCTGCGGCGCAAAGTAAAAGACCTGCGGTGCGCAATGATATCCGCTGAATCCCGATGTCGCATCCATATAGTATGGCGTGGCCGAAGAGGCCGAAGACCAATCGGTGAAGCTGAAGTAGGCCATGTTATAGTTGCCTGCACTGTCAGCTGTTGTCGCATAGACATGCCATTTATTGTTGTAATAGACGACCGACGGATCTTTGATCGCAACTATGCTGTGCGTGGCATTAGAAACAGCGCTGATTACCGGTGCGGTCGATGCCCACACGATCGGGGTGGACAGCAGCGATGCCGTACCAGGCCCGATCACAAGCGTCGAGATCGATGTGGTAGTTGCCGTACCATCCGTGGCCTGCACTGTCAGAGCATAGGAACCGGCTGCTGCCGTTCCCGGGTTAAACGCAATCACACCTGTACTGCCTGTGCCAGGCTGCTGATCGTAAAGCACCGATGCACCCGTGGGTAAGCCACTGACAGCCAAACTGATCGACCCTGTTGAATTTGTACGCATTACATTAGCCGTCACACGCCCAATCGCTCCGCCGGCGGAAACCGTGATCGTACTATTGGAGAGCGATAGCGACAGCGAGTCCGCAATTGGAGTGGATGATCCGGAGGGTGATCCTCCTGCAGAACAGGAGGTCATCAAGGGGAGGATAACTGATACCGCAAATATACGTATCAGCACACCTCTCCACTGACGACCCAACTCCTGCTCCGAAATCATAAAAAACAGTCTCCTTATGTTTGAACAACAAAACAAACTCACTGCCGTTTAGATGTTAGTCACCACCAGCGAGAAGGTAGCTGAATGAACGGTTGTACCTGAAGTTCCAGTCACCGTAATCGTGCTGGTTCTGGTGGCGTTACCCTGGATTCCAGCGGAACCGCAACCACATAGCATGCCTACCCCGGCAGCGCTCAGCACTAACAGCACCACCAGCATCAGGCGGTTACGCTTACGGAAACCGAAGAAGCAGAGTAGTGCAGCCAGAGCCGCTGTCGACAGAACAGGGTTCGATCCAGAGTGTCTTGCCGAAGCAACCTCGTTCGCTTGAATGAACACAGTGCTGGTTGCTGCAGTACCGCTCGTAGCCGTCGGCGAGGACGTGGTAATCCCGCCCGTGGTGATAGTTGGCCATGTGGGTGTTGGTGCTGGCGCACTGAACACACAGGTCACGTTGACAGGCAATCCAGAGCAGGAAAGGGTAGCTGCTGAACTGAAGCCCAACAATGGTGTAATCGTAATTGGCTGGAAGTCGGCATAGTTATTGGCGATGGTGATGGTTTGCTTCCCTAGAGCAATGGTGAAATCTGGAGTCAGCGTGTAGATTGCTGAAGCGACTGCACTTTGGGCGTAGCCGCTCTTAATGGCAATTGCCTGCACAGTAGCGGTAGCGCCAATACTGAACGATTTAGTGTAGACAGTCGAACTCGCCGACGGAGTGGTGCCATCCAGTGTGTAGTAGATGGCGGCTCCAGCTGCCGTGTCTGAGATGCTCACTGTCTGTGTGGAAGTATAGGTGCCTGCGGCGAGGGAGAAGGTTGGCGTGGGTACCGCTATGGTGTAGGCTGCAGTTCCAACCGCACTCGTGGTATAGCCCGTCGCTACGGCAATGGCGTTTACTGTAGTGGTCGTAGCAACCGTAATCGCAACAGTGTAAGGAGTAGAGCTAGTCGTCGGAGTGGTGCCATCAATGGTGTAGTAGATGGCGGAGCCAGAAGTCGAGTCTGTAATACTCACAGTCTGTGTTGAAGTATAAGTACCCGCAGCGACAGAGAAAGCCGGCGTGGCTGCGGCGCCTATGGGGTTCACGGTAATCGTCTGTGTGCCGTATCCATCGGCATAGAGGATCCCGGAAACGGTGCCTCCTGCCTGACTCGCTGCAATAACAGTAGAGCCTACGGCCGTCAGAGTAAGGGTATTGTTATTCGTTCCGCTCAGCGTACCGCCGCCACTGACAATGCTAAAGATCACAGGATGGCCCGAAGCGCCGCCGGTTGCCGACAAGGTGATTGGCGGTATTGACGAGCTCCAAGTAACAGACGTAGGCGTAGTAGTAAAAGTGATGGGCTGTAGCGTAGCGTTTACAGTAGCCTGTCCACTCAATGCAACCTTCTGCGTGCTGCCAGTTGTACCGAAGCTACCAATTCCCGAAGCCACCGTATAGCTCTGCAGGTTATCTGCGAGAGTAACCGAGCCAATGGTTGGATTCGATAGATCTGCCGTCGCAGAAGGCGTGAAGTCAATGATCAGACTGCATTTGCCGGCAACTGCCAGTGAAGTTGTGCCAATGCATCCATTGCCAGCATCAATAGCAAAGTCGTTGGTACTGACAACGGAATTATCTATCAGCGTCGGGACAGCAGAGAAAATGAGGGGCGCTGTGCCACTGTTGTATACCAAGGAGGTTTGCGAACTGGTCGATCCTCTTAAGGTATTTGGGAAGCTGCTCATTGTGGCCGGCGCATTAATATTGAGTTCTACAACCTGCGCGCCTGTCGAATCAGCAATGTAGATATTTCCTGCTAGATCCAGATTCAGCCCCTGTGGCTTGGTGAGCGTGATGGAGCCCGTTGTGAGCACGGAACCGGTGCCGTTGGCTACCAGAATCAGACCCTTGCTAGTGTCAGTGACCACCAGAACTCCAGATGGAAGAACTTTCACTCCAGTAGGAGCAACCAGAGTGACACCCGTCGTGCTGACTACACTAGCCACACCTGCCACGCTGTACTCGACGATGCGGCTGTTGCCGGTATCGGCGATGAAGAGATTACCCGAGGAATCAAGGCCCAGGCCAGTGGGGCCGTTCAGCGCAACTCCACCGAAGGTCGTCGTACGAGGAACGTACACGATGTTCTGCGAGTAGGCGGCGTTGTACAGATGAGCCTGAATGATACGGTTATTACCTGTGTCGGCAATATAGAGATTGGAATAGCCATCGATGGTAATGCCCTTGGGGCCGCTCAGCGCCGTCCCAGCTACGCTTGTCCCGCTGGGTACAACCACAAACGGTGTACTCATCAAATTGAAGGAAAACTTGGTTACCGTGGGTACACCGGAAGCACTGTCCAGAACATATGCAGAGTTAGCTCCATCCAGCACCACACCTGCCGGCGAGGTAAAGGTCGTGCCGGTCACTTCATAGGTATAGCCGGCGCCATTTGCCTGGCAGTAGTTGGTGCCAGCACCAGCCACAGTAGACGTCGTAGCCAGACAGTCGATATCGAGCGTACCGTTGGCGCTATCAGCGACTAAGATATCACCATAGGTATCAATAGCCACGCCTTGCGGAGCGAAGCTGGTGGCAAGAGTTGCATGACTAGACGCTGTGTACAGCTGGGATAAAGCGATCACCTTCGAGGCGGTACCGGGCAGGAACATCGGTTGCGGTCCTACGCCCACACCCTGCAGATTGATCGTATAGACCCCATTTGTGGTGCTCGATGTGAGCAACCCACTTCCTCCACCCGACGTCGGGCCAAGTGCGATTGGATATCCCGGAGGTGAAAATGAGCCCCGCAGTAAGCCCGCGTGTACGGGCTGGAAGTACATTTGGACATACTGGCCAACGGCACCAACCTGTCCGTAACCATAAGGAGTGCCGCCAAAGTAATTTTTGTTGCCACTATAGGGAAAACTCTGCAAATATGCTGCATTCGCAGTGGAAAGGCCACTGGGAGAAGCCGTTGGCGAGAGGGCGGAAGCAATTAAGTAGCTGGGAACATTCCAAGTGATATTGATGTACGGTGCAGCTGTGGTCACTTCCGTACCCACATTAACCTTGCCGAAGTTGTAGCCCCCTATCTGGGTCAGCATGATGTTGGTCGTGCTGGCATAGTAATAATTGCCATGCACATCGAACGTACCGCCGTAGATAGCGTTGTTCGTGTACATCAGGTCATTAGAGCCAGTGATGGCTACAAGAGGAGTGAACTCGTCTGCAAAGGTCAGCACTCCGTTTTCCAGCGGAATCTCGGATATCTGAGTTGCGCCAGATATGATCAGATTGCCCCAGGGATCCGTGGTGATGCCGGTAGATGCGGTCACTTCAACGGCTGTACTGGCAAGGGTCAGTGCGGTTGAAGCCAAGTTGCCTACAGTGGTCAGGGCACCGCTGCTCACAAGAGAAACCAGACCTCCACCCGTGTGGCCTGTTACGCTGTCGCAGTAGTAAACCTTGCCGTCACCGGCGACGGTTACCTGTGCATACACATTACTTGCCAAGTTATCCGCAAGAATCGTGATGGCGCCTGGGGCAGAGGTGCTGAACTTGATGACGCGGTTGTATGCACCGCCGGATACACTGTCGCTCGCATCCACAAGATAGACGTTGCCACTTCCATCCGAATACACGTCGCTGATCTGGAGACTCGTGAGGCTGGACCCGATACTACTGGCAGACCAGACACAGGGAGCACTTGGTGCAGAGTTGCAGGCCGTGGTAATAGTGCTTAGAGCTAAGCCAGTGCTTGAGCTATAGCTGCCATTGCCCGTGATTGTCGCAACATTGGGTAGGCCATTGGAAGCTGGGATTTCGATCAACGCGCCGCCCGATCCATTGCCATTCGACACCCACAGTGTGCCAGCAGCATCGACAAACGCACTGTTAGCGTTGACCTGTCCGAGTCCGGCAAGCAGCGGTGTAGGGGTTGCTACAGCTACCGTTGGGCTTGTTGCTGGAATCTCATAGAGCGTGCTGGCCGATCCAGCTACGTGACCAACGTAAAACACATTGCCCACCTTGTCAGTGGCAACCCTTCCTGGAGAAATACTGGTCGCCCCATTGGTAAATAGGATCGAAGTCGCCGTGGGCGTAGCCGTCGGAATATAGGACGGCAGTGTTGCTGCAGCAGCAGACCTCACGCTAGCCAATGCAAGCAGCATCAGGGCCAGCGCCCATAGCTCAAGCCGCGACAAACTTCCACCAAACTTCCGCATTGAAGGTTTCATGTTCATGACCGAATTCTCCATCTTTCTACTCCCGTATCGAGACCTAACACTTGTACAAAATCTTTGTTTCCAACGAGCCTCAGGACGCTATTCAGCCCTGCTCGGCAAAGCGGAAATCTACTCGCTGGCACCTGGAACTGTGGTGCCAGCGAGCAGTCGAGGCTACTGAGGCATTACTGCAGGATGCAGATAGGATGCCTGTGGCCAGGTGGGAGCTGCTGTGCCAATAACCTGGATAACCCCGTCGTTGCCCTCCGAGGAAACCCACATACTGCCAGTGGAGTCAATTGCAGCATTGATTGCTTGAAAAAATAGTAGATTGTTGGGGGCCCCAGAGTTGGTTGTTATGCATGCAGTGTTCCCGGTCGCCGTGCCAACATTGCAGCCAGCGAGGGAGGCTTGTGCCGCCAACGCTGGATAATAGATGCGCAGTGTCTGGCCCGTCACTGTCGGAGGCGGTGCAGGGTTTACAGACGCACTGGTATTAGCATCAGGCACAAAGATGGTTCCAGCGCCGTCCATGCTGCTAATGCGCAATACCGTCGTCGTGGACGAGCCAATAGCATAGGTGGTGACACCCGTGTTCGTGGCTACGCCAGACTTGGGAATCTCATAGAGGCCGTGCTGGCCTCCGATCCAAAAGTTTCCGTTTGCATCCACCATGGAGCCGGTTGGCCATGAGTCGATCCCCGGGGTCGTGACGCTCAGCCCATTATTAGCATTCTCCACGGCAGTGCCAAAAGCCTCAGCCGACAGCGTTCCGGTGTTTGCGGCATACAGATATCCAGCGCCCGATCCAGAGTCCTCTGAGCTGAAGATATTTCCCGCCGTATCGAATACGATCGAACCCGGGATATGACTCACAACAAAGTTAGTGCCTCCCGGAGCAAATGGAGTCGGCACAGTCGTCGATGTGGAACCCGAAGGCATCTCCCACAAGTCCGCGGTTCCAGTCGTATTCGCAGTGGAAAAGAATACGTCGTTGGCCGCATCCACCGCTATTGCATCCGGATAAAACGTCGTACTGCTAACAGTAGTATTGAACTGAGTGACCGATCCGGTTGCCGTGTTGACCTGCCAAAGGCCACCGGTGAAGCCGCTAGACAGGCTGCCGAGGGCGACCCAAAGATGTCCAGCCGTGTCGGTTGCAGCGAGGCATGGAGCTGACGTGCCAGCAGTACCGCCCCAGGCCGTGCATATATTGGTCGTGTTGGTACTTATCGTCGCTGGAGCCGACCAATTGCCTACACCATTAGATGTGAGCGAATGCGCAATGAGGGGTTGTGTGCCCGTTTCGCTGCCTGTTGCCGCTGCAGTAAGTGCTGTCGCATACACGTTGTCGTTAATGTCAGTCGTCGTGTAATACGTAGGCCCGATCTCATTGGCCCCACCACCATAGCTCCTGTAAATAATGGCGATCGTCCAGTCCACAGGTGCGGCAGTCAGCGTCGGTTGGTAGTAAGTATTGCTTGTCCCAACACTAAATACAGCCGAGGCACCAGCGAATGGAAACTTTGCTAAATTGACCAACGCCTGAAGCGTGTTGGTCGGCTCAGTCGTGTAAACCGTATTAGAGGTGTAGGTGCTTGAGACCGTAGCGGCGGTGAAGAGCTTCCCACAGGCGGAGGTGGTATCACCTGCCCCGGTCAAGCCTGTAGAGTTTACACATGTCTCGACAGAATCCGCGAGGCTGTTGATGAGTTGCTGCGGAACCTGATTGATCAGGGCCGCGGAGGTAGAAGAAGAAACGCTTGCTGTCGAATTTGAGGGAGGCGTGCTGTACACTGACCCCGTCGGCAGGGACGAAATTGTACCAACCACATTGACAAGGTTCGCGGCATTCAGAAACGCGTGCGCGAGTCCGGCGGCCTGGCACGTCATTGACGTACCGGTGCCAGTGCAGGAGCCTGTCAAAGCATTGTTGTTCGCAGGGGCGCTGACGTCGACAACGGTGCTGGACCCGGTGCCGGAAATCTTGATGAAGTTGCTGAGCGCGTACGCAGCGGCGACTGTGCTCGGCTCATTCACTAGGATGAACGTATTACTGTTCAAGCTCGAACACGGGCCGACCGCAGCCATCAGGACGGAGTTAGCATTGGTTGCATTTCCCCCCGTATTGCCGCCCGCAACCGTGATGTAGGCTTGCTGCCCCCCAGGGCATGTGTAGCTGCTGGGGTTGAAAGTGAAATTGCCATTACTGTCCGTTGTTGTAGTCGCAAGCTGGAGGCCCGCCCCTCCATACCCGTTGCTCTGCGTCGCATAGAGCGTTACCGTCGCACTCAACACCGGGTTAGGACCGCCATGAACCACTCCAACGAGGGGAACCGACCTATCGGAAGGCATATTCTGGATGGTGCCGATGCCACATCCAGCTAATACCAGCGCACATGCTGTAAAGAGCACAGGTGCAATCGACGGAATGGAAAAAGCTCGGCGAAGAGGAACGTTCATTTATTTCACCTCATTAAGTGCGTACTGCAAAAATCTTGAGACTGTTTAAAGGTTGTTCACATTCAACGTGATCGTGATGTTATGAACGATGGATCCCGACGTTGCAGTCAATGTAAAGGTACTCGAGTGTGTGTTGCCTGATGTCGAGGGAGAATTACAGCCGGTCATCATCGATACCCCAACAGCGCTCAGCATCACCAGCATCACCAATCCGAGCCGTTTACGCTTGCGGAAGCTACAGAAGAGCAGCGTAACGGCCAGCACCGTAACTGGCACAAAGTGCCGCCGATCCGAGTGTCCCAGCGAAGCGGTTTCGTTTGCTTGAACAATGACAGCGCCATACACCGTGGCGGTGGTATTCGCCGGTATCGTCAACGTGGACGATGCGACAGTCGCCTGATTACTGTTCACGTATTTCAGGAAGCTGCATGCATCCTTTCCCGATAGCCCGGAACAGCTAAGCACTACATTACCGGTGAAGCCAAAGAGTGGGGTGAGGGTAAGGGTTGCCGAACCTCCAAGCCCGTTGGGAATATCGAGAGTAGTGACGCTGGCCTTGAGAATGAAGTCAGGGTTTAGGGTGTAGGCCGCCACGGCCACCGGACTGTTTGCATAGCCGGGGGCTCCAACGGCGAAGGCTTTGATGGTTGTGGTGATATTGACAGGAATAGCAGTTCCGGCGGTGTAGATCTGTGAGCTCAGGGTCGGAGTGTTGCCGTTCGTGGTGTAGTAGATAGTGGCACCAGGGGTCGAATCACTGATGGTCACCGACTGCACTGCAGTGTACGTCCCCGTAGCGAGCGAGAAGGTTGGTGTGGCCACAGTACCGATTGGGTTCACTACGATCTGTTGCGTTACCTGCGCCGCTGCACCGTAGTAGATGCCGTTAGCAAGCGCGCCTGCTTGATTCGCGGCGATAACCGTGGTGCCTATATCTTTCACAGTGAGGATACTGTTATTGGGTCCGCTCAAAGTTCCCGGACCGCTAAGGATGCTGAAGATTACGGGTTGGCCAGAGGGACCACCGGTTGCCGATAGGGTGAACGGTGGTATTGACGAACTCCACATAACTGAAGTAATCGGAGTGGTAAAAGTAATGGTCTGCGCCGTGAAGGGCACAACCGGGTAGCCACTCAGATTGATTTTCTGGGTGCTGCCAGTGGAGCCAAAGCTGCCAATGGCCTGCGACGAGCTAGCGGGATTTGCAATTATCGTATAGGACTGAATATTATCTGCGACAGTAGTAGCCCCAGTCACTGGCGAATACACTGTAGCGGTTGCAGAAGGCGTGAAATCCAGAATCAACCCACAATTCACATTGGGGGTCAGCGTAGTGCTTGCCAAGCAAGCATTACTGGAATCGACGCTGAACTCATTTGTTGCAGAAGTAGTATTATCGACGGTTGTTGGAGCAGCACTGAAGTTGAGCGTCGCGTTTCCGATGTTATAGATGTACGAAGTTTCCGAGCTGGTATGAGAACCAGATACATCTGGCTTCAACGTGTCAGAAAACGAGACAGCGGCTGGAGAGTTGATATTGAGTTCCACCACCTGCAAACCAGTCGGATCGGCAACATAGATGTTTCCCGCCAGATCCAGCCCTAATCCTCCTGTACTCCCCAGTTTGATTGATCCAGTGCTGAGTACGGAAGCGCTGCCGTTATTTACCAGAACCAGACCAATGCTTGAGTCTGCAACGACCAATGCGCCAGAAGGCAGAACTTTCACGGAAGTAGGAGCCGTCAGTGTGACGCCCGTTGTGCTGATCACACTGCCAACGCCCGTTACACTGTACTCAACTATGCGCCGGTTTCCGGTATCAGCGATAAACAGGTTGCCGGAAGCATCGAGTCCAAGTCCGGTGGGACCGCTCAGCATGATTCCACCAAATGTCACAGTATTGGATACGTACACGATATTTTGTGAATACTGTGCGTTGTATAGGCGCCCCTGGATGATGCGGTTATTCCCCGTATCGGCAATGTAGAGATTTCCATATCCGTCAATGGCGAGTCCCATTGGATTATTGAATAGCGTTCCAGCTACCGACATGTTGCTGGGAACAACCGCGACCGGGATCATCGTCGCAAACGGCATCTTTGTCACCGTAGTTGCGTTGGACGCGCTGTCGAGAACATATGCATTATTAGCGCCATCTAGCACCACATCCACCGGATTGACAAAGCTCGTAGGAAATGTGAGCCCTGTAGTACCGGTAGCGCTCACCTTGAAAGTGGAACCAGTAAGGTTTGTTACGCTGGTGTCTGCTAGACCATTTGTCAGACAATAGCTGTTGGCGTAGCCGTTGCCTGCTACACCAGACCTGTAATTCTGTGCGGTATTAGCCGTAGTTGCAAGGCAATCGAGATCGAGCGAAGTATTGGTCGTGTCTGTGACAAAGATATTTCCAAAGGTATCGATTGCTACACCCGTTGGCGTAAAGCCGACCGCTTTGGCTGCTTTACTGTAAGACGTATACAGCTGCGATACGGTGACAGCCTTGGATGCTGTACCAGGCAGGAACATCGGTTGCGGTCCCACACCCACCCCCTGCAGGTTGGCGAGATACGCTCCATTCATATAGAAGTCTTTGCCCGCGTTAGAATCTGTTGCAGCCATGTAGTTGGAATATCCCTGCGGAAAAATTCCGCCCATCAGCAAACCGGGATGAACAGGCTGGAAGTACATAAGAGAATATTGCCCCGTATTCGAGGCACTATAAGGAGTGCCGCCGTAATAATTCTTCGCGCCGCTAAATGGGAAGCTCTGTAGATACGCTGCATTTGCTGCGCTAAGCGTGCTGGGTGAAGACGTAGAGGCAAGGGAAGTCTGCAAGTAGCTTGGCAAACTCCAGGTTAAGTTCAAGTAAGGCGCCGCAGTGGTCACTTCCGTTCCCACATTAACTTTCCCAAAGTTATAGCCGCCCACCTGGACCTGCATAATATTCGTTGTGGTTGCGTAGTAATAGCTACCATGCACATCAAATGTGCCACCATAGATCACATTGTTAGTGGCCATGGGCGCATTGGCGCCAGAGACGGCCACAAGGAGGTTGAACTGGTCAGCCAGAGCCAACACGCCATTCTCCAGAGGTATTTCGGCGAGCTGCTGGGGACCGGAGATGATCAAATTGCCCCAGGGATCCGTGGTAATGCCAGTAGCGTTCGGGACTTTATTCGTCACAACATTAACAATCGCGTTGAGCAGTGTCAATGAAGAACTGGGGAGATTACCCACGGTCGTGAGCGAGCCGCTGCTGTTGATAACTGAAACCAAACCGCCACTGCTATTGCCCGTAAAGCTGTCACAGTAGTAAACGAGGCCATCCCCTGCAACAGTTACCTGCGCATAGGCATTACTCGTCAACCTATCAGCCAGCGCAGTAATTGTCCCTGCAGCTCCGGTATTGAATTGGATTACACGGTTATAGGCACCATTGGAAACACTGTCACTGATATCTATCAGATAAACGTTCCCGCTCCCATCCGAGTAAATGTCCCCAACCTGAAGACTGGTGAGGCTGGATCCAATGCCGCTGGCAGACCATGTGCATGCAGTGGCCGATGTAGCAGTACATGCAGTAGTTATATTGGTAAGAGGAAGACCGGCGGAGCCATAATTACTGTTCCCTGTGATCGCAGCGGTATTGGGGATGCCATCGGCAGCCGGGATCTCTAACAATGAGGCCCCTGCGCCGTTGCCGTTGGATAACCACAATGTTCCCACCGCATCGACAAAAGCGCTGTTGGAGCCGACTTGTCCCAATCCACTAATGAGCGCCGTCGGAGCGGAGATGGTTGCTATAGTGCTGGGCGCAGGAATCTCGTATAGCGTGCTGGCCGAGCCGCTTACATGTCCTACGTAAAATACGTTGCCAGCCTTGTCTACGGCAACTCGGCCGGAAGAAATAGCAGTAGTTCCATTGGCGAACAGCGTAGAGGTTGCAGTAGGCACCGCCGTGGGTATGTAGTTCGAGAATGGAGTCTGTGCTCCAGCCGTAGCCATAACGCCGCTAACATCAGCCAACACAGCTAGCATCACGCTCAAGGCCAATACGGTCGCCCGAGAAGTAATGCCGCCAGATTTGCGCACTGAATATCCCATTTTCATGACAAAATCTCCCATCTTTCTACGCCGGTCTTCAATACCAGCACTGCACACGTGCGGCCGCTCAGAATACATACTTCACCGACATTTCCATGATTCTTCTCCCCGTGCGGATGGGAGCTGACCCGAATCCTGGCTGCTGATTCGTTGCAGTTGCCAAGTCCTGGTTAATGTCGGTCGAATTCAATGTTTGAGTGAAATTCATCGAGTACCCGCCAGGGTAAAGATTCGAGAACGTATGGTTAGCACGGTTCAAGACATTGAAAGCAGCTACACGGAGTTGCAAACGATCCTTTCCGGTAACCTTGAATTCCTTCCTGACTGTCAGATCGCTGTTGAAGAACGCGGGGCCTCGTAAGTTGCCGTAATACATGGGACCGTTAGTGCCGAGCGTAGGCAGGCGGAATGCAGTGCCATCTACATACTGATGGTTACCTTTACCATTCGGACTCCCAACAAGCGTAGGTTGAACCGTGATATCCGGCGTGCCGAGAAGACTTGAACTGGTAATTTGCAATGTGCACGTGGGCGGAGTTCCGCTCGCAGTACATGAACTCGTATTGTTGTACCCCGGAACGGATGCCACCGTCCCTGCCGGAACAGTCAAGGTACCCGTAAGGCCAAGGTTGGAGGACATGAGGCTAGACAGAACCGGGCCGCTCTGAAAATTCATGATGCCAGAAATTTCCCAGCCATTTGCCGCCCAACCCAGATAGCGCTCGTGCACTACATTCCCAAAGGTATATGAGTATGAGAGGTTGATGATGTGCGTGCGATCAATACTCAAAGGCAAGTAATCATTGCTCAAGGTGATCGGATCAGGGCCAGCAACAGCACCCAATGCCTTGCTCCATGTGTAGTTAGCACGTATGCGTGCGTGTCGCGGAGTCCACGAGAACATGGCCTGCATGCCGTTATAGTTCGCATACCCCCTATGCCGAATGGCATAAATGTTCGCATAGAGCGGATATGGCCTAAACGAATCGGTATCCGCAGTGGTTAGATTGGCGAGATTACCGTTCCCAAGATTGGTTGCTGGTGCGAAGATTGGCCAGGTGTACCCCGTAGTCGACGCTGTATCAGGACGTCCAGCATCTGGCTGAGGCTTATACAAGGTCCCATACGGCATGGCATTGATGTTTCGTAGACTATTGGACTCCATAAGATGGTCAGAGGTATTCCCAACATATGCAATCTCAAAGGTTGTATTGTGTGAAAGCCATTGATCGAGAACCACATTATAGGTTCGCACGCGCGACATTTCATCATCGCCAGCCATCCGCGTGTAAATGCTGCTGTCCTTAACAAATCCAGATGAAGTCGAAGTTACGTTACCCTGATTCAGACTCAGATTTTTGAAAGTATGGCCACTTGCCTGAGTAGCATAAGTTCTCTGCCCCTCCGCCGTTTGCGCGGACAAGAGACCGTCGTTGTAGGAATCATGCTGACGATATACGCCAAAGCCTATACGAAGGATCGTTTTAGAATCGCCACGAAAATCATAGACAAGGCCAAACCTTGGATCAACAAATGCTGGGCGCGTGGGCACGCCTGTGAGCGGAATAGATGCATCGATGGCATGGTATAGGACACCCGGTGAGGCTAGGGGCGATCCGCTCGCGTAGGCCTTCGCGTCGAAAACCGCAACGCCCTGACCATGCGGATCTATCCACGGCGTGAAGTGTTCCAACCGAACACCGGCATCAATGGACATATGCCGATTGACCAGCCAGTGGTCCTGAATATACCCAGATAACGAATAGAAATATAAATTGGTTTCTACCTTTTTGTTGACCTGGCTGATGCCGCCTATAATACCTTCGAGTAAATCCGCAGTATAGTTGTTCGCGCCGTACACTCGGGATCCATCTGCATCAATAAACGACGTCGGATGGTAGTAATCAGTAAGCGAACCGTTGGTATTCTGCCCTGCCTGCACTTGAGGGTTATCTACCCATTGATAATAGATTCCGGCCCGGAACGTGTGCCTTTTAATAAGCTTAGTTACGTTATCCCCCGCAAGCCGCATCTGCTTTTTCGTAAAGTCGCCACCATACGTCGGGTCTTCAATGGGTGCAAAGGGAAATCCACCATACGTAGCGGTGCCATATGTTTGCAAGCTGGGAAGGGCTGTTGTTCCATTATTGAAAAGAAGCGAATACGGCTCGCCTACAACAGCCGATGGAGTCCGCAAGTTGAATGTCTGCGAGAAATATGCCCCGCCCGCATAAAGCTGGTTTGTGAGTGAAGGGCTAAGAACGCTTGTCAGTTCCAGGCTGGCAACATGCGATGTCACAGTACCAATAAAGCCTCCACCCGGCATATCCATTCCGCCCCCCATTCCATTAGGGGCAGATCTGCCGTACGAACCTGAAGGCTGATACTGCTTTCCACTCTCCAGTCCGTAGGCCAGGAAGATATGCGTCTTCTCTGACAGCGCATAATCAATGCGGCTCTTCACTTGATAGAGATTGTTATTAACAAAATCTGTCGTGATGTAGTTATAGGCTCCGGTGGTATTTGGAACATTTGGGAGTGGCAACGAATTGAGTATTCTCGATCCCAGCGGATCAATGTAGGCGCTGATATCGCCATTGGTGATGGGCTGAGCATTTCCTCCACCCGGCCCCTGCTTCGGCACCAGGCAAATATTGGAATAGATAGAGTTCGGACAAACGTTACCTACTCGATTCGGCCCCAGCATAGCGTTGAGTTCGGTATCGCTGAAATCACCTGCGCGCATGCGCGCAGTCGGTACAATTGCGCTCACCGTCGCCGAGTAGGCGCTACCGTAGGCATAGACGCTGCGCTGAGCATATTCTTCTGCTGCGGCAAAAAACGTTAGCTTCTTCGACTGGTTGAACCCAAGTCCCGGGATACGCACGGGGCCGCCAAACGTGAACCCCGGATAGAGCTGCCGATCATGCGGAGGTGGCGTACCAGAGTATTTCGCCATCCAGTCAACTGTATTCAGTTGATACGTTCGCGCATATAAATATAGCGACCCATGATACGAACTGCCGCCGGCCTTACTGATCGCATTGACAACAACCGGGCCATGAGCCGTATCAGCGGTAAAACTGCCGGTTTGCACCTTAACTTCTGCCACTTGATCGTAATTTACATTTTGAATGGCAAGGCCATATGCCCCTGGATCCGTAATGTCCATGCCATCAGAAAGGATTGATGTGGAATTTGTTGCAGTTCCGTTACTGGAGTAAGCCCCAATGGCGCCCCCAAAAGAGACGATTGACGGATCATAAGCCGCATTGGCAAACGTAGTACTGTTTGTGACGATTGCCATACCAGGAAGTATCTTGAGCAACTCTGTAACATCGCGACCTTCAATGGCCAGATGGTCGATATCCTCAGCTGAGATCAAGGTACTCGTTTCGCCCGAATCCGTGCTGATCTGCCCGGCAACACTGGTCACCGTGACTGCGGCTTCGGCGCCAATGCTCAGCTTGATATCTCTGAAGGTTCTCTGGTCACCTGGATCCAGATGAATCCCAGAGATTTCGGAGCCCTGAAAGCCCTCTGCTTCGACATGGAGTTGGTAATCACCCGTCGGAATACCGGCAAACGAAAAAGTGCCTGTACCATTGGTTTTCGTTGTCCGCAGTGCGCCACTTGCCGTATTGATCAACTGGACAGTCGCCCGGGGAATCAGTGCCCCGGTAGGATCATGTACGATGCCGTCCACATTCGCAGAGCTTTGCGCGACTGCACCAGACAAGCATCCAAAGACTATTACCGCCAATACGAGCAAGGCCCGCACGGCAACGGCAAACGCGTGAGTACTGATCCAATCAGACGCGAGCAGTGCAGCTTTGCGTCCAGACGAAGACAATGCAAGACAATCCTGCTCGTCTCTTTGATTTCTGTGCGTCATGAGTGACCTCTTAAATCCCAGTAAGCTCTTATTGCTCCAACACAAAGGGCTGCCTCGGCAAACCAACAAGCCTTGCGTAAACGTTTTCCGTTCACGGCACCACTTCTCTCCGTACACGAGTTCTCTAGGAAGACTCTTTATAACGTGCACCACAATATGCATCCGAGGTATACATTGTCAAGATTTGTTTTGGACATAAATAAAAAATAATAACGCCTCGCCAAAAGCCACCTGGAGCGCCCGGGAAGTAGAGTTTTTCTACAGTAAATATCATGTAACCCTTATTTATAGAATACTTTATAGGTATTTTATTTTCCACAGCCCATACAGTTGAGACCGTATAGGCATGAAATATTCAAGCGTCCCTCGCATAGAAAGCATATGGAGAAAGATGATTCTTTGTCGTATGGAATTAATAATCACCATAACCGCTCTCCTGTGCTCGCTAGTACCCTAAAGCGAAAAGGTGACACGTCTGACCCAAACCGTGACGTCAAGTGCCGCCGATGTGGTGAAAACCCATGGAGGTAGCTTTGCTACTCAGCATCTAGTGCAGCTTAAACAGCGCTATAGAAATAAATTCGCCCATCCGCTTATAACCTTCGCCGCTGGGATGAAGATGATCGCCTGAATCGAATTCTTTCCCTAACCTGTCCTGATGTACGCTGTCGCGCGCTACAGCATCGAAATCGATCACGGAATCGAATGTGCCCGAAGTTCTAATCCAAGTATTCAATGCCTGACGATCTGCCTCCGATTGCGCCGATGGGTGATAGTAGTCGGACCCCATATAGGGCATCACCGTAGCCCCAATTACCGTGATGCCGTTGTCGTGTGCTCTTCGGACGATTTGCACATAAGCATCTTCGAGTTGAAAGACGAGTGCCGCGTGAATTTGTGAACTGTGTGCCTCGGTTCTGTCCAAAGTTCCAAGGTCATTGACCCCTTCGAGGACAATCAGGTAGCGGGCTCCAGGCGTGGCCAGCACGTCTCGATCGAAGCGCGATAAGGCGTTTGGCCCAAGACCATCATTCAGTACCCTTCCTCCACCGATGCCACGATTGACCACACTGAGTTTCGATCCGCCCAGCCTGCGTGCAAGCACATCTGTCCAGCGTTCGTTTGCGTCATCTTTGGCGCCGTGTCCGTCTGTGATGGAGTCACCAAGCGCAACGATGGCAGCACTCGATGGGGCGCATTGCACATCGACCGCAGACAGAAAGTACCAGTGAGAGACGGCCTCTGCGGATGCGAGCACCCGGTCAAGAGCGTGCTGCCCAGCAACAATGTAGGAGGTGGCTCGGGAACCAGGGTGCGCGGTAATCCCCCCCGGAGCCTGTGCAATCTCGAAGGTAATCGCCATATCTGACTGCGCGGGAAGAAGTATAGAAACGGCATCCGAAACATAGTCCGCGCCTACAGGGATCGTCACTCCGCCATGCCCGGCAAACCGTACTTCGTGCTGTAGCTCCGGCTCAACGATCCCGGCGCTGATTCGCTGCGCCACGGCAAGATGCACCGAGCGAATGGCTAAAGGCCGATCGCCAAACGCATTGGATACGCGAACCCTGACGGATGTCCCACCCAACGACGTATGGACGACCTGCCGCAGCGTTGCTCCGTCAAATGTCTGCTTGGGAAGATCACTATTCGAGGCCCGCATTTGAGCTGAGCCCCACGTAGCCGTCCACCGCTGCGCTAAAGCCAGCCGCGGGCTCGTCAAAAGAAGAACAGCCGTCACGAAGAAGGCAAAACGTTGGAGCATCAACTTGGGTCGATCATGCACGAGTATCATAAAAACCGCTTTCATGCCTTGAAGGCGAAAATCGTTAGTACTTCAGTTGCATTTCATTCGACAACCTACGGATTAGCGTGAAACGACTCCGGAGGGCCAAGGTAGGTATAGGGTAGTTCCCTATGAGAGAGCACGCAGCGTTCGATAACGACACCGGGAACTACAAACCAGATATGCAATACGTGATCGCCAGCCTTTGCGAGCTTCAATGGAATACGAACCTTCCGCACCGCGTCACTCACGGCTTTGCGCCAGGCTTCATCTGAAGAATCACTCCAGACATCCACCATGGTCCGGGGGCCATCATCAATCGAAACACCGAAGCGAAGATCTTTTCCGGGCGCGAAGTTCAAGCTAGGTGAAAGCATTACCTCCAGCTCAAAATCGCCTCGGTCATACGTGTGAATCTGATAGTCAAGTGACGCCGTTGATTTCGCAGCACTTGCTGCAGTCACTGGAAAGGGTGTCACACCGGACACGGTACGCCCATACATTGGCATATCTACCCAATGCGTCTGGCCATCAACCGTCCGATAGGACGTATGGGCTGCCTCAATGGCGATGTATCCGTCCCCTTCTACGAATCCATCTGCCGACTCACGATCTACATCCTGCCGCCTGGCAGTGAGCGATACCCTGCCCACTTCACCGGTACTGCCAGATACCACAATTTGCCCGTCTGCCACGCCTTTTGGCTCAGTGGCCCAGTCAATTGAAACTGCGATGTCTGTATCTTTCGTAAGCTCCCCGTTTGTCTGACTGAGGATAATCCACGGAACCGTTGCCTTCAACTGATACGCCACCGGCGACTGGCCCTTGTCGTACACGGTAAGAACTTTCGTCTGGCGATTAACCGAATCAAACTCCCCAAGCTCTAACCTATCTCCCGCCTTGTCACCAACCGATATCCCCAGTGCCCCCGCACCATGAGGTTGCAACACGCTCACCTTGGGCATCACAGTCTTCGGAGGATCGTTCCATGACGTATACCCTATGTGCACCTGATCCATCATGTGGTCCCAGCGCCCATTCAGCAGGTCGTGATTGTAGCGGTACGAGAGTGCCGCATCTTCATGAAAAAGCTCTTCCGTGCGCCGCGCGTAGTCATTCGTCGACGAGCGCCCCTGTTGCGCCGCGAGCGCGTTTCGCGCGGCAGCAATGTACATTTGAGTTACCGTTGCACTTGCATCGGCTGGGTACTGCACCAGTTCGAAGTAGGACGCCTTCTCTTCTTCAGGCAGCTTTACCGCCAACGCATCCACACGCCTGCGCAAGGACTCCCATTCGCCATCAACGCGATCAGCTTCTGCGAAGTTCGTAACGCTGAACGTATTTGGGGTAATCAGCTCAGGCTTTCTCCTGCCGTTATATCTTGTGTAGTCCTCAACATCTCTGGCGATCTCCTCGGCGTGCTCTGCCCCGAACTCCCGGGTAGCCCAGGCAACCGCAAACTCGTGAAGCTGGTTCTGGTTCCAGCGCTCAGGTTGCCGTGCATACGTCAGGAAAAACTCAATAGGAAACTCCATTGGTTTGAGATCGCCTACATTTACAACCCAGAGCCGGTCCGCTCCATACTCGAGTGCCAGATGCATCTGTTCCCACACCTTGGGAATTGGATTCGTATTGATCCATTTGTAATTGCGGGGATCTCCTACATAGTCAAAGTGGTAGTAGATGCCGGCTCCGCCACTCCGCTTACGCTCTTCCGGCGTCGGCAGCCGGCGGATGTCGCCCCAGTTATCGTCGCACCAGAGCAGCGTCACGTCGTCAGGCACCCGCATTCCGCCCTCATAGTAGCCCTGCACTTCCTTGTAGAGCGCCCACACCTGCATGTCTTTCTTAAGTACCGGCGACGAAATGGAGCTCAATATCTGCCGTTGATCGTGCACGATCCGCTCGAGCAGGGCGATGTCATTGCCTGCACTCATGGCTATATCACCATCGCCACGCATGCCTATGGTGATAGAGCTCTCATAATCCTTGTTCCTCTCAACACCGGCCCGCCAGAAACTCTGGAGTTCCTTCGCGTTGGTGGCATAGTTCCACGGGCCCGATCCATGGCGCTTCCACTCCTGTTGGCTGCGAAGCATCGGCTCGTGATGACTGGTACCCATCACGATTCCATACTCATCGGCAAGCCTTGGATTTTCGGGATCATCTTCGTTGAACGCGTTCCCCCACATGGCTGGCCAGAGATAATTAGCCTTCAGCCGCAGCAACAGCTCGAAAATATGGGCGTAGAACTTTGAGTTCAGCCCTCCAAACTTTTCGTGAGCCCATCCAGTGAGCGATGGCGCTTCGTCATTGAGGAATATTCCTCGATACTTTACTGCGGGCTCTGACTGTAGGTGCTGTCCCTTCATAACGTAGAGCGCTTTATGCTGAGGCACTCTCACATCGGCCCACCAGTACCAGGGTGAAACCCCAATCTGCTCCGAAAGATCGTAGATACCGAAGATTGTCCCCCGCTTGTCGCTGCCTGCAATCACCAGCGCCCGCGCCACTCCCGGCAAAGGCGCGTCGATGATCGTACTCACTGCACACTCCCATTTCCCCTTGACGGCAGAAACGTCGAGTTTGCCGCTGCTGATCAGACTATCGATCAAGGCGCTTTTGCCAATCGTCCCGATGATCACTATCTGGCTCCCCTTCGAAGCAGATGTGTCGCTCAGCAGACGCGGTCGTACAGTCGTCACTCGTTCGATGTCTTGCGATAAGTCACCTGCCGCTCGCAGCACTCCAGCCCAATCGTTCCTGTCCACTACGATCGCCGCGGTGTATTCCCCATCGGCAAGAGTAAAGCTTCCCTGGGTCGGAATAAATGACACATAGTGCGCGTCTCCAAGCGCATGAGCTCCTGTAGTCATTAGCGTGAAATTTATGAGTAAAAAAAGTCCGCGAATCCGCCGCTGCAGATTCACGCTTGCACGAGTCATAAACTTTCGGTGCATATTGCAATCCTCAATGTGAGTTCGGCATCCAAATACGGTACTGCCCACTCACCTGTAGCAGGCTGAGCATATACAGTAGTCCGTCGTAGTAACGTCCGCCACCATCAGGCACAGCAGAGTTCCAGAACTCCTCAATGAACGCTTTTGATGTAGGCGTAAGGTCGGTGGCTAGACCTGCGGCCGCGGTCGTCGCCACCAACCCCGTAGAGTGATTCCGGCTTAGTGGCTTTCCCGCAAGCGTATATTCCACAGAAAAGCTCTTGACCCCCTGCGAAACAAAGAACTGTTGAATCCGGCTAGAAAGCTGCTTAGCATCCGGATTAGACTCCCACCACACCTGATCAATGGACCAGTTTGCCACGGTTCTCCAGGAGTCGAATGAGAAATTTCCAGCCATCGGATTCCACGCAACCGGATGCGGAGTGCCGTCGAAATTTGCGTAATCGCTCGATAATCCAGTGGATGGGTTCGCCGCCTTTACAAAGAACTTGCGGCTGCTGGCTGCTGCATTTTTCCAGAAGACCCGGTCCTCTTTGGGTCCCCATAGCGCCCATAGCTCATAAAACGCCGGAAGCTGATAACTCGGATCGGTGAAACAGCCGCTGCTTGCTGGCACAAAACAAATCATCCCCGTCTGCTCATCCACCATCGGGCCAGAGGAAGCATAGGTAGCTTTGTTCACCTCCAAGAGCGCATCCCCTGGGTGAATACGAAACGGGCCAGTGGCCGACGAGACTGCGTGATGCCGCATCTCCCGCAGAATGACATCCGCGAAGGACTGATAGTTGTAGATGCCTTGTCCATTGCCCCAGCGGTGAGCAGCAAAATACAAACTCATAACAAAGTACTCTTCGCCGTCGGTGGCTGGGCCGGACGAACGGGCCGTCCCGTCAGCGTTCATAGACCATGCAAAGTAACCACGGTGCGGGTTCTTTGGATCCGTAATAAGCATGTGAGTGACCGCCCAGTTCCAAAGCGCATCAAACTCCTGCTTATGGCCCGTCTGCACGGCGATCATCATCCCATAGCTCATGCCTTCGGTGCGCACGTCCTGATGGACGATGTCCTCAATGTATGCCAGCGCGCCATTCGCATTGCGGCCAGATTCGAAATAGACCGTCTGGCGTTTGGGGTCACCATGAAAGAGCTGGGCAAACGAAGCGGCAATACGCTTGTCAATCTCCCCCTGCGGGTATCCCGCCTCCACCAACAAGTTTCTATAGCTCCCCGAATAGTACGCACCCTTTCGGTGGCCTTGCTCCGCCACACAACAGCGCACGGCACCCAAAATCATCACTACCGCAGCCAGAATGAAAACGCCTCCCTGCACAGGCCACCTGCTTCCGTCTCGACTCGCCCAAAATATCCAGTTTTGTATTTTATTCATGGTGAATAGAAAAGTAACAGATTAGCAGCAGGATGAGCGATACTTGACATTAGAGACTTTTTTTCTTTATTGTTCATGCGAGACAGAGGTATTTTCCCTCTGCACGTTTAAAAGTTCGCGTCACAAAGTAAACTAGGAACAGTATCTCGATCGCATGGAAGCGAGAGAGAAACTGTTCTGCAACCATTGGATCGCGGATGGAGGATATTGTGTCCGCTACGACAACAGGATTGCTCATGCAACTGGCTCCCTCCTTCAGGAAGACAGCGCCTTCACTGAGGATACTGTCGTCATAGATCGACATCGTCGTTCTTCTACTGTATTTCGAAATTGCTCTCTGGTCTGTTATGACAGGAAATAGAAGCGCAAATTCAGCGCTGTATCACTTGCTCCTGACCTTTTGGTCGGGCCTTTATATTATTAAAGTTTTGCTCCTGCTATGTCCTGAAATACCTGTCGCATTGGGAACCTGGGTATCAAGCATGGAGATTTGAGTCAAACAATGAGCGGGAATACGATAAACGGCCTTCAAGATGCCCCCATAATAGTCGCAGAATCAGAGGCGTCCACCTCTCCGTGGTCCATTAACAATAAGATTGCAGTAGTGATCGGGGGGACCTCCGGAATTGGCCGCGCTCTCGCCCTCGGTCTCGCCAGGGCTGGCGCTCACGTGGTTGCCTCGTCCCGCTCAGAGTCCGCGACGCACATCATGAGTTCAGAGATTGAAGAAATTGGAAGACGGTCACTCGCAAAATCAGTTGACGTCTGCAATCGCTCTTCAATCGATGAGTTGCATGAGACGGTGCTTGGGGCTCTTGGGCCAGTCGATATTCTCGTGAATTGCGCGGGAATCACCAGAAAGATTCCAACGCTGGAGTACACGGATGATATGTGGAATGAGATATTCGAAGTGAATCTCATGGGCACATTGCGGGCTTGCCAAATTTTTGGCAAATCGATGCTGGAGCGCAGAGAAGGCAGGATCATCAATATCGCTTCCCTTTCCACCTTCGTAGCGTTCCACGAGGTCGCTGCCTACGGTGCCAGCAAAGCTGCAGTCGGCGCACTCACGCAGTCGCTTGCCATTGAATGGGCGCCCTTCAACGTCCTTGTCAATGCGATCGCCCCTGGCATATTTCCAACAACCCTCAATAGCGCGATTCTGGATTCCCCACGCGGAATCGAACTGAAAATGCGCACCCCCATGAGCAGGTTCGGCCACGCGGACGAGCTTGTTGCTGCGGCGCTGTATCTCGCTTCACCCGCAAATACCTTCACCACCGGGCAGATTCTCACGGTCGATGGGGGATTCATGGCTTCCGGAGTGAACCAATAGAGCTCACAAATGACCACTGTAGCCGAAACAGCTTGATAGAAGGAATGCAAT
The DNA here is from genome assembly GCA_031296355.1 of Acidobacteriaceae bacterium. The sequence continues at coordinate 67,526 of JARLFX010000025.1, forward strand.
GAAGATCAGAGCAGCCCGCCTCATCATATGTTCGCCTGACCGTAACTTTGTTACGCTTCGCATCGATACGGATGAGGGCATCTATGGCCTTGGCGACGCCACGCTGAACGGTCGCGAGCTTGCGGTCGCCGCCTATCTCGAAGAACACGTCCTCCCCTGCCTGATCGGTCGTGATCCAGCCCAGATTGAGGATATTTGGCAGTATCTCTACCGCGGTACCTACTGGCGCCGCGGCTCCGTCACCATGACCGCCATTGCAGCAGTGGACATGGCGCTTTGGGACATCAAGGGAAAGGCCCTCAACACGCCCGTTTATAACTTGCTTGGCGGGGCGAGCCGTCAAGGCTGCCTGGCATACACTCACGCCAACGGTAGCGACATAGAAGAGGCAATTGATTCTGTTCAAAAGCATGTAAGTGATGGATATCTTGCCGTGCGGGCGCAGGCTGGCGTACCCGGTGTAGCGTCAAGTTACGGCGTACCCAAAGCCGGCAAGCCCTATGAGCCGGCAGAGAGGGGGCTCCCCGGCGAAAGCCTCTGGTCTACAGAACAGTACCTCAATTTCGCTCCAAAGCTATTCGAGAAGCTTCGCGTGGCTGTAGGGGAAGACCTCCATCTTCTTCACGACGTGCATCATCGTCTCACTCCAATCGAAGCCGCCAGACTGGGCAAATCCCTCGAACCCTATCATCTCTTCTGGATGGAAGACCCCACCCCTGCTGAGCTACAGGATGGCTTCAAGCTGATTCGGCAGCATACAACCACACCACTTGCCACCGGAGAAGTCTTCAATTCCATCTGGGATTGCAAGGAGCTTATTGAGCAGCAACTGATCGACTACATCCGCATGACGGTCGTTCATGGCGGTGGCATCACGCACGCTCGCAAGGTAGCTGACTTCGCAGCCCTCTACCAGGTTCGCACCGGCTACCATGGCGCTACAGACTTAAGCCCGGTCGCCATGTCAGCGGCATTGCATGTCGGCATCTCAATCCACAATTTCGGCATTCAGGAGCACATGCACCACAGCAAGCTGACTGACGAGGTCTTTCCGCATGCTTATCGCTTCGAAGCGGGCTTCTTGCATCCTGGCGACCGTCCGGGCCTGGGCGTGGAGATCAACGAGCCGCTTGCCAGCAAATACCCATACCAACGCGCCTACCTCCCCATTGTCCGCAAATTGGATGGGACTTTGACCGATTGGTAGTGCTCATCTTGCTACACCGCATTGACATAAAAGGACTTTTCCTCTTGACTTCGATTATGTTCAGGCAGAAAAAGATATACTAAAGAGTCTCTGGAGAAAGCCTTGCGTACAATTCCACCGAATTCTGCTGAACCGGAAGACCCAGCCGCGCTCTCCAAACGCGGACAGGCTGTCCGCAAAGAGAAACTGGTTGATAGCCGGACGCGCCGCGGTATCAAACGCGGGGATTTACCCGACGTTGAGTTAGCATCCAGCGAATCCGCACGGGATATTAATCGTGATGTTGTCTTGGAAATCGTCCGCGCGCAACAACCCATCTCCAGAGCCGATGTCGCTAGGGCTTCCGGTCTTCAACCAAGCACCATCTCAAATATCGTCGAGCAGTTGCTCAATGAAAAATGGATTGCGGAAGGCGCTGCGGCCATCCGCCCTCGCGGCCGCCGGCCAACGCTTCTCACCCTCAACGAAGATCTGGTGATTCTTGTCGCCGATATTCGCCCCGGTAGAGCGATTCTGGCCGTTGTTGATCTGAACGGCAGACTTCTCGCACATGAGCAGCGTCGCATCACGCCAGACCCCAAGAGATCGGTTCAGGTCATCGCGGATGCCATGGTCGCCATGCAGGCCCGGTTCCCCGCCAAAACCTTCGAAGGTGTCGGCGTAAGCCTCCCTGGCCGTGTCGACCCTATCAGCAACAACCTCATCCTTTCTCCAAACCTCACGTGGACTGGATACAACATCAAAGCTCCCCTTGAGCGGTCGTTGGGCTTAAAGGTCGATCTCGACAATGCTGCCAACGCGGCCTTGCTCGCCGAGCTGTGGTTCGGCCACATGGACGGCGTACGCAATGCTGTCCTCATCACCATTTCAGAGGGATTAGGAGCAGCCATCCTCGCCAATGGGCATATTGTGACTGGCCTGAATGGCATGGCCGGTGAGTTTGGCCATATTTCGTTAGACGCCAACGGTGTACTCTGCGGATGCGGGCGCAGGGGCTGCTGGGAGACACTGGCCTCATCCAACGCTGCCTTGCGTTTCTATAAAGAGCAGAATACCGGTAACCACGTCGGCAACATACAAGACCTGCTCAGCCTCGCCGATGCAAATGATCCGGCAGCCGTTCGCGCAATTGAGATACAAGCCCACCATCTTGGACGTGGCCTGCGATTGATTACCAGCGCGCTCTCTCCTGAGGTGATTCTTATCTCCGGAGCAATCGTAGATTCATGGGAGCGGTTTGGTCCCCTGGTGCTTGAAGAGATGCGCGAAGGCGTTCTCGCCGGCTCTGCGCCTAGACTGTTGATTGTGACGGAGGGCGACCTGGCTCGTCTTCGCGGTGCAGCCGTGGTTTCTCTACAGCGAAATTCCGGCTACAACAAATCCACGCTGCCTACAACTCGCAAACGATAGCAAGCGACAGCCGTTTTGTTCCTCGCCCAAATGCCTGTGTACATCGATTGCCAGCATCTCAATCAATGGCAATACGCCGTCGTTGTGGCCGCTGCTCTCATCTTAAAACAGTTCTACTTTCCATTTGTCTGAGCAGCCACGCGGAGAACCGCGTCAAAGGCTGGCTTCGGCTTTCCAGCACGATCCCATAGCAACGGATAGCTGGTACGTCCCTCCACTGGCCAATTGTTCCGCCATGAATCAGCATCCGTTACACCCCACAAGGTAACGCGGCTCATTACATCGCGATGCCTCATATAGACGCGGAAGAGCCGCCCGTATTGCATCGCCAGTTTCTGTTGCACCGCATCCGGCAGGCCATGTACGTAGGGATTCAGCTTCGGATCGGCCTTGACGTGCAGCGATATGTCCGCAGTGTGCGTGGAAACATTCGGCAGAACGTCGATATCTAGTTCCGTAATGGCAATCTTGACCCCGAGTTTAGCGAAGTCGTTGATCGTCTCATCCTCCAGCGCCTCAGTGGGCCAATCCAGACTGTCGTGCCCCTGGATTCCGACAACGGCGATCTTGACACCAGCGGCCTGAAGCTTCTCGATCAATGCGATGGCACCGCTGCGCTTTGCAGGCTGCTCCAGAGAGTAGTCGTTATAGTTCAGCTCTGCTGATGGATCGGCCTCATGGGCCCACTGGTAGGCCTTGATCAGGTAATCCTCACCAATGATCTCCTGCCATTTAGACTCGCGCAGCGTACCGTCGTCGTTGAGAGCTTCGTTCACTACATCCCAGCTCTGGATACGCCCCTTGTAGCGTCCCACTACAGTGAAAATATGATCGTGCAGTCGCTTGAGCAGCGCATCGCGACTGATTTGGTTTCCATGCGCATCCTGAAAAACCCAATCAGGGGTTTGCCTATGCCAGACCAGGTTATGACCCACGATGAACATGTGGTGCTTCTCGCCAAACTTTACAAACTGATCGGGTAGCGAGAAGTCGTAAGTATCTGGCTCGGGATGCACGCGCTCCCACTTGAGCGCATTTTCCGGGGTGATGGAGTTGAATTGAGCAGTGACAATCTTCACTCCGCGCGCATCCTTGCCCTTAATTTGGTCGGCGTTGAGAGCCGTACCAATATAGAAGGCTCCCCGATAGGCATCCTTGAGCGTGGTGGGGCTCTGCGCGTACATGGCCGTGGCCATCGCCAGCATGGAGGCTATGATCACAAACTGCCGATTCAACATAAATGCTCCTGATGAAAGTTGGTTATAGCACTTCTGTAAATGCTTGGATACAGGGAACGAAAGATCTCGGCCTCGGTGGCCGCATCCCAACTTCGATGCGGTCACCGAGGCACCTCTAGGAGGCGCCAAAGCTCCTGCGCCGCTCGCTAAGCTCCTGCGAAATGGTTAAGTTCGTCTTCATATCGATGCCGTAGAAAATCAGGCAAACCGCGGCTGCGAGAAAAGCCCCGCCTGAGTAGATCGAAGCGATCAGTCGGATGCCCCGCAATGCATGCCCGGTCTGCATGTGATTAGGCTGATAGCCATAGAAGGAGAGCAACCATCCAGCCAGTGCACCGCCCAGCGCCAGCCCAACCCACAGCGCAAAGACCACCGCTGAGGTTACGGTAGCTGTTGCGCGGCGACCGGTCTTCCATTCACCAAAGTCGGCAACGTCAGCCATCATGGCCCACAGTACCGGCCCCGAACAGCCATACGCAAACTGCCGCAGTACTTCCAGAGCAATGATCGGAACGGTGGCGGTTGCCGGAAAGAAGAGCAAGGCCATACTCAAAAGGCCGGTCAGCACCATGCTCCAGATGAAGAGCGTGCGCTTCCCCATACGCCGTGTAAGCGCTGTCGAGCAGGCTACGCCGATCAGGAGTGCCGTCAGTCCGAAGCCGCTAAACCAACTGAAGAGTAACTGGTTGCCCGCGCAATATTTGAAGTAGGGCAGCATGATGCTGCCGCGAATCGCCAATGCCGCAAAGTAAAAAGTGGTTACCAGAAAGAGCGCAACCCATGGGCCGTTGTGTATCAGATCGGAAAGGTCTTGCGCCACCGAAGAGATCTGCTCCGGATCGGGATGGATTCGTTCCTTGCTTACGGCAAAAGCGATCAGGAACATCACCACGCTAGTCACAGAGAAGATACCCATCGTCAACTGGTATCCACGCGCACTATTGCCGCGTCCCAGAAAAACCACCATGGGAATCGCCAGGCTCGTTACGATAAAGCCTGCACCGTTAGCAAAGTACTGACGGTAAGAGGAGATGCTGGTCCTCTCATCCGGGTCATCGGACATCACGCCCATCAGCGAGGCATAGGGCACATTATTCATGGTGTAGATCAGGCGCAGCAGCAGATAGGTAACCCAGGCATAGATCAGCTTCGCGGAAACGCTCAGATTGGGGGTGGTAAAGGTCAGCACGCCAATCACGCCAAACGGAACCGCGGTCCACAGCAGCCAGGGGCGGAAACTTCCCCAGCGAGTATGCGTGCGGTCAGCAATAATACCCATCACGGGGTTGAGCGTTGCCATGCCCAGGCCAACGATCAGAAACATCGTTCCCGCCTGAGCCGGAGTCAATCCAAACGTGTCAGTGTAAAAGCTCAATTGCAGCGCCATCAAAGCCTGAAACACGAAGTTGGCAGCCATATCGCCAAGCCCATACCCGAATTTTTCTTTGAAGGAAAGTCCCGCGTGCGTACCGCTCATTGATTTTTCTCTCTTTCGCCGCCGGTAGAAATTAACCTTTGTTATGTACATCGCTATTGGAGTTGCAGGCGGCGCGTTCTTCGCAGAGAAAGCGCCGCTGCCTGCATCCGGCTATGCGGTTACCTGTAATATAAGTTTGGTCAGATCTTCATCGCGCGAAGAATTGCCGGCCATTATCTCGAACTCGCCCAGCTCCACAACATAGTCCATATTGATGTCGTAGAACTTGAGCAGGTCAGGCGTGATCTCGATGCTGACAGTAGTCGATGCACCCGGCTCCAGCCACACCTTTTTGAATCCCTTCAACTCCTTCACCGGACGCGTGACCGAGCTAATCAGATCGCGGATGTACATCTGCACCACTTCAGCGCCTGCGCGCGTGCCGGTGTTCTTCACCTCGACAGTAAGCTGCGTGCTTTCCGCCACGTTGATCGTCGACTTATCCAGACGCGCATTGCCGATTTCAAAGGTGGTGTAGCTCAGTCCATAGCCGAAAGCGAAAAGCGGCGAAACCTTGTCGAAGAGATAACCGCGGCGCGCCGAGGGCTTGTGATTGTAGAAGGCGGGAATGTGCCCTACCGAGCGCGGAATCGAGATCGGCAGCTTACCACCGGGATTCACATCGCCGAATAGAATATTAGCAACCGCGCGCCCCGTCTCCTGCCCCACGTAGAAGCACTCAAAGATCGTCGGAACATTCTCGGCAACCGAACGGATTGACAACGGCCGTCCATTGAACAGGAAAACGATGACCGGCTTCCCCAGCTTGAGCATCTCATCGACCAGCTCCTGCTGCTTACCCACCATATCCAGACTGGTGCGGTCGCCCATGTGGAAGGTCGACCAGGCTTCGCGCGAAGTCTGCTCGTTGCCGCCAATGGCCAGCACGATCACATCAGCCTGCTTGGCGACTTCAACCGCTTCAGCGATCTGCCTGGAATCTTCGACTGGATCACTCGCTCTAACTGGATCTTCCTGCCAGCTTCCGCCCACGGTGATCTTGCAGCCTTCGGAGTAAACAACATTCACGCTGTCCCCGACCTTCTCCTTGATTCCGTCGAGCACCGAAATACTATACTTCGGCACGCCGCTATAGCCGCCCAACAGGCTGCGATTGGCGTTCGGCCCGATCACCGCAAGCGTCTTGATCTTCTTCGAATCAAGCGGCGCGATGTTGCCCTCATTCTTGAGCAGCGTGATGGCCTCGTGTGCAGCCTTCAGCGCAAGTTGGTTGTGCGCAGCGCAGCCCACGATAGCATCAGCGTGATCCGGATCAACATACGGATCGTCGAAGAGTCCCAGTTCAAACTTTGCCGCCAGCATCGGTGCAACCAGCTCATCCAGTTCCGACTCCTGCAGCTTCCCTTCCCGAACCAACTCAATCAGATTCAGGTAGCAGTCCGGATCTGGCAATTCGATATTCACTCCCGCCTTCACCGCCAGCCGCGCGGCCTCCTTCTTATCTCCGGCAACAAAGTGCCCATGTGTATCGGGGCGATAACTCAACTCCCAGATTGCGTAGTAGTCAGAGACAACAAATCCGGTAAATCCCCACTCCTTGCGCAATACGTCTCGCAGCAGCCACTTACTGGCGTGCGAGGGAACACCGTCTACCTCGTTGTACGAAGCCATCACGCTGCGCGCATTGGCCTTTTCGAATACCTCCTTGAACGGAAATAGAAACACCTCGCGCAAGGTGCGCATCGACACATCGGTCGGCGCGCAATTCTGGCCACCCTCTGGCTGCGCGTGGGCCACAAAGTGCTTCAGTGTGGCGATAACTCGCTTCTTATCCTTGAAGGTGGCGTCCCCCTGAAATCCCTTAACAGCTGCTATTCCCATGCGCGAAACCAGAAACGGATCTTCGCCAAACGTCTCTTCCACACGGCCCCAGCGTGGCTCACGGGCCACATCCACCACTGGCGTCAGCGCCTGATGCGTGCCCCGCGAACGGGCTTCATGCGCCGTCATGGTGTATAGCTCCTCGACCAGTGCAGGATTGAAGGTCGCTCCCAGCGCGACAGGCTGCGGGAAGCTCGTTCCATCCGGTGCAGCGTGTCCATGCAAACACTCTTCATGGAAAATCACCGGAATGCCCAGGCGGCTTCGCTCCATAAAATACTTCTGAATCGTGTTGGTCAGCTCGGCCATCTGGCGTGCCTTCTTGCCCTTGCCTGCATCGCTTGGGCGGCCTACCTGGCCCAGTCCGTTGCGATGGCCGAAAGCGGCCTCCGCCTTGGCCAGATCGAAATCACCATTCTCGTCGACCAACTTCTGCGCCTTCTCCATCCAGACGCACATCATCTGCTCGGCCTTTTCTTCCAGCGTCATCTGCGCAAGCAGATCCTGAACGCGTTCTGCCACAGGCAGGCTGGAATTCTTATAAGCTGGCTGTCCACTCTTCGTTGCTTCCGTCATTGCTTCATCCCCTCGGTACACAGTGAAATTAAGACAAGTTTAAGGCGTTAAATCCGCAGCATCGACTGCGCTATCTTAGTGCTGATAAAGAATTTTGTGTGTTTCCACTCGCTCTCCAGAAGGGACGCTGAGTAAGGTAAGCGAAGCTGGCTGAAGCGACCCGGATTTTGCTGTGAGTGTGATTTCTCCTTGCTCTCCCGGCTTACTGCGAACAATCATCAGGCAAAGCCCGTTGAAGGCATCGCGTTCATGCGACGGAAACGGAACAACGCTGGTTGGATCACCGTTATCCGTGGCCACGATCTCTCCTGGACCATCGATCATGAACTGAATATGATTGTTAGCGCGCGGTGCCATCAGTCCACCCTTGTCGGATACTTTTACTGTCACAAAGGCCAAGTCGCGGCCATCCGCATGAATGAGATGGTGGTCGGCAGTGAGTTCCAGCCTCTCTGGTGCGCCTGCGGTTTTCACGCTGTCTTCCGCCCACTCCTTGCCTTGCTTGTAGGCCACAACCTTCAATTCACCGGCCTCATAGACCACGTCATCCCAACGCAAGCGATACTCATAGGGCTCTTTTTTCTTTCGTCCCAGCGATTTACCGTTCAGGAACAACTCCGCCTCATCGCCCGATGTAAACACATGCACCGGCGTTATCTTTCCAACGCGTTCCGGCCATGTCCAGTGCGGCAGGATATGAGCCATGGGCAGGTCTGGACGCCAGCGTGATTGATAAAGGTAGAAGCGGTCCTTCTTGAACCCAGCCAGGTCGATGATCCCAAAATAAGAGCTGCGCGACGAGTAGTACGGAGTTGGCTCTCCAAGATAATCCCATCCACTCCACACGAATCCGCCTGCGACGAAGGGATTCTTGTCTTCGGTTGCGAACACCTTATCGGGAGAGGCGCCAAACGGCGCTGTATACAACTCATAAGCGCTGACCTGGTGTGTCTTTCGATCGCCTCCCTGCCCATCCTTTACCGGCGCGCTGTTCCCCTTGTACACGGGAAACTGGTACTCCCCACGGCTGCTCACAGTCGCTGCGTTCTCACTGCTCAGAATCACCTTGCCGGGAAATTTTTTATGGAAGGCCGAAAATAGCGGTGGTGCGCTTATCCCCTGAAGCCCGGAATATGCTTCTCCATTCCGGATCCCTTCGCCCTGGTAATTCAGGCTGATTACATCCAGCACTCCCGGCATGGGCATATCAGGCTTGGCATAGTTCAGTGACGCAGTAGCGAGCCGTGACGGGTCTTCATCCTTCACGATACCGATCAGCCGCTTTGCCACAGCTGCGCCATCCTCTCCGGAGTATTGCTCACCCACCTCGTTGCCGAAACTCCACAAGATCACCGAAGGACTATTCCGGTCGCGGCGAATCATCGCACGCAGATCCTGCTCCGACCAATCCGGGAAGATGAGGTGAAAATCCAGCGCCGGCTTCTTCTTCTCCCAGGTGTCAAAAATCTCATCTACCACCAGAAAACCCATGCGGTCCAACAACTCGAGAAGCTCTGGCGCTGGCGGATTGTGGGATAAACGGATCGCATTACATCCAGCTTCTCGCAAAAGTTCAAGCTGCCGCTCAGCCGCACGAGTATTGAAGGCCATTCCTAAAGCCCCCAGATCACTGTGCTGGTTCGCGCCTTGGATGACAATATGCTCTCCGTTGACCAGGATCCCCTTCTTGGCATCGAAGCGCAGGCTGCGCAGTCCAAACCGCGTCTCGTAGCTGTCGAGCAGTCTTCCATCCTGAGATACTGTAGTAACCGCTACATAGAGATTGGGAACCTGGGTTGGCGGTGGCCCCCATAGTTTGGGATTGGCAATGGCCACCGTTCCCTTCACCGTGGCGTGCGCCTCCGCTGCGATCACCGTGTCCCTAGGGGCAATGCTGGCTACCGGACTGCCAGTCTTCTCCCCAAAAGCATCCAGCAGATAAATCTGGGTAGCAACACCAACCTTCGCCGCGGATTTTGCGTCATTGTTGAGGGTCACTGCCAGATCAACCGTGGCAGATGAAATGGAAACCTGCGGCGTCGTCAGGTATGTGCCCCAATGGCCAACGTGAATCGGCTGCGTCTTAACAAGCCAGACGTTGCGATAGATTCCGCCGCCCGGATACCAACGAGATGATTCTGCTGGATTATCCAGGCGTATGGCTAATTGATTCTCTCCACCCGGCACAATATACGGCGTCAGGTCCACTCGCCATGATGTGTAGCCATACGGCCAACCTCCAACGAGATGCCCGTTCAACCAGACCATGGCATAAGACATCGCGCCATCCACATCCAGATAGATGGATTTGCCCACATCTCCCGCAGAAATATCAAGTTTTCTTCGATACCATGCAACGCCGGGAACAGGCAGATGCGCCATATCCCCACCCACCTTGGGATTCACACCTGTATAAAATGGCCCCTGAATCGCCCAATCGTGGGGCAGTGTCACACTCTCCCATGCGCTATCGTCGAATTTTGCCTGAACAAACGGGAAGCTCCCCCCCAGATCTCCTGCAGGCCGGCGATAACGCCTCGACGGATCTTTAATGAAATCGTTCCCGGTAGGCAGTATCCACGGCTTGAGAACTTCTTGCTTTTCCTCTATCTTGACGGCCTCCGTCGGCTTTGCATCGGCAACTGTGTAATCAACTTTTTCCTTGAGCTCTGGCCGCACGTCGTAGATCAGGTCGTCGGCTTTTTCTGTCGCATCGTACTTGTGGAACTTCCAACCGGAATCAAGCAGAATACGCTCGCGAGGTGCGCCTCCAGCATGCGATCTCGCAACCGTTGAACCTGCCAAATCAGCGGGAGCAACCGCCTGGGCCCTCCCTCCCGATGCAGATGCAATCCAAGCGAAACAGAACAGCGTTGCCAGAGTGCTCCGAATATTTGAAATCGAGATATCAAACATGTTCCCGCATCCAACTCTCGTCGTCGCTACGGCCGCGTTATTTCGAAAACTTCAATAGTGTAAGGCGGCATGGTAACTGGAAGTTGCTCTCCCTGGACCTTGATCGACGAGGATACCGGAACGATCCGATTCGGATCTGTAATGGTGTTTGTCGCCCGCACAGATTTTGCGCTTAGCGTCTGGACGCGAGCCGCAGACTCTCCTGCGCCCAGTCCCTTCACTCGCACAGTGACCGCTTGCTCAGCCGATGACGCATTCACGAGCTTCAGGCATACTTTTTTTGCCTGTGTTGATGCCGTTACCGAGTAGAAAAATTTGTCCCCAGCATCAGTAACAGAGGAAACCGGAGTGTAATCGCCCAGGCAAGAAGAGAACATCACCTGCGCGTAATAGCTTGGCGACCCGTAACTATTGAGCGCATCATAGCCAATCAGATTGCCCCACCATTGCATACCACCTGGGTTGACGTTCACGAAGAGCGGTGCGTAAGCAGCCATCACAATCAGATCGCTGTTCCGCTCAATACCGGTCATGAAGGCAGCGTCCCCCAAAGCCGCACCGAAATTCGTAGTCGGGCTTCCCTCCCGCGTAGCCCATTCTCCGATAAATATCTTCGTCCCTTTCCTGTCGGCCTTATCGTAATGCCTGGATTCATCAAACATGCCCAGCGCGGTCCTGTAGTAATGATCGTCGACTACATCAGGAACAGTTCCCTCCACCTTTTCGGTAGCAATCACTTGCAGCTTTGGATATCGAGACTTGATGGCCTTATAGAACTGCGCGAACCGCCCGTCGTATGTCTTTGCCTTATCGAAGAAGTCTTCGTTGCCAACCTCGACATAACGCAGTTGAAAGGGCTCAGGATGCCCATCGCGAACCCGGATCGCCCCCCACTTTGTGTTGGCTCCTCCAGTGACGTATTCGATCTCATCCAGTGCATCTTGCACGTAGGGCTCAAGCGCAGGCCCTGGTTTCACGACCTCACCATTCAGCGAATAGCCTGCAAAAACCGCAAGAACGGGCTCCATCTTCAAGTCTTCGCACCACTCAAGAAATTCAAGCAAGCCCATACCGTCTGACGACCAATAGCTCCAGGGAGCTTGATGCGTTGGGCGATAAGCCAGCGGCCCGATGGTTTTCTTCCAATCGAACCGTTCCGAGATACGGCCACCCTCTACGTAGTTCCCTCCCGGAAAGCGCAGGAAGGAAGGGTGCATGGCGGCCAGCTTCTCCATGATGTCGATCCGTGTGCCGTTCGGCCTTTCGTGATAGGTCGGCGGGAGCAAGGAGACAAGCTGCAGCCATAGCGTCATGGGCCTATCCACCGTCACCTCAAGGTGATTGTCCGATGAAGGCAGAACCTTCCCCGCCTGCAGCGTAAATGCGTACTGCTTCCATCCAGTACCGCTTACCGTAACCGTTGCCCCTGAGATGACGGCCCCAGACCTGTCATTGACCAGGGCAACACGTACAGGGAACGGCTCCTGCTGGTCGCTCTTCGCAAAAAACGATCCGGTGTAACCGGCATTCGGACGTACTGCCATTCCCCAGTACCCTTCGTTCAAAATACCCGCAGGGCTTTCAGGGGACGCTTTCGTCACGGTCAGCTTAACGCTCCGTGGCAGCGCGGTGGTTGGCCCGTCCGCCTCGTCCGTTGCAACATTCAAGTGAGCGTGGCACTTCTCAACCAGCGACCAATTCAGGATGCCCGTCCAGTCCGACCGAAATATCCGATTCCTGACCAACTCCGCATAGAGCCCGCCGTCATACGAGTAGTTGATCTCTTCCGTCATCAGGCCATAAAGAGTTGGACTAACCGCCGATTTCTTCTCCTGTAAGTCGACAGTAACCGTCGCCTGCGTCTGGGCTGTAAGCCGGAGAGCGGGAACCAATAACACCGCCATTGAAAAAGCAGCCAACACACCAAAACGCTTCAGCATCTTTTGTTCTCTCACTCCGTTTTCAAGTCGCAGCCTAAAGTACCGTCTCAGCATATTCCTTCAACGCAAGGGCATGAAACCAGCAGATCACCAAGGCTCTGGACACTGGAATTCTCCCCAAGCCAGACGCCCAACTTTGCGGCATGGCTGCGAGCTCACCATATAATTCACGACGCGATAAAACTATCTACAACGAGGTACGCGTGTCAAGATACTTTGGCATATATAAGAGTTTTCTACGAATCTATATCAAATTCATCATGAAAATTATTCCAAGACTGTCCAGGGAAACATACGCCCCGTATAATCACTCCCTGACCAACCAGCAGATTGTTTGGTTAAACCTGCAGCAGATTCTCTTTTCCATCTAGGCCGCCTCACCCCACCACCATAAGGATCGAGAAATGTTCAAACTCAGGAAGTGCATCGCAACTCTCGCCACCCTAAGCAGCATGGGCCTGTCCGGTCTGGCTGGAGCGCAGTCTCGCACTGTCGTTGCCGATATCTCTCATCCTGTTGGCCCGCACACTCAGGTTCCGCTTCGCGTGGTGGGCGCTGGCCGCGCCAATGAAGGCCTCCGCGCAGATTGGCAGCAACAGCTCGCAACCGTCCAAAGCGAAATCGGCTTTCAATACATCCGCATGCACGGTATTCTGCATGACGATATGGGCGTATACCGTGAAGACGCAAAGGGCAATCCTGAGTATAACTTCCAGTATGTGGATGCCCTCTACGACACCCTGCTCAAACAGCACATCCGCCCATTCGTCGAACTAACGTTCATGCCTTCGCAACTTGCCAGCGGCTCGAAAACCATCTTCTGGTGGAAAGGAAACATCACTCCCCCCAAGGACTCTGCAAAATGGTCGGCCCTCATTCATGCTCTCGTCGCCCATCTCAAAGACCGCTACGGCTCCGATGAAATCCAGAAATGGTACTTCGAAGTATGGAATGAGCCCGATCTGCACAACCTCTTCTTTACCGGCTCACTCGATGATTATCTTGCGCTATACAAGAACACCGCAGAAGCTATCAAGGCGGAGTGCCCAGGCTGTCGCGTCGGCGGCCCCGCATCCGCAATTCCCTTTGCCTTTGAAACGGCGTTTGAAAAATACGTCGTTGCCAATCATGTGCCGGCGGACTTTGTGGCCTCACACGCCTACGGCGTGACAAAAGGATTTCTGGATGCAGACGGTAGTGCCGGCACCATCCTTGATCCAGCCCCCGATGCCGTAAGCGGACGCATGCAACACTCCCGCGAGCTTCTCCAGCACTCCGGCCGCCCCGGCATGGAACTACACTTCACCGAGTGGAGTTCGTCTTACACACCCACGGATCCGATGCACGATCAGTATCATGAGGCAAGTTTTATCCTCGACAAGATCAAACGCGCCTCTCCGTATGTCGACTCCATGTCCTACTGGACCTTTACCGACATCTTCGAAGAAAATGGCCCAGCTTTCAGGCCCTTCCATGGAGGCTTCGGACTGCTCAATCTTCAGGGAATCCGCAAGCCCGCCTATTACGCCTATCGCTTCCTGGCCCAACTCGGCGAGCAGGATGTGCAGAGCAATGATCCTCAGTCCTGGGTCACACGCTCTGCCGATGGCAGCGTTCAGGCTCTGGTCTGGGACTACACTCCAGTTGTTCCACCTACCGGCCAGACAGACCAGAGCTTCTACCGCAACGAATTGCCCGCTGCCAATAAAGGCACCCTGCATATCGAATTGCATCACCTGCCCATAGGACGTTATCGCATCAGCGCCTACACCGTCGGATATCAGCGCAACGATGCCTACACCGCATATCTTCACATGGGCGCTCCGCACCAGCTCACGCGCAAACAAGTGGAGCTTCTACAGAATGCCAGTTCAGGTCGTGCAGAAACAGTTACCGAGCAGGAAATTAAAAATGGCGCCTATCAGTGCGACCTTCCACTTCGCACCAATGATATTTGGCTCATCAAACTCACCCCATCGCATCCCCACCAGTAACCGTGGCAGGAAGCCGCAGCACTGCGGCTTCTTGTCACGGAGTATCGACAGCCTGATTCCGTACCTGCGCCAGGCTCTGGCCGCGCCTCTCGGCAACAATCGCGGTTAACAATGGCGATTTACCAGCAGGCTGTGCGTGAGGAAAATCGCATTGCCCAGAACTTTAGCTGCCCTGGATCTTTTTGAA
>JARLFX010000206.1 GCA_031296355.1 Acidobacteriaceae bacterium
GATCAACGAATGTCACCACATCAAGACCAACGGATACAAATGCGAGGCCTCCGCACTGCGCGGCCAGCCCTTCTGCTACTTTCACACGCTCAGCCGCACCCGCGAGCAGCGCCTTGCCAATCAGCCCGCGTTGCCGCCGCCGGAACCTGCCTTCGCGCCCGTCGCGCTTGAGCTTCCTCTGCTCGAAGACGCCAACGCCGTGCAGATCGCGGTCTCGCTCGTCGTCTCCGCGCTCGCCGGCAACCGCATCGAGCCGCGCCGCGCCGGCGTCCTGATCTACGCCCTGCAGCTCGCGTCCACCAACCTGCAACACACTGATCTCGATCTCACCCACGGCTTCTCCCAGAACGTAACCTCATTCCAACTCGCGGAAGACGGCACCGAAATCGCCGCGTAAATCATCACAAAAGCGGGTGCCCCGGGTCTCGCTTCTGAGACCCGGGTTGCATCCACTTCATACCGTGACGAACATCACAAAGAAAATCATTCCGCATCGATCTCACCAAATCTTCACGCCGCGCTGAATGGGAAGTGCGAAAATAGCAGCATGAGCATCACGGAGACGCTCCAGGATCAGCTCGACGCCATCACCGCGAACACGCGCAGGCTTGTTCCAGCGGACCGGCTCGCCGTATCGGAGCAGGCCGTGATCGAGCTCTTCAACTCTGGCATCGAAGACCGCATCCTCAAGCCCGGCGCGCTCGCCCCCGAATTTGAACTGATGGATGCCAGCGGCAAGCTGGTTCATTCAACCGACGTGCTCGCACTTGGCCCGATGGTATTGAGTTTCTTCCGCGGACGCTGGTGCCCCTACTGCGTCACCGAGCTCGAGATCTGGCGCGACCTGTACCCCGACCTGCGCCAGCGCAACGCCCTCTTCGTCGCCGTCTCCCCGCAGATGCAGCGCCAGAACGACTTCACCGTGCAGCAGCACTCGCTGCCCTTCGCCGTGCTGACTGACCCCGCCTGCGCCCTGGCCGAGAAGTTCGGCATCGCCTACACCGTGCCGGACTATCACCGCCTCCACTACCGCAGCATCATGGTCAACATCCCCTTCGTCAACGGCGAGCAGAGCTGGCGCCTACCCCTGCCGGCCGTCTTCGTCATAGGCCAGGACAACATCATCCGCTTCTCTGAGGTGCATGCAGATTTTCGCGTCCGTCCCGAACCCGCGGATGTGCTCGCAGCCCTGTAAATCCTGCATATCGAAGCGTTTCGCTATGCGCCTGCCTTACATTGACTCCATACCGCAAACACAATAGAATCAAAGAGCGGGGTGGAGCAGCCCGGTAGCTCGTTGGGCTCATAACCCAAAGGTCGTTGGTTCAAATCCAACCCCCGCAACCAAAACAACATCTTTGACTTTTGAAGGCTTGGGAAATGTGTTTTTCCTGAGCCTTTTCCTGTTAATCCGTTTAGTCTGGGATTCACCACAACCTATCTCATATCGGTTGAATCAGATAAGCAGCTACAAGAATCAGATACCAAGCTTCTACAGTTGTACCGGCCCAATATGGAGGTTCTTCCCCTGGTACCTCACAACCAAGCGATCTCCTCTCCGGAGATGTTCGAAAAGCTGTTTAATCTCTCGCCCGATGCCATCTTCGTCACCGATGCGCAGGGCAGGATTCGCGGCAACAATCTGCAGGCAGAAGAGATGTTCGGTTACGGCCCGCAAGAACTGCTGGGCCAGCCGATAGAGATCCTCGTGCCTGAGAGATTCCGTAGCGGGCACCCGGTCAAGCGCGATAACTACAACGCGCACCCCCGCCTCCGCGCCATGGGCGCAGGCCTCAACCTCTTCGGCCTGCGCAAAAGCGGCACCGAACTTGCAGTCGATATCATGCTGCGACCGATCGAGTCCCC
Source organism: Acidobacteriaceae bacterium (assembly GCA_031296355.1). The sequence continues at coordinate 1,867 of JARLFX010000206.1, forward strand.
CCAGGGGCCCCTCGTCCTCAGCTTTATCCGCGACGTCTCCGCCCAGCGCACAGCGCAGGAACTGCTCCGCCGCAGCGATCAGCAACTGCGTTCCATTATCGACAGCGTGAAGGACTATGCGATTTTCCTGCTTGATCCCGAGGGCAATGTGGCCACGTGGAATCCCGGCGCTGAACGCATCAAGGGCTATAGCGCCGATGAGATCATCGGCCGCCACTTCTCCATCTTCTATCCCGACGATGAACTGGAGCAAAAGAAGCCGCATGAAGAGCTTCGTATTGCCGCAGCCAGTGGCCGGTTCGAAACGGAAGGCTGGCGTATCCGCAAAGACGGTTCGCGCTTCTGGGCCAACATCGTCATCACCGCGATTCGAGATCAGCACCATGACCTGACGGGCTTCGCCAAAGTAACCCGCGACTTCACTGACCGCAAGCGCGCAGAAGAGGCGCTGCTGTTGCAGTTGAGCAGCGTCCTGCTGGCAAACCTCGACATCCGTAAAATGCTCTCCGCCATCTCTGCCAGCATCCGCGATGTGGTGCCGCACGACTGCGCTACACTCGGCCTGCCCGATCCCGTCTCTGGCGGACTGCGAGTACAGTTTCTTGAAGCTGGAGCCGGCCAACCCATTGGGGCCAACACCGACACTATCGTTCCCCTTGATAACTCCCCTGCCGGTGCTGCTTTCCGCACCCGCGAACCCGTACTACTAAACCGTCTGAATGATTCACCCTTTGCCGTTGAGACCATGAGCCACCTGGCCGAGCGGCATATGCAGTCAGGCTGTTGGGTGCCGCTCGTCGACCAAGGCAAATCCGTAGGCACAATCGCCGTGGCCAGTCGCACCGAAGCAGCGTTCTCGCAACGTGAAGTTCACATGCTGGGCCAATTGGCCGGGCAGATTGCCAAGGCCGTGAATAACGCGCTCGCCTTCCGCCAGATCGCCAGCCTGCGCGACAAGCTGACGCAGGAGAAGCAGTACCTGGAAGAAGAACTTAATCTCGAACACAACTTTGAAGACATTGTTGGTGAGAGCTCTGGACTGAAGCACGTATTGAAAGACGTACAAACCGTCGCGCCGACCAACGCCACCGTTCTGATCCAGGGGGAAACCGGCACAGGCAAAGAGCTGCTCGCCCGTGCCATTCACCGCCTCAGCCCACGTCGCGAACGCACCTTCATCAAGCTCAATTGCGCCGCCATCCCTGCCGGCCTGCTGGAGAGCGAACTCTTCGGTCACGAGAAGGGCGCATTCACCGGAGCTATCGCGCGCAAGATGGGCCGGCTTGAGCTCGCCCACGAAGGAACACTGTTTCTGGATGAGATCGGTGAGCTTCCTCTCGACCTGCAGCCCAAACTGCTGCGCGCACTACAGGAGCGTGAGATTGAGCGGCTGGGTGGCACACACAGCATTCCGATAGACGTTCGACTGGTGGCCGCAACCAATCGTGATCTGGAATCGCTGGTGGCACAACACCTGTTTCGCAGTGATCTGTACTACCGCCTGAAAGTGTTTCCAATCGTTTCGCCGCCGCTGCGTGACCGCCGCAGCGATATTCCCATGCTCGTGCGCCATTTTGTGGATAAACACTGCCGCCGCATGGGCCGGGCTATCTCTTATATTCCGCAAGAGTCGATGGACGCCCTGGTGCGCAGCAACTGGCCCGGTAACATTCGCGAGCTGGAAAATTTCATCGAGCGCTCCGTTATCCTGTCGCGCGGCACCGATCTATATGTGCCATTGGCCGAGCTGGAGATGGAAGAAGACACCCCGCAGGCAGATGAGCTTTCGAGCGATCCAAGTCTGCATACCGCAGAGCGTGAACACATACTGCGTGTGCTGCGTGAGACCAAGGGAATGATTGGAGGCCCCGACGGTGCAGCCGAGCGGCTTGGCCTGAAACGCACCACGCTGAACTCGAAGTTGAAGAAGCTGCATATTGAGCGTAGCGACTATATGTAGTCACCGTGACGATATTTCGTCTCGTCATCTTCGTCACTTCGTCTGCATCGCGCGCCCTGCCTGATGCTGCACTTCTGAGTTATCCCTCCTGTTTTCCGATTGATACGTATCTCCTTGCGAACGGCATCAAGTTTGGTATGCCACGTGCTCTATCACTAGCATGGCGCGCAAAGGATGAGCCAGCTTACGTTACGAATCACATTTCAGGAATATCCAAAATCCGTCGTTCTCAAGCTAGAAGGCAGAATCGTCGGACCCTGGTCAGATGAACTGATCGTGGCATGGGCAGAGTTTGCGCTCTCTCACCGCGTTCAGAACATGGCCGTCGATCTGCGTGAGGTCACATATATAGATGCAAGCGGCATGCAGGTGCTACGCCAGATCTACCGCGAAACCAGCGCAGAAATTGTCGCGAACACTCCGCTCACCGAGTCTTTCGCCAACCAGATTCAACAGAATGCATTGAGCAACTAACAGACCCCAGGAGAATGA
>JARLFX010000207.1 GCA_031296355.1 Acidobacteriaceae bacterium
GATTGACCGTCAGGGGCAGATCGCGCTTCCAGAGGCGGGAACGATCACGCTCGACGGACTTACCATTGCGCAGGCGCAAAGTGCCATTCAGAAGGCCCTCGGTACGCAATTTCGGGAAGAGCGTGTAGAGATTTCTTTGGGTCGGCTGCGCAGTGTGCGCGTGTATGTGGTTGGCGACGTGCAGCGTCCCGGCGCCTACGATGTAAGCTCGTTATCCACTCCGCTCAGTGCCTTGTACGCCGCAGGAGGCCCGACCAGTCGCGGGTCCTTGCGTATTCTGCGACAGTACCGCGGCAAACAACTGGTTCGCGAGATTGATCTGTATGACTTCTTGCTGCGAGGCGTTCGCTCGAACTCCGACCGCCTGCTGCCGGGCGACACCATTCTGGTTCCACCGGTCGGTTCGCAGGTTTCGGTGGAAGGAATGGTGCATCGGCCCGCGATTTATGAGTTGAACGGAGAAAAAGGGCTGGGCCAGATTCTCGAACTGGCCGGGGGAGTGCTTGCTTCGGGTAGTTTGAAGCAGATCAACGTGGAGCGAATTGAAGCCCACCAGCGTCGCACCATGCTCAATCTGCAACTTCCCGACAATGCGGAAGCTCTGAAACAAAAGCTGGCCGACTTTCAGGTACAAGGCGGGGACGACGTCGTAATTTCACAGATTCTGCCTTACAACCAGCAGGCAGTCTATCTGGATGGGCATGTCTTTCGTCCAGGAAAGTACCCCTACCACGATGGCATGACCATCAACGATCTAGTGAAGTCGTATCAGGACATCATGCCGGAGCCAGCCGATCACGCAGAGCTGGTTCGTTTGCTGCCTCCGGACTTTCGACCAGAGACGATCAGCTTCAATTTGCCAGACGTGCTGATTGGAAATGAGTCGATCGCACTCCAGCCATTCGATCTAATTCGAATCTATAGCCGATATGAGATTGATTCGCCCAAGGTTTCGATTGAAGGCGAGGTTCTGCGACCGGGCAGCTATCCAATGTCTCAGGGGATGACCGTGGCTGGACTGGTGACCATGGCGGGAGGATTCAAGCGGAGCGCCTATCGGAACGAAGCTGACCTCTCCAGCTATGTGGTGCAGGACGGCCAGAAGGTGCTGGTCAGCCATAGCATCGTCCAAATTGAGAAGGCGCTGGATGGCGATAAGAATGCGGACGTAGCGCTCCAGCCAGGCAACGTCGTCAGCATTCGGCAGCTAGCCGGATGGCAGGAC
>JARLFX010000208.1 GCA_031296355.1 Acidobacteriaceae bacterium
AATGAAATGGACTGTTGCTTGCGGAGCCCTTCCGGGTTGTGGCACCAGGCGCATTGAAGAGGGCATCCCTTGAAAAAGACAGTGGTCCTGATGCCCGGACCGTCGCGTGTACAGAAGCGCTCGATGCCAAAGATGATCCCCCCTGGCGAAGCTTTGCCGGACACCTGCTGTGGTTCAATGTGTTTTGTAGGTATGGCTATCAACTTTCTACTCCGCTGACCGATCAATGCGAGAACTGGCCAGGCTGCTCATCAATTGCAGATGAGTCTGTCAACGACGAGCTTCCTCATTTCTGGTGACAGGCTTGCAAAGTAGACGCTGAAACCCGTCACGCGAACGATAAGGTCTGGAAAGAGCTTCGGATTTCTGTCTGCCTCAACCACCTGTTGCTTGTTGAGGATGTTGATATTGATTTGCGTCCCTCCTAGATCGAAGTGGCCAAGGATGAGTGCAGCCACTTTGTCAACGCTCTCGGGCGTGTCTGGGAGTGATGGATCGAGATCAATCTGCAGCGGTGCCGTATTTCCATAACCGCACTGCACCTTTGCGACAGCGACGGCCATCGCTGTCGCCGCCCCGTCTCTGCGGAACCCCGGATCGGGGCTGGCTCCGTGCGAGATGGGGTCGCTGGCATGGCGGCCATTTGGCGTGGCACCGAGCTTTTTTCCAAGCTGGATATTGAGAGCCCACGAGAAGATGCCGGGAATCATTTTGAGACCGCGCGGAGTCCGGTTCTTTACGACTGCAGAGCTAAAGGACTGAGCAATCCGGACAGCCCACTCATCGCCAGTTGATTCGCCATTGCCGAACCTTCCAGAGTACTTCATAGTCAATCGAGCTATTTCACCCGCTGGGCCCGCCCAGTCTCCGTCCATATGGGCGAGAAGCTCAGGCCATGAAAGACAATGCTGCATATCGATCTTTTCCTGCAAGGCCGCAAAGGAGTCCGCAACGGTCGCCAATCCAGCGGCATCTACACCAAAGGTGTAGTATTCGACGCCGCCGTGGCTGGCATCCAGCCCTTTTTCGATTGGTCCATGGCACAACAGATCCAGGACAATCTCTGGGAACACCTCGTGCATGTGCTCAAATTGATAGTCGATTCCCATAGCGACTGTCTCAAGAGCGGCTTGCTGGTGTTTGGTGAAGCGAGTCCACAACTCCTCCACGTTTGGCTTGACATCTGCGTCAGCAAGCATTTCGCGGAGTGCGATGTCGAGGATGCGGGGGAGGCTTACTTTGATCACGTCCATGCTGCCGTACTCGCGGCCTGGAATAGCGCTCCAATGGCATCCTGCATACGCCCGGTCGCGGGCATCCTCAATCGGGAACCCGCACGCTGCGAAACCAGAGATAGTATTGTCGACGCCAAGAAACTTGGGCATCCCTCCGCGGTCCTTAAGCAATATCTCGACGCCGCGCTTGAGCAGTTTGACATCCACATCTTTGCCGACACTGACGCCAATGTTGGCGGGAATCCGCAAACGGTGTGCTGCATCGAGCACAAGATATGACACTTTGCCCGTTACATCTTTCCCAGTAGAATCCGGCCCGCCTAACTGGATGTAGCCCGTATCGCGCAGCAGCAGGCACGCAAGATGAAAAGTTGCCTCTTCGTCTGTGAGTCGGCCGACGTATGCATCTGCTTCGTAGAACGGCTGAAGTAGGACGTCAAGCTTACCCAGCGAGCCGCTTCCGTTGTACATGCGCGCTGCCAATTGGTACCAAAGTATCCATTGGCACGCTTCGCGGAAGGTCTGTGGCGGCTCGCAAACCAGGCGTTCATTGATAGAACTCATCTCGAAAAGATTCTCGCGTAGCTCCGGCCGAACCTCGGCCAGAGCGCGAGCAGCTTCAGCATGACGCGCGATCCAGTTCTGCATTCCAAGAACGACATGCCGCAGACCGGCATAGAAATCCTCTGATTCTGGATTCAATACGCGGTTCTTCTCGATCTTGCGCAACAAGCCGCCCCAGCCCAGGCGCAGTCCGATTGCGAGATCCTGGCACATGTGTTGGCATGCCCCCACTGCAGGAACCGAATGGTATTTCTCATGGCTTGCCAACAGGTCGGAGCAGTCCAGGTCGGGTTTCCAGCCCAGTTTGCGATAGGACATGAAGTTGACCATGTACCCTCCGGCGAGCGACGACCCCGGTTCGATATAGGTGGGATGCATCTCCAACAGTTTGCGAAAGTTTTCGCCGCAGGCGCGTGGGCCAAAGAACTCGCCGCTGTCATCACTCGGGGTCGGTTTAAAAGTATTCATGATTACGTCGGTGATCGATATGCCCGAGCCACTCATGCTATGTACAACTTCTCGCACGGCCGCTGGAGGCAACACTATGCCGTGGTCGTCATAGTCCATCGATCCACGGACGGCTTGCTTCTCGATCGTTTGAGCACTCTTGGCAGCGCAAAGCGCCTCAAGACGCTCCGCATAGGACATGGTAAATTCCTTTGTGCCGGCAAGCATGTTTGTCCTCCTCGTGAAACAAAAACCCCTTGCACGCCTCGCCGGATTCAGGCCGGATCGGCGAGCCTATTCTCATGGAAAAGAGTACGCGCGGAGATGTGAATTACAAGCAGGTAAGTGGCGGTCGTCAAGTGTTTTGCCAGACAAAACGCATGGTGCATAAGGTTCCGTAAGGCTGCTTGAAATTTGCTAGTCGTGGATATTCTGGGAGCGGATTCATTTTGCTACCTGAAATTTCGCACAGTGGCACAAAGAACACGCGATGCCGGACTTTCATCTCCAGGAGACAATTGGAGATGGGAGTTGGAGAATTCGTGCGTCGATGTTCACCTATGCCTTGATTGCGGTAACTTCGAGGACCTCGACAGTCTGTTCATTCCCAAACATAATCGGTATACCACGCACCCAGTCGGACTTTTCAAAGTCGCCGAGTTTTCTTCCCGTAATAACTGAACTCAGCGTGTATCTCCCCGCGGGCATCAAGGGTAACTGCACAAGGGCAATGGCTTCCTTACACTTGTTGCGGAAAAGTGCAACCATGCCATCGCCGCTGTGCGCCAGGCGCGCATAGCCATCCCAGGCAGCCGGTGTCGTCTGCTGCCAACTACCAAGTGGGAAAAAGCTCTCGCTGATCTTCGTGCTTCTTCTCAACTTCTTAAACCAGCCAATCTTTTCGCGGTACCATTGCCGATCGGCCAAGCTCAGCTTGCGAAGGTCACCTAGTAGCACGGGCGCTGATCCGATGGCTGTCGCAAAGGTCTCCTGAATTGTTGGCAAGTCTGCATGCAGATTGCCGATCAACATGCTCTCGACAGGCATTGTGGCTGCTCGCTGATAGAGCAACTGCCGAGCCTGCAGGGGGCCCGCGGAGTTCGGCTGGGAGTCGTCCACGTTGCTCATCCAATCCAGATCGCCCGCCGCCAACAACCCCGCGTCGATAATGTGCTTCTGGCCCCAGAGCTCGAAGGTCAAATCGAGCAGCACCTCCGGATGCTTCTCGTAAACCGCTTGTGTCACGAACGAAATGCCTTCGTAAATCCGGTTGAGCGATTCCGCCCAGTTGCTATGCTCGTGGCCCTTACCCCAACAGCCCGGCGCTTCACCGTAGGCATTGAAGACAGTTGTCAGGTCGAGCTTCACATAGGCCAGGCGGAATCGCTCGATGGCGTCGATGACGCGGGCAGCCGCGGTCTCTCGAAATGCGGAGGCCATGCACATCACAGCCTTCGGGCCCGCCGCTGTCACGGTGATCTTGGGATTGCCTTCCTGGTTGAACGCCGCCCATTCCGGATGGTCGCGATAAACTGCGGTCGAGGTTCCAATGGCTGCAAGTGGAAGCCACAGGCCGAGCCTCATTCCTCTGGCTTCAGCGGCCTCGACGATGGGCTGCAACCCTTTGGGAAATGCGGTCAGGTCCACCGTGTTCTCGCCGTACTCCTTCTGCCATCCATCGTCGATGGTGAAGATATCCATTTCCATTGCGCCCGCCACATCGATCAGTTCAAGTGCAATAGCGCTATTGATTCTCCGTTGGAACGGTTCCCATGTGTTGTAGATCCACGGCGGTCCTTGCCGGTCGACGCGCCGCTCCAGAATCTGCGCCGTGTACGAAGGAAGCAACCATTGCGGATCGTTGAAGCCATCTGCTTTGCGAAACGCCACGAGAGACGCGCTGGCCGTGGTGAATGCTTCGCCGGGGGCGATTACGCGCTCGAAGGACATCAGATCCGTGTCGTACAAAACCCCGATCCTCACATGATCTATTCTAGAAAAGCCGTCGATCTCGGTGCGCTTCATATATCCTGGAACCTCGCTGAGCACAGCGATGCCATTGCCCGTTAATCCGTTGGCAACCAGCAACCCCGCATCCTCGGAGCGGCCTGTATAAAACGTCTCGCGCGGAATTGTGCCGTATTGCGTTAGCAGCGTAGTCTCATTTGCCGATCCGAGAGCAAGGTTGACGGATTCGATGTTAAGGTGCGAAATCCGCAATGCGAGCGCACCGATATTGTGCAACACTAGATGCTTGCGGATCGCTGGATGGCCGTTATAGCAGGTGTAAATTACGCACACTTCAAGAGCGAGATCTTTGTGGCGCAGCCTCACGGCGAGAGACTTGCCGTTGGGCAGAGGGCTCTCATCGGCGCCAAGCAAGGCGAACGTAGCATTTGTTCCCGCGCAGTTGTGCCCATCGCACAGGAACGAAAACTCCTGTCCCATGCCCGCGCGGTTCTTGCCCAGAAAAGTGAAATCCGTCCGCGTCGCCAGATCGGAGAATTGCTCCGTGAAGAGTCCCGACTTTGGTTGGAAGGTTATTAGCCTCTTTATCTGATTGTTGCCTATAGTCCAGGATTGACCCTCGTCCGCACCGCTGGACGCCTCCTGCGTTTCTGAAGCCCCAGCGAATCCCCAGGGTAAAATGGCACAGCCTGACGCCACCAGTGATCCCGTTAGAATCAGTTCTCTTCTGCTGACCAAAGTCCGACCAGTGTTCTTCATTTCTGTTTTCCAACCTTCCAAGGATTCGATGTCATTGCATCCTCGCCACTTCGTGAAAGTCTATCCAAGTGAGCTAACGCAGCTCCAACACCGGAATGCCATGTTCCCAAAATGCCTTGTCCAGAGGAACCGTTATTGCCTTACCGTTTGTCTGAAAGTTCAGTGGTTTTCCTGTACCAACCAGTTTCACCTGGTGCACCGGGCGTTCGAGCGGACTAAGCTTGACTTCCGTTGCGTTCTCGTCCATCACAAACACGAACACGCTCGTGCCGCGCGCAGTGGTGCGATAAGCATCCTTGTTTTGGAGCGGGCCGTACGTGCTGCCGTATATTGCTGCCTGATTGCGCCGTGTCCACTCGCCCACTGCCTGAAGGCGCTCCACAAACTCCGCTTGGATTTGGCCATCTGCTTGCGGCCCCACGTCCAGCAGCAAGTTACCGCCACGGCTGATGATCTCAATCAACGAGCGAATCAGTGCATCGGGTGACTTGAAGTTGCGGTCCTTGGGCTTGTACGCCCACGAGTTGTTGATAGTCATGCACGCCTCCCAAGGCTCGAAGTCTTCTGGCCTGGGAACAGCGCCGCCCATTTTGTCTGCCGAGGTTCGGTCCTGACTGTCCATCCGCACGCCCTTCACCGGAATCGACTTGGGAATGAACTGCTCGGGAGTGCTGAAGTCGGCGAAGATGTTGAGGCGGTTGTTGACCAACGTCGCCGGTTGCAGGTGGTGGACCTGATCAATGAAGCGCTGGCCGTCGTACTGGTCCTGCACTTTCACTTCGACCGAGTCGAACCACATTTCGGCTACGGGACCATAACGAGTGAGCAATTCGTCCAGTTGCAGGCCCATGTAATCAAGATAAAGCGGCCATTCAGGGCGCTCAGGCTCTCCGTGATAGTTGACGGCGGCGAGTTTGGATGTGTCACGAAATGCCGGATGATTCATGTCTGGGGGCGAATAATAGAAGCCGAGCGGCATTCCATCCGAATGACAGGCGTCGGCTAACTGCCGGGTAATGTCCTTGCCGTAGGGCGTACGTGTGATCTTGTAGCTCGTGTAGAGGGAGTCGAACATGCAGAAGCCGTCATGGTGCTTAGTGGTGAAGACCATGTAGCGCTGGCCGGCGGACTTTGCAAGTGCGACCCACGCGTGGGGATCGAAATTGACCGGGTTGAAACGCTGGGGCAGAGCTCGGTATTCAGCTTCCGTGATCTCGCCCTTGGGGCGAAGGATGGGCCAGGAAGCTTCGACACCCGCGACCGAATACGGACCCCAGTGAATAAACATGCCGAACTTGGCTTCCCGAAACCAGCGCAACCTGTCAGCCCTGCCTGCCAGAGCGCGAAGCGGGCTCACGCGGCAAGCCATCGCTGTAGCTCCGGAAGCCCGCAAAAACTCTCTTCGATTCCAATTCATTGTTCTGTCCTCTCAAGATTTCGTGCGAAAAGCATCCCCTATCCCTGATCAGTACGGATGCAAGGTTGAGGAGTTATTAGGATGAGACCGCGCAACAACTTCGCGTGCTCCCATGGAGGTCTGCGCCTGACTCATTGCTTCTGTCCATGAGACGGTACGGCTGCGAGAAGGGTCAAATAGTTGTCCGCCAGCAATCCCTCATAGCCATGGGGACTGCCATCCCAGGCGGTCCAGTCATAGGTGGTTTCATTCGGGCCGCTTCCTTGGAAGTGCCCATCTTTGAAACCTTTCAGCATGGGCTGGAGGATGGCATCAGCCTCTTTGTTTCTTCCCAGGATTTGCAGTGCGCGAATCGTGAAGTAAGCAAAACATGCGGAGGCGCCACCGTTCTCATAAATCTGGAAGGTGTCGGAACCATCTGCTTTCTGCGGTCCGCCCCATCTCTTCTCTGCGATCACATAGTCTTCCCGCCGAATCGGGATCAGGTTTCCTGGAAGTCCCAAGTCAAAGCGGTTATACCCAACTTCCTTCATCTTCGCCAACAGCCTGTCCCATATCTTGTTCCCCTGTTCGGGTGTTACAAGTCCATAGGTCATGGCGACGCCGCTCACAAATAAAAAGTAGTAGTCGTGCAGTTTGCCGTCAGAGCTTTTCCATCCTGCCAGCACGCCCGTCGCTGGATTGTAGAACGTGCTGTAGTAAATGCTTTTCACTCTTTCCGCACGGCTTTTGTAGCTGGCCGCGTCTCCGGAATGACCCAACCCCGCCGCAATTTCCGCCATGCCCTCGAATGCCTTGCAGGCGAGCGCATTCGCGTATGCGTCTTTGTGTCCAAAACCAACAGTGTCCCACCAACTGGAAGGCCGCACAAGATACTTTGCCGGCCAGGAACCGGAGTTTCCGCTCAAGGGATATTCCATCAGCCCATCGCCATCCACGTCGGCCTCAATCAGCTTGTCGGCCCAGCTTTGGATGACCGAATAGTTGCGTTTGCTCCAAGCCTCATCGTGACTTGCTTGCACATATATGGTTGCGGCGATCAGCAGCGATGGATAACTGTCCAGAAAGTCGTAGGCCAGCATGGGAGTGTTCTTATATTCCTTCAGCCCGTAAGCTGACATACCGCCGATATAGCGGTCCAAAGTTTGCCGGATGAGATCAAGCGCGCTCAAGCCTTCAGCAAGAGGTGGCATGGAAGCAGCCATCGTTGCATATTCAAAAACAGTGTCGGCGCAAGTGTCACTGGCGGAGTTATTCGCCAGCGCGCGCCGCCGCGGATTGAGTTGGAGAATGCTTAGAAAATCGCGGCGGTATCCGTCGTACTTCGGATCTGCTTCAGTACTTGCGTTATGAGGGTAGATACAGGTTACGTCAAGCCGATATTCAATCTGCGGTTGGTGCCTGTTAGCGGGCGGAAAGCTGACGCGGACAAAATCTTCTGTGCGACGCGATGCATCGTAGCCAAGGCTTACATTCGGCGTACTCGTTGTGATGAGAATGGTGCCGCGTACCGGAAAGTGCAAAAGCGCGGGCAAGGAAATTGCACCCTCGTCATCAACAAGTCCAAGCAAAGTGGCATGGCTGCGGATGGGGTCAAAATTGAGAACCAGAGGTTCGTGCCGGTTGTCGGCAGAATATGTTGAGCGGACAACAATGCCTGAATCGCTGAACTTGAAGCTCCATGCAGGATCGCCTTTTGTTTCCGGCAAACGGTATTCAACTGTGGAGTCGGTGCAAGAGGCGCGGTAAGCTCGTTCCACAGGCGGCAGGGGCAGCATGACATTGTCGTCTAGATGGTTTTGCCCTAGCGAATCGACCGAGAGCACGGCAATGTTCGGCTGATTGGTGGCCATCTGCACGCGCAAAAATCGAGAACGGTATTCGAATTTAGGCGCGGCGTTTTGAGCAGCATATCCAGTTTGGGCTCTAAGCCGAGGCAGTTGCTCTGCCGCTGCCACCGCTCCAACCGCAAGTTTTACAAATTCCCGCCGCGTCCGTTTCATCGATGCCTCTTTCGTGTTCTGGCATGATCTGCTTATTTGCGATTGCAATTCAAATCTCTCAACGATCATGGTCTGTCATCAGCCGCACCATCGTGACTCCGTGGGCCGGTACATGGGAAGAATAGGTTTCAGAAAATGATCCGAGGTCATGCTGGCGCCAGAGATCGCGTACCGTTTGTTTTCCGCTCAATCCAAGTTCCTTCCAGTCGGCCGAAATGGACCGAGGTGTGCTGGTCAGGTTGAACAGACCGACGGCAACCGAGCCGTCGTCAAGAGGTTTTTCCAAAATGAATTCCTCTGCGGTCTTGCGCACAATGACAGCCTGCCTCCCCAACGAATTCTGATTGACATCGATAACTTCAGAGTTACACAACACATTGAGGGTAAATGCGTCCAGTTTGCTCATGTCACCAGAGAAGATGAGAGGTGAAGCCATCAGAGACCACATCGACATGTAGCTGTATTGCTCGTCGTGCGTGAGAGATGTAAGTCGGGCAGGGGTTTTTGAATTCATGGCGTCGCCTATGGTTCCGATGAGAATGTAATCGGGATCGTTCCACCCGCCGGGTCCTGCGTATTGGCTGAGTGCTGCGTTGGCAAGGCCAACCTCATAGAACCCAGGTAGAATCGTGGTCGGTGCCAATCCCACGTCGTTCGTGGTTCGCCACGATTGCCCACCGACTTCGCGTCCC
>JARLFX010000209.1 GCA_031296355.1 Acidobacteriaceae bacterium
CGTCTTCAAGGTCTCCAAGGTCGGCACCATTGCCGGCTGCCGCGTGACCGATGGCCTCATCAAGCGCGACTCGCAGGTGCGGGTCATGCGTGCCGGCGTCGAAGTCTACAAGGGCAAGATCGCCTCGCTCAAGCGCTTCAAGGATGATGCGTCAGAAGTCCGCGTCGGTGTCGAGTGCGGTATTGATCTCGGCAACTTCAAGGATGTGCAGGTCGGCGACTTGATTGAAGCCTTCTCGACGGAGAAGATGGCCGCCGAACTCGGCGCCAACGCCGCCGTCGCCGCAGCAGAAGCGAAGGCAGCAGCCGCTGCTGCAGCTGCAGAAGCAGCCGCCGCGGAAGCAGAGAACAAGCCCGCCGAAGCCTAAACCCTTCGCCACAACAGAATCAAAACGGGGTGCTCATCGAGCACCCCGTTTTGCGTGGGGCCGTTCCGTTCATGAGGTAGGTGCGGGCTTTAGCCCGCACGGAAGAATCTATCACATCGGAGAGAGGGGCTTCAGCCCCGGACGGGTCACCCTTTACGCCCCAATCATGCCGATGAAGTTGCGTGATTGGGGCCATCCGCAACGGAATCGTACTACTCCGTCATATTCGTGCTCTTTCCTTTAACGCCTCATCCACCGATGCCATGTGTTGATAAGCTACTCCGGCATACGGGCCGTGTTCTTGAATAGGCTTCTCGAAAGCCCCGCTATTCCAGAGCATATCGAGTATTACGGGCAAAGTGTACAGCTTGATTAGTGGTGGCCATTCCAGGCCTTTTAGCAAAGCCTTCAATCCTGTTCGCATAGGTGGAGGATTTGGTTTCCGCCACGCCTCAAATTCCCGAGTTAGTTCATATGCGAACAGATCAGCAGCTTGGAGTGGAAGGCGTTCGCTGGGCTTGGCAGATATGTAAGTGCCCATCCAACTGGCCCACGGGAACCGCTCTGGAGAGTCTTTGGTAATATGCCAGAGCTGCTGCGCCCTCCCCGCTTCGGTAGCGCCGTATTCCTTCTGGTAGGCATACACCATTGCCACGGGTTCTATGCTGTCAAATGTCGGCGAATGAATTGGCGAACCACGCATAGATAGGCCCTTAGTCACTTCCTGGAAAGCCATATAGTAAGGATCCTTGGTGAACGCTTTATGTTCCGGAATCAGTCGTTCGTAGTCTGTCAGATAGACGCCGCAGCCAATCGCGTGTACGCCGCTGTCGGTAATAGCTGCCACTAGGTGCAGCATAAAAGTATCAAGCCGATCCTGATCCCAGCCGGAATACAGTTGGCCCCTGCCGAAGTTCTTCATATGTAATTCTTGCCCACCAATGTAATCGTCGATGGCAGATTGCCACTTTTTTTCGAAAGACTCCCACTCGACATCTTCTCCCACGAATCCAGCTAAGGAGACAAATCGACAGTTAGGGTCTTTCGAATGACCCGACTCGTCTGCATACGCGGTTAGCATCTACATCCACCTCCGGGGCTAATTCGGGGACAGCGTACATAACACCAGGCCACCGACCCCGACCATCGCCCTTCAGCTGCCGCGATGAGATCGTGGGGATATGGTCCATCGTCGCGATGGTCAATTCCGCTCAGGCCTCAGGAAGCCACGGGTCTATAAACGGAGTAGCCCTCAGCGCCGCTACCCAGGCCGTACCGTATCATCCATTCTGCAACGCTATTACCCGCCGAGTGTCGGGTCCTGTTTTTTAAACCAGGCGAGTGCGTTCTCAAAATGCTGTAGATCGAAATCCGGCCAATATTCATCTCGGACATAAAAATCCGCATAAATCGACTGTACCGGAAGGAAACCGCTTAATCGGCGTCTTCCTCCCCAGCGTACGATCAAATCCAGACGCGAAACATCACCTGAACGCAGGCCGCCGTTCTTAAGACCGGCCAGATCCCATTCCCAGCCATAGTTGACCAGTAGATTCACCTTCATTCCCACACCCTGGCGATGCCGGAATTCGTTTAACGCCTTGGGGAATTGCGTCGAGGTTTCATCGCCGACGACAAGCAGAGCCGCTCCACGGCGTGCAATCTCAAAAGCAAATGCAACGCTGGCCTTGTTGAATGCCTGTTTCTGAATGGAAGGCCGCTTAGTGTTGTCCTGAGTAAAGCAATAGATGGAAGCTTCCTTGATCCCGCATTCTTTACATTTCTCGAACAGCAGCAACCCCGGGTTGATCCCCTGAGCATATCCTGCTTCTTTTGGCAGGCCATGATCCACGGCCCAGCGTCGATTTCCATCGGGAATGAAGCCGATGTGACGCGGGATATTATTTTTCGCCATCGCACAGGTTCCTCAACCAAGCTTTACTTCCATCGATCTGTTAACCATTGCGAGTACATGCAACGATAGCAACAACGCAGTGCGCTGGGCAAGCTGTTCTGGCCCACTTCAGCCGTTTGATATGGCTCATCTCCTTCTTCCACCGCGCCACCTTCTGACTGACACAGCAACCGCTTCATGGACACAATCGCATGCTCCTCGAAGTTCCCCTGGTAGGGCATGATCGAATACACCAGCCGGCACTCCAGCGCCCTTTAGCCGACGCGATGAGATTGTGGGGACATGGTCCATCGTCGCGATGGTCAATTCTGCTCAGTTCTTAGAAAGCCTCGGGACTATAAATGCAATAGCCCTCAGCGCCGCTACCCAGCCATACCGCATCAACGTGCATCCGGTAGAGGAGCGCGTATGAGGTAGAGGAGAATGATATGCCACAGTTTGGGTCACCTTTTTCAGAGTTGGCGAACAGCAGAAAACTCACAGACGAGGAACTCATTCGAGCGATTCGGTTCATGGTCGCCGCGGAGTACGAAGCGACGCAGATGTATGTGCAGCTGGCTGAGTCGACCAGCAACAAACTCGCCAAGGCAGTCCTCAAGGACATAGCGGACGAGGAACTTGTACACGCAGGTGAGTTTCTGAAGCTGCTGTACGAGCTTGCTCCCAATGAAAAAACGCTCTATGCCAAGGGTGCGAATGAAGTGGAAGCAATTGGGAAAGCACAACTGCATCACGCAAAGCCGGCAGCGTAGGTCGTGCGGCCCATACCTTCCATCCAGGCATAGATCGGGTGCCCCATTCATCGCGCACTTTGCGATGAGTGGGGCATCGTCGCGCAAACCGGGATCCCCGGCGAACGGCATTTTGTTCGCTGGGGTGGAGCAGCGGCGACGCCCCCGCCCATCTTCATCCATGCCTGATCCCTATAAAATTTGTCATCCTGAGCGGAGCCACTCGCAGCTTTATCGCGAGTGGCGCAGTCGAAGGACCTGCTGTTCCATCGTCGCGCAGCGGCGACCGCCTTTGTCTTTTTCTTTGTTTGTCATTCCGAAGCGAAGCGCGCGGAATCTGCTTCTTGCCTTTGCCTCTGCCTTTGCAGGATTAAGCCCCCGGTTTCAACCGAGGGGGAGTGCGGACTTTAGTCCGCACGGAAAAATCCGCGCCGTCAGGCGCGCACCCTGCTGCCGCAGGCCAAAGCGGAGCCGCAGGCGCAGTGAGCCTTTCTCCCCACACCACCCATACCGCCAGAGACGCTTCTGCCCACGGACGCCAATGGACCGCAATGGACGCACACACCATCCATGCAACTACCGTGCGTCATCCATAAGCTGTCCACAAAACGTCCATGAAAAAATACAAAAAACAAACTTTCTCTGGATACTTTGGCGTAGTTTCCATCCAAAATCGCTACAATTAATACAGGGAGTAAATTCCATCCGCACCCGGCCACTCCTCTAACCCTTTGCGAATGAAATATTTACCATTAAGTATCCTGTTTCCAAATATTTAGCCGCAATCGCATAGGCTAAGTACCTGCAAACAAGATATTTAGCATTTCAGGTGGGGGAGGGGGTACCCCTCTCACTGAAAGATAACGACCATGCCAGACACATCTGCCAGGACTCCGCTGCGGAGGCGTTTCCGATCCTTTTTCCGATGGTTTGCGATTGTGCTGGTGGGGCTCTGGTCGATGGCCGCGCTTGCGCTGGTGGCAGCGCGATGGGTTGATCCGCCGACGACCGCGCTGCACGTGCAGCGCCACCTGCAGGCGTTGATCCACGGCACGCCGTATCACGAACGCTACACATTCATTCCGCTCAGCCAGATCTCGCCCAACATGCAACACGCTGTGATCGCCGCGGAAGACGGGCGTTTCTACCAGCACCATGGCTTCGATTGGCACGCGCTGCAGCTGGCCGCGCAGGAGGATATGGAAGGCGGGCGCACGCGCGGCGGCTCGACGCTGACGCAGCAACTGGTGAAGAACCTCTTCTTCGGGACGGGCGGCTCCATCTTCCGCAAGGCGGCGGAGGCCACGCTGGTGCCGGTGGCAGAGCTCGTGCTGGGCAAGCGGCGGATTCTGGAGCTCTACCTGAACGTAGTGGAGTGGGGCCCGGGAATCTATGGCGCCGACGCCGCCTGCCGCACCTACGACCGCACCGCCGCGCGCAACGTGAGCCGGGAACAGGCGGCCCGCCTGGCGGCGATCCTCCCCGCCCCCCTGAAGCGGCACCCCGAACGCATGAACAGCTACAGCGGGATTATTTTGAGGCGGATGGGGCAGATGGGCTGGTAATCGCTTAGAAGCGCTGCCAGAGACTTTCGGCCTGGGTGCGGGCTTGGGCGGTGACTGCTTTTTCGTCGATGTGGAGGAGTTTGCGGTCCTGCATCAGGATGCGGCCCGCGACGATGGTGGTGTGGACCTGGCGGCCGGAGATGCCGAAGAGGATGTGGCTGCTGATGTTCGACGGGCGCAGGGGCGTGGGGGGATCGTAGTCCACGAGGATGAGGTCGGCGTGTGCGCCGGGGACGAGCTTGCCGACCGTGCCGCCGAAACATTCGCTGGCGATGCGGGCGTTTTCGGCGAAGAGCATGGTGTGGGGTTCGGCCCAGCCGACGCTGGGCGAGCCGGCCTGATGCTTGTGCAGGAGGTTGGCGACTTTGAGGGATTCGAACATATCTGCGGTGTAACCGTCGCTGCCCAGACCGACGTGGACGCCGCGACGCATCATCTCCAGCACGGGGGCGCAGCCAACGGCGTTGCCCATGTTGGATTCGGGGTTGTGGACGACATTGGTGCGGGTGTCGCGGAGTAGGTCGATCTCGTGGCTGTCTACGTGGACGCAGTGGGCGGCGATGGTCTTGCTGCCGAGCAGGCCGAGATCGTGGAGGCGCTGGACGACGGGCTTGCCGTATTCGCGGCGGCAGTCGTCTACGTCGGCCTGAGCTTCTGCGGTGTGGATGTGGAAGCCTGCGTCGTGCTCGGCGGCAATATCTACGGCGCGGTGCAGGGTGTTGTCGCTGAGGGTGAAGGAGGCGTGGAGGCCCATGAGGCCGCGGAGAAGGCTGTCTCCAGAGGCTTCGCAGTGCTGGAGGAAGGCGCGGTTTTCTTCCAGGCCCTGGTCGGCGATGGCGGCGC
>JARLFX010000210.1 GCA_031296355.1 Acidobacteriaceae bacterium
CCAAAACCCCAAAACCCCAAAACCCCAAAACCCCAAAACCCCAAGAGGGAATGATAGACACAGCACCGGAGCAATGAGAGGCGAATAATGCTGGCACGCTCCATAGTATATGGTGCGGGGGCAGTGTAATTTTCACCGACAGAGGCTGAGACCATTATAAACATTATAATGGGGAAGGAGATAAAGAAAGGCAAGAGGGGCTCGGCCGCTGAGTTCTACACTCGCTCCCAGGCCATCCGCAAGCTCCAGGTCACTCTTAA
Source organism: Acidobacteriaceae bacterium (assembly GCA_031296355.1). Next base: position 261 of record JARLFX010000210.1, read on the forward strand.
CGACTTCCGTCGTCTGTGCATTCTCAAGGGCATCTATCCTCGCGAGCCGAAGAAGAAGTTCAAGGGATCCGACAAAACGTACTACCACAAGAAGGACATCCACTTCCTCCTCCACGACCAGCTCCTGGAGAAGTTCCAGTCCATAAAGTCTCACATGCGCAAGTACAGGAAGGCGCTGCGCAGGAACGAGAAGGCCCTGGCTGCCAGCATCAAGAAAAACAAGCCCACCTACTCTCTCCACTATATCATCAAGGAGCGCTACCCCACTTTTCCGGACGCTCTAAGAGACATGGACGACGCGCTGTCGCTGCTGGTGCTGTTCGCCTCGTTCCCAAGCCACGAGTCGCTGAAAATCCGTACCTTATCACGCCTCATTCCGTAGCGCAGGACTTCATCGCCCGCTGCCAGCGCCTGGTGGCCGAGTTCTATCTCTACGTGATTCTCAGCCAGTCGCTCACCAAGACGTTCCTGTCAATCAAGGGCATCTACTACCAGGCCAACATTCTCGGTGTTCCCGTCACCTGGGTCCAGCCCTACAAGTTCACCCAGAAGCTACCCTTCGACATCGACTACAAGATCATGATGAGCTTCTGCGAGTTCTATGAGGGTCTTGTCAAGTTCGTCAACTTCAAGCTTTACAAGGACTCCGGACTCGAATATCCTCCCACCGCTCTTAATTCGGTCAACCTCAGCGGGAACGCAGTGTTCTCTCTAATGCAGCCGTACATCCACCAGGCGCAGAACCAGCTGAGACAGAAGTGGGAGACTGATCATCCCGACCAGCCCCGCTCGAACAAGGCGCTGGACCAGTTCAAGTCGTTCCGCTTCTTCCTGAACCGCGAGGTGCCCACCTACTCTCTCGAATTCGTGCTGCTCTCCGCTGGCTGCGAGCTCGGCTTCTCCGGCGACTGCTCTCCCTTCGACGAGTCGGCCGAAGGCGTGACCCACCAGATAGTGGATCGGCCCATGATCGACGACATGCGCACCAATAGAGAATACGTGCAACCGCAGTGGGTGTACGACAGCCTCAACCACGCGGTCCTGCTGCCCACCGCCAGCTACGGCCCCGGCAAGCCTCTTCCGGCCCATCTTTCTCCGTTCGTCGATAACAAGAAGGAGGGATACGTCCCGACCCGCCAGAAGGAGATCGACCAGATGAAGGGAATCGAGCAGGAGGCCGCAGAGGCCATGGAAGACGTGGACGAGAGCTCGGAGGAGGAGGCCCCCGAGGAGGTGAAGAAGGCGGTGGCCGAGGCGAAGGCCGTGGAGAAGGTCGACGAGAACCTGACCGACGAGGAGAACGAGGAGGAAGAAAAGATCAAGGTCGCCAAGATCAAGAAGTATCCCATTCAATTTCATAACCTCCGATAGGCAAATCGCTAAGGAGAACAAGGAGCTGGGCAAGCTGCTGATGACCAAGAAGGCCAAGAGACTATACTCGAACATAAAGACGGGACAGAAGGCGAAGAAGGACGAGGTGAAGAAGCTGGAGACTAAGCGCAAGCAGATCGAAGGACAGGGCAAGAAGCCCAAGTCTACCGAGGCTAGTTCGTAACAATACGCACCCTCTACGCGTGTGCCACACCCTGATATTATCATCATATTGGACGCTTCTCTATGGTGCTATTTGTTCTCTCCTTCCATACCGCCAGCGGGGTTTTGGGGTTTTGGGGTTTTGGGGTTTTGGGG
>JARLFX010000211.1 GCA_031296355.1 Acidobacteriaceae bacterium
AAGTGGGTTGCACTAGAAGCCGGTGAGCCAACCGTAAGGGGGCAGCCGTCCAAGGTGTAATTCATGATTGGGGTGAAGTCGTAACAAGGTAGCCGTAGGAGAACCTGCGGCTGGATCACCTCCTTTCTAAAAGAGAACCGGGTGAAAGATCATTCCTTCCGCGATTGCGGACCGCCGAGAGGCGGCGAATGACAGCTTTCATCTACCCCGATCGCCGCTACCTGACGGCTTTCGGGAGTTCGATACAAGCCTTCTTTTCCTGGCCGATATTTTCACGATCGTCATGAGCGGCTTAGCCGCTCAGCATGTTCAACCTTATCCTCGAAACCTTTTCGCACTGCATCAGATTTGCGTGAGCCGTCGGTTGTAATCGCCGGCGGGGGAGCCGGCCAACGATGGGCCTGTAGCTCAGTTGGTTAGAGCGCACCCCTGATAAGGGTGAGGTCGGTAGTTCGAATCTACCCAGGCCCACCATCTTAGCCAAAGCACCTCTAGGGGGCTGTAGCTCAGCTGGGAGAGCACCTGCTTTGCAAGCAGGGGGTCACCGGTTCGATCCCGGTCAGCTCCACCAAATCACATGCGATGCTTCCAGATCGGCTTCTCTATAGGAGGGTTCGATCTGGAAGCAGACGGAGGCGACCAGTAAGTTAAGTCGCTGCGTAGGTTTCAACCGCCTTAGGGCGGCTTCTTCTTCGGAAGAAGACCGATGTTTGACAACAAAATTGATTGGGTAACGCATTTGGAATGCTGCGTGGCCGCCGTGAGGCGCCGGTGCAGTGAACGATCCAAAGGCGTTTGAATACAAGGCCGAGCATATGTAATCGCTGCAGCTAGATCGCGGCGGTGGCAAATGTTCAGAATTATGAAGAGTGTCTTTAGGAGGTGCAGCGACTGCGTGTGTAAGCACGTAAGGCTGTTCTCAAGGCGGATAACAGGAGTTATCTACACCAGGAACCGAAGTGATTCGGACTCTGCGCTGGAGTTAATTCTATGGTCAAGCTACTAAGGGCGCACGGTGGATGCCTTGGCAGAGATAGGCGATGAAGGACGTGGCAAGCTGCGATAAGCTTCGGTAAGCCGCACACAGGCGTTATAACCGGAGATCTCCGAATGGGGAAACCCTCCCGAGCAAACCTCGGGAACACCCTGCTGAATACATAGGCAGGCGTGAGCGAACTCAGGGAAGTGAACCATCTCAGTACCTGAAGGAAAAGAAAGAAACCTCGATTCCGCTAGTAGTGGCGAG
>JARLFX010000212.1 GCA_031296355.1 Acidobacteriaceae bacterium
AGTATGTCGGGGGCACAACCACTTAGCCGGTCCGTTACGAGGAACGATGAAACGTATCAGCATGTTGACTGCGGTTCTGGCGGCGGCAGTTTGCGTCTCAGCCAACGCACAGTCTGCCCAGGACGCCAAGACGCCAACCAAGGCCACCAAATCACATAAAAAGGCCGAAACCAGCAGCGAAGAGCTCCGCCTTCTCCGCGAACAGCTGCAGAAGCAGCAGGCCGAGATTGATGCGCTCAAGTCGCAGGTCTCCACCAGCGGCCAGCAGGCAGCGTCTGCCACGCAGACCGCAACCGATGCCCAGGCTCAGGCCGCAGCAGCCACGGCTACTGCCACACAGGCCAGCAGCAGCTCCTCTGTCGCTGCGGAAAAGGTCGATACGCTTTCCACCTCCGTTACCGATCTGAAGACCGCCAATCAGGGATTGACCGAGACGGTCATCACGAATCAGCAGAACCTGGCAGCTGATATTGAATCGCCGAGCGCGCTGCACTACAAGGGTGTCAGCATTACCCCGATCGGCTTCTTCGCGGCGGAGTCATTCTACCGTCAGCGCTCGCTGAACTCTGACATCAACACCCCGTTCAACTCCACGCTCTTTCCCGGCGCGGCACAGTACAACACCAGCGAATTTGCTGAGAGCGCACGTCAGTCGCGCCTCGGTGTGAAGGTGCAGGGCAAGCTTGGCAAGGTAGCTCTGATGGGCTACTTCGAGGGCGACTTCCTCGGCGCTGGCACGACCTCCAACGACAACCAGAGCAACAGCTACGTCTTCCGTCAGCGCTTGTTCTTCGGTCAGTTCGCCTTCCACAACGGTTTCACTATCACCGGCGGTCAGACCTGGTCATTGGTGACGGAAACCAAGACCAGCACCGATGCACTGACCGAGGTGCTGCCAGTCACGCCCGATGCGCAATACCACGTCGGCTTTAGCTGGGCGCGTCAGCCCGGCATCCGCTTCCAGCAGAAGATGGGCATCGCAACCTATGCTCTTGCTCTGGAAAGTGGCGAGAACATCTTCAACGTTACCAATGGCAACTACAACTTCTTCATCGGCGCCGCCGGTGTCGGCGGCGGTCTGTTGAATGCCACGGCTAACTACTCGAACAATCTGGCTCCTGACGTTATCCTGAAGGCGGCTTTCGATACCAAGCTTGGCCATTATGAAATTGGCGGCATCGCCCGCTGGTTCCGTGACCGTTACTACCCCGGCTACACCGGTAGCACGTCCGCGCCAGTCACTACGCCTGCGGTAAACGACACCAAGACAGGTGGCGGCTTCTTCGCCAATGCGCATATCCCCATGACCAAGTACTTCGGGCTCGGGCTGCATGTGATGCAGGGTGATGGCGTAGGCCGCTATGGCACTTCCACACTGCCGGACTCTACCGTCCATCCGGATGGCACCTTGGCGCTGATCCGCTCATCGCAGGGCCTCGGTTCACTCGAGTTCCACCCCACCCCGAAGTTTGACCTCATCGGGTATGCAGGCGCCGAGTATGCCCAGCGCACCACCTACCTCAGCGCTGGTAAGGTGACTGGATATGCACCCATCACCGCAAACGTTTCAGGCTGCTATACCGAGTACACACCTGTTGGAACTGGAACCATTGGCTACAGCCCTGCTGGTGCAACCAATTGCTCGGCCAGCACCCGTGCGGTCATAGAAGGAACCATCAGCGGCGTCTATCGCTTTTACAATGGACCCAAGGGAAAAGTGCAGTTGAACATTGCCTACAGCATCCTGCAGCGCAACGCCTGGACGGGCACCAACGGAACGTCAACGCTTGACCCGGCTGGCCGGAACAACATGGTATTCACCAGCCTGCGCTACTACATCCCGTAGCACTGGCAGCTGCAAAGAGTTCTGAAACTGGTGGGCCACTCCACAACGGAGTGGCTCATCAAACGAAGTGAATCTCACAGGAGAGATCGATGAAAATGAAGTTTATTTCCGCACTGTTGCTGGCCGGTATGGCCGCGACCGCAGGTGCACAGAATCTGACCGGGGCAGGCGCAACCTTCCCGTACCCCATCTATTCCAAGTGGTTCAACGAATACAGCGCCTCGCACAAGGGCGTACAGATCAACTACCAGTCCATCGGCTCCGGCGGCGGCATTCGCCAGGTTACCACCAAAATCGTCGACTTCGGCGCCTCCGACATGCCCATGACGGACCAGATGCTGAAAGACTCCAAGGTCAGGCTCGCCCACATTCCCACCGTCCTCGGTGCAGTGGTTCCGGTCTACAACATCCCCGGCGTTGCCAAAGACCTCAACTTCTCGCCTGATGTGCTTGCGGACATCTATCTGGGAAAGATCAACAGCTGGCACGACGCCCGCATTGCCAAAGACAATCCCGGCGTCAACTTTCCCGACCACCAGATCCTCCCCGTCTACCGCTCGGATGGATCCGGCACCAACTTCATCTTCACCGACTTCCTCAGCAAGGTCAGCCCGGACTTCCAGTCCAGGGTTGGCAAGGGAACTTCGGTTCGCTGGCCAACCGGCATCGGACAGAAGGGCAATGAAGGCATCGCCGGCATGGTGCGCAACAGCACCTACAGCATCGGCTACGTCGAGCTGATCTACGCCGTGCAGAACAAGATGTCCTACGGCCAGGTCAAGAATGCCGCCGGTAAGTTCGTCAAGGCATCCACAGAGAGCGTCACGGCTGCTGCCTCCGGCGCCTCCAAGAACATGCCTTTGGACTTCCGCGTCTCCATCACCAATGCACCGGGTGCAGCCTCCTACCCGATTTCGTCCTTCACCTACCTGCTCATCCCCATGCAGTCGGCTGATCCCGCCAAGGGCAAGATCCTGGTCGACTTCCTGCGCTGGATGCTCGATCACGGCGAAGGCGAAGCCGCGGCCATGACCTATGCTCCGCTACCCAAGCCGGTTGAAGATCGCGTCCGCGGCGCCCTCAACTACATCCACTAGAGCGCAGCGCACAAGATAAAGGGCTCGCGATCCTGCGGGCCCTTTTTCTTTGCCCCGAACACCGCCCCCAGACCCCAATGGCGTCCACAAGTCACCCCAATCTATCGACGCAATCACCGTGCGCCATCCATGGACAGTCCACAAACCGTCTATGGGGGGTACCCTCTGCACACCAGCTTCAGTTGGGATTGGTCGCATCCTTGCGTCGCACGCGCAGCAGCCACACGGTAACTGCCAGCGCCAGCCACGCCAGCGATGCCTCCGCCAGCGCAACCTGCCCCCCCTGCAGCGGAAGCGCCTGCCACACCACGAGCGCGAACCCCATCAGGCCGATGCAGCCCATCGCAGTGCCCGCCGCGTCCAGCCCCGCCGCCAGCCTGCCGCGCTCGGTACCATCACTGCCCACGGTGGCTTTGTCGCTCTTCTCATGCTTTTCGATCAAACTCGCGCTGGCCGGGAAGATCGCCGGAAACGCAAGAAATAACCCGCCGACTGCCGGACCGAAGTGTCTTGCGATAAGGTACGCCGCTACGGTACACGCGCCACCAAACAGGAAGCGCATGCCAATCTCGCGCGGCTTGATATCGTTCAGTTGG
>JARLFX010000002.1 GCA_031296355.1 Acidobacteriaceae bacterium
ATGTTGCGTAGCGTGCATTCAGCCTCAGTGCGGCTGCAAAGAGCCGTCGCCACCAGTGTACCCGCTGCACAGCCGACTTAAAAGCCGAGAGGCATCCGGCGAGGTGTAAGCCTCCAGCTCCGGATGCCTCTTTGGTTGCCGTTAGCGCACAGTCGCTACTGTGCAGCCTTCGACGATACGAAGTAACGGGCTACGGTACGCACGAAGGGACGCGCATCACTGGGTACAGCGGTGTTGCCTTCGAGGATGGTGGCAAACGGGATGTCAGAGCCGTAGTAGGTACGGGTGTCATCCTGGTTCTGCGAGAGCACGGTGCCGTCGAGATCGATGCCGGCGAAGAGGCCCTTGCTGCGCGACCAGGTCAGGAACTCAGCGTTGAGCTTCCAGTCCGTACCTGCCTGGGCATTGCGGCCAACCGGGCCGGCGGAGGCAGCAGCATCGCCGCCAATCTTGAATTTATTCTTCAGCATGTCCTGTAGGCCCTGCTGATTCATGGCTACGAGGACGAGGTCAGTGGATTGACCGCCGATCTGCCAGCCAAAGCTGCCGCCTGCCAGCTGCACGAAGACTGGCGCGCTCCAGCCATGCCCGGTGCGGCAGGTCGCCACGCCCTGGCCATACTGTGCGCCGACAACAAATGCGCCCTTCTTGTAGTGGGGGATAATCACGACGCAAGATGCGCCAGCGAGGACGCTCTGGGGAATGCTCTTGTCAGGAGTGGCCATGATCTCGCGCAGCGTGTTCTGCGCGCTGAGAAGACGTTCGTTGAGCTTCGGGCGATCGGACTCTGCGTTGGCAAATCCTGCGCCAAGCGTCAGCGCCAATGCAGCGGTTATTGCAGCAATCTTCTTCATATAATCGTTCCACCTGGTTGAACTAATTTTGCAGTCGGCGGATGTCCTCGCCACCCTCTATCTGATGGATATTATCCGGCGCAAGTTGTCCGTATGGGGCGGGGTGAGAGTTAGATGGGGTGCATATGCGGGTACACGGAGCGCAATGGCGGGCAAAACAGCCCTTAACGCAAAAAACCTGGGGAGCAAAAAAATGGGGGCCGCGAACTACCGGTTGCCCGGCTCGTCAGCCCCGCTTCTCCCAGGTCTGTGTTACTTAGTTACTTTCGCCGATTACTAAAGGGCACGCAACAGTACTAAAGGAGCATGGACTGGTTACCTGAATTTGCCGAGTTTCGGAGGGGCTGAAAAGCCGTGCCAAGGCGTACCTCAGCGGCTAAAGCCGGGTAGATTCAGTGCGGTTGCGGCACGGCTGAAGCCGTGCCCTTAACGAAAACCGGCTTATCGAAAACCCCAGCTTGTCGAAGTCCGCGACTGCCGAAAACCCGGCTTATCGAAAATCCGCTTTAGGAGTCCAGGTCGTTTCCTACCAGTCCGCGGGCGATGGCCTGCATGGTGAGGGCGGTGCGATTGCGGACGCCCATCTTTTTGAGCAGGCGGGCGACGTGCGATTTGACGGTGCGCTCTTCGATGCGCAGGCCGAGGGCTATCTCGCGATTGGACTGGCCACCCGTCAGCAGCGTCATTACCTGACGTTCGCGGACGGTGAAGGCCTCTGGCCGCACGATGTAATCCGCCTCTGCATTGGCGGCATGAGCAGATGCGCTGCGGGACGCCCGGGCAGGCGTCCAGATCTCGCCCTCGTAGACGAAGGCGATGGCGTCTTCGAGCTCGCGCTGCGTCGCCGTGGTGTTGAGGTATCCGTGCGCACCGACACGCAGCACACGCTCGGCAAACTCTGGTTCCAACGGCGAGGCCATGACGATGACAGGTATGCTGGAGCCTGCGGCCCGGATACCGCGGACCTGACCGAACATCTGCTCGGTGCTTTGGGCTGCGATGAGCAATACATCGACGCTGTACTGCTGCAGTGGTTCATGCGCCGCGACGGGCACGATCCGCACCACATGATGGCCGTCAAAGACGCTCTGAAAGCCCAGCAGGCGCAGCGGATCGCCCGCCATGACACCAACGCGAAGTTTCGCATCCGGCAATGACGTATCTGCCTGCGCGGCGGGTCTGGCATGGGCTTGCCTGGTCATGCAAACGCCTCGGAAGAGTGATTCAATGATGCTCCGTACGATCAACAGTTGGGTGCAGAAAAAGTTATTTTTTCTGCGTAAACAGGCTTGTGGCGGGACTAAAGTCCCGCCCTTTCAAAACAGGGGCCCTTTGACGAAACAATACTTTCAGCATCCTCTACAGCCGGGATTATCTACAGTTTGGGCAGGACAATACCGGTCTGGTGCTGATATTTTCCCTTGCGGTCCGCATAGCTCACTTCGCAGACTTCGTCAGACTGGAAGAAGAGTATCTGGCAGAGGCCTTCGTTGGCGTATACCTTCGCGGGAAGCGGCGTGGTGTTGGAAATCTCCAGGGTGACGAAGCCTTCCCACTCCGGCTCAAAGGGGGTGACGTTGACGATGATGCCGCAGCGCGCGTAGGTGGATTTGCCGACGCAGATGGTGAGGACATCGCGGGGAATCTTGAAGTATTCGACGGAGCGTGCGAGGGCGAAGGAGTTGGGCGGGACGATGATGCTGGAGCCCTGGACGGAGACGAAGCTGCGCTCGTCAAAGGCCTTGGGATCGATGATGGCGCTGTTGACGTTGGTGAATATTTTGAACTCGTCGGAGACGCGAAGGTCGTAGCCGTAGGACGAGAGGCCATAGGAGATGCAGCCGTCTTTGATCTGCTTCTCACTGAAGGGGGTGATCATGCCATGCTTGGTGGCCTGTTCACGAATCCATTTATCGCTTTTGATCGCCATGCAACTCCTTGAAGGGAAGGCCTTTGCAGCCGGATTGGGGCATTGCGGGCCGCTAAAAACGCGGCTTCGCGACAGGAACCGCACCCGGTCAGCTCATTTTCAGGTATCCAATGGAAATCTTAAGCGCAAAAAGGTGCATTGACAATCTGCAAATGTCTTCATACCATCCATTTAGCGGTGATTCGTTAATCTGGATCACAACGCAAGAGAGAAGGCGCCCTTGATCAAGCAGGACCTTATCCAACGTGTTGTAGAACGGACCGGGCTGCCACGCACCAAGGCCGAGGCGGCTGTAGATACGATTTTCGACAGCATGAAGAAGGCTCTTGCCGGCGGTGAGCGTATCGAACTGAGAGGGTTCGGCGTTTTCAACGTGCGTCCCCGTAAGACCGGGATTGGCCGTAACCCGCGCACAGGCGCAGAGGTAAGCATTGCACCGGGAAAAGCAGTACGCTTCAAACCGGGTAAAGAGCTTCATCTGCTTAATTAAATTCGCAGCATAGCCGCCGGGCTTAAGAACATTTATTGCGGCGTACTTTCGACTACTTGAAGGGCTTCCCCAGCCATGAGCACATCGTCAGGCATTCTCGACGCTATTTCCGTGACGGATTATATGCAGGAGGCGCAGCCAGTCCCCTACTGGCGTAGTTCGCCGCGCCGTCTCGCGATCCAGGCGGGGATGGCGCTGCTGACGTTCTTCTCGACGACCGTCATCGGCATGCGTTACATGTACAACTTTCACCAGGGTCTGCCTCCGCTGGTGACTGACGCTGACATCTTCCCCTACAAGTGGATTCTGCAGAACATGAGCCATTTTTCAGATGGGCTTCCGTTCTCGTGCACGCTGCTGGGGATTCTGCTGTGCCATGAGTTTGGCCACTTCCTCTTTTGCCAGCGGAACAAGGTGAAGGCGACACTGCCCTACCTGTTGCCAGCGCCGACGCTGAGCGGAGCGGCCGGCGCGGTGATCCGCCTGCACTCGCGCATCAAGTCGCGCAAGGCGCTGCTACAGATTGGCGCGTCGGGCCCGCTCTTCGGCATTCTCTTTGCCCTGCCCTGCATCATGATCGGGCTCTATCTCTCCATCCCCATGACGTCTGCATCACCGGCGGAGATGGACCACTTCCGCGTGAATTCGCCGCTGCTGATCATATTGCTGCGGCAGATCGTGCTGCTGTTCAAGCCGGACACTCCGCCGCTGCTACAGATGGTGCCGCATCCTATCCTGGTTGCATCGTGGGTCGGCGTCTTCATTACTTCGCTCAATCTTTTGCCGGCTGGGCAGCTGGATGGCGGGCACGTGGTCTATTCGCTCTCGCCGAAGCTGCACAAGATCTGCACGCAGCTGACGATTCTGCTGGCCATTGCAGCAGGCACAGGCTTCTGGATTGGCTGGCTGCTGTGGGCCGTGCTGCTGATGATGCCCGGCATGCGTCACCCCACCATCAAGGCCACAGGCGAAGAGAAGCAACCGGGCCACGTTAC
>JARLFX010000213.1 GCA_031296355.1 Acidobacteriaceae bacterium
ATCGATGCAATCCACATGACATAGATCATGTAGCCCATCTTTGCCGGTCCAAGCGTTCGGGCAATCGCAATCGATGTAAACAGCGTGAGTGCAAAGCTGATTGCCTGCTCAAGGCCATACCAGCCGGTATTTCGAGCTACAATTCTAGTGTTTGACACGTGTGTTTTTATTCCTTCACCCGATGGTGGTTGGGACGATACATCTTGCGAAAAAGTGACGAAGTCTCCGAATGAGCGGCGCTGACGGCTCGGGATAGAGTCCATATCGATATTGCCTCAGGTCCGGAAGAATCATAAGCTGAAAATCTGCTGTTATGGAGAAGAAATCACAGCGGCGTTCCGCATGTTCACAAGAAACTGCACCAGAATATTTCCTTGTGCCTCGGCCGTATAGAGTCTGCGCGCGCGCCACGCGGCTTCGTGCAAGGCCGCGATGCGCCCACGGTCCGAGAGTTGGAGCTTCAAATCGGCTACTGAGTCAAACTCAAGAACGGCGGGATAGTCCTCGAGGTATTCTTTACAGCCGCTATAGCCGATTGAAGGAATAGCAATTGGTATGCCCGCGGCCACGCTCGTCAACACCCGGTCTGGAACCGTAAATTCAATGCGCTCTTTGCGCTGGCAGGCCGCGGTATTATAGGCAATGAGACTGGCGTCGTGCATCGGCATCTTTGCGATGAGTCCAGCCTGATCGAGCGAATCAAAGGGCCGGCGATAAGGATGCCCGTCAGTGGTTTCCCGAGATCGCGCATGATGTAATTCAATTCCGTTTTCCAGAATCTCAGCCATCAATGGTCGCAGGTCATCTGCGATATGAATTGTTCGACTCGATAAGTCGGTACGCCCAACAAAGATCAGGTTAGGCCGATCAATCTCCCGATGGCTTGGCTTAGTAGTTGGCTGGTAGCACTGCGGCCAGCAAGGCTTAAGAACGAGTTCCTGCAGATGTTTGTATTTCGTTCCAAGAACCTCGCGCCGAAAATAATCCCGCATCGCCATGTTGGGATAGAGTATGCCATCAAGGTATGGTGCAGCATGACGCATCAGCCAGTTTTGGCGCCTCAGACCCAGGCTATTCAATGCCAGGGGAAAACACAGCACCATAAGCACCATCTTGATATGTGGCCGTATCCGTTTAAGAGCGATAATATCCGATAAAGGACCAGTTCCCCAGTAGGCAACGATCACTTCGGTATTGCTGTCGTCAAGTCGTCGGCAGGCTCCGCTTAAGAAGGCCTTGTCTCTTGTGTGCGTAAATCGATCAAGGATTTTCTGTATGGATTGTCTCGTTCCTGCAGGCACGGTTTGCTGCAAGCTTGCTGAGTCGGGCAGCCAGGTCAGTTTCGAAGCCCCACCAGCCAGCATGGCTTCGAGACTCTTTTTATGATCAATATCGGGCCCGAGCAGACTTACAGACAAGCCGTCAAGCGACTTCATGTCATTCCTCCGGTCAACAAGGATATTGCACTGGGCAAAGCCAGATTCAGGTAGTCCATCTGTGTCGAGCACGTGAAGGCGCAATGTGCAACATCGGCGTCTAACCAAGTCCTTGCAGCGCTGTTCTGGCTTCCTTCCCTGTTTCCGAATCGTGCGCCAGGGATATGGCTTTCTTCAAGTGAATCGCAGCATTGTTCTTGTCTCGAAGCTTGCTATACACCATCCCCAGGTGATACTGCATTGTGGCGCTGTTCGGATTTTCTTTGATGGCATCTTCGAGAAGGTCGCGGGAAAATTTGTATGTTCCGTTGCAGTAGTAGGCCCAGGCCAGCGTGTCCGCGGTATTCGGCGAATCTGGTAGACTCTGCCGTGCCGTTTGGGCTAGCGTCAAGGCTACATCCTGGCTTTCGCCTTTCTGCAACATACGATAAGCAAGATTGTTTGCGGCAATAGGCTGTTGAGGTTGAATTTGTAGTGATCTCTTGTAGTAGGTTTCTGCCTTGTTCAAATCCCCGCGTGATTCCTCAAGAGTTCCGAGAATAGCCAGTGCGCCGGCATCGTCTGGGTGAGCATTGGACCACTGTGTCCAGGCATTCACGGCATTGGCGGTTTGCCCGAGCTGAACCGCAATCTGCGCGAACAGTATGACAGCCTGGTCGTCGCTGGAGTTCAGCTGGATGGCCTTGCGGGCAGTGGCGGCTGCCTGGGTCAGATCTTTGTTTCGCATCTGCTGCTGCGCGAGAAGATCGTAGAAGCTGCTGTTGCGGGGACTCTTCTCGATTTGCGTCCTTACCCGGGCCAGGGCTTTGTCCGGTTGTTTCTGGTAAACGTCGTAATCCACCAGCAGGCCCAATGCTTCAGAGGAGTTTGGATCGTACTGCAATGCCTGTTCCAGCAACTTGCCTGCTTCGGGAAAGCGCTTTTGTGCGAGACAAAGCTTGCCCAACTGCAGATACGCCTGCGCATTTTGCGGAGCGACGGTCATCGCAGTTTTCAGGTCGGCTTCAGCCTTCTCGGGCAAGCTGCGATTTAACTCCACTATGGCGCGCCAATCGTAGCCCTGGGGAATTTGCGGCGCAGCAACGATCGTGTTTTCCGCAACATCCTCCAGCAGGCTCATGTCTCCGCGCAGAGTTGCAATTCGCGCGAGTTCCTGCTGCGCATCCAAACTAGACGGATTCAAACCCGCTGCCCGGCGAAAGCTTTGTTCTGCCAGCGTGATGTCACCCTTTGCCATCGCCGCCTTTCCAAGCCAGAGCTGGATTGAGGCGTCCTGCGGGAAGTCACCGGCGTTTTCTGAAAGGATATTGACCGCTTCGTTGGGATTCCCATTGCCAAGCAACACCATTCCATTCAAGACCGCAACTTCGGGGTCTTTGGAGCCGCTCTTCATCAGCCCGGAAATTAAGGCGCGGGCTGCGGCATAGTCTCTGACCTGAATTAGTATGCGAGCGTACCCTTTCAGCAGAGAAACATTCTTGGGATACTTTGCTGCCAGGCCAGAGAACTCTGCCCTTGCCTGGTCCAACTGTCCCGAGCTGGCGTAATAGTTTGCCAGTAAGAGGCCTCCCTGCGGGTTATCGGCAAGATCTTTGGCTGCCTGACGAATCACCTTCTCGGCCCGCATCCTGTCTCCCTGCTGGAGAATGACCTGGGCGACATTTGCCCTGGCTGCAACGCTCCTGGGATCGACTGCAACAGCATCCCAACTGATTTTCTCGGCCTCTGCCAGGCGATTGTTTCTGGCATAGAAGGCCGCGAGCAGCAACTTGGAATTTACCGATTTTGGATCCAGCGCGATGGCTTTTTTCAACTCATCTTCTACAGAAGCGTTCTTCGTGGGATCATCCGAAAGCAGAAGAGCCAGATTTTCATGGAATGCTGCCCGGTTCGGGTCGAGTTCCAGAGCGCGTTGAATCTCGATCAATGCCTGATCTTTCTGTCCGCGCCTGCCCGCGATTGCGGAGAGCAGTGCGTGAACTCCGGGGTTGTTCGGCTGCGCTGCCATTACGGCATAGGCCTGCGCCTGTGCCTCTTCTGTCCGGCCGCCGGCGAACAGAAGGTTTCCAAGGTCTACGCGCGCCTTGAAATTGGCCGGCTCCAAGTCCACGGTGTGCGCCAACTCTACGCTGGCCGCGTTGAGCTGGCCCAAATGCTCGTATGTCTCCGCAAGCTCATAGTGAGCGTCGGGATAGTCCTTGTCGACTTTTAGAGCGTTCAGAAACTGGATGGCGGCCTCTCTGTATTTTCCTTCGGAACTGAACCGCCTCCCACTTTCCATGTATTTCTGCTTCCGCACATTTGGATTTCCATGGCATCCGGCCAACAGGGTAACCGCTATCAAGAGTGCGCCGACCGATAAATA
>JARLFX010000214.1 GCA_031296355.1 Acidobacteriaceae bacterium
AACCCCAAAACCCCAAAACCCCAAAACCCCAAAACCCCGGTCTCAGGCAGCGGGCGGCTATGTGACAGTATGAATAGGGCCGTGCTCGGTTGGCGATAACAATGAATAGACGAGGTACGATAAGAATTTCTTCACGACATTTGTTACAGCTTCTCATCATAAGATCTCAAGAAGTCCACAATATATAATTAGTTAATGGCAGACTACTTCACCCAGAACGGCACGGATTCGGCCTCAGTATGTCGCGCGCTGCGAACCAAGGTAGGAGCCGCTGAATGCGAAGGCCGAGTTCGGCAAGGAGGCGCGCGAGGCCCTGGCCGAACTGCGCAAGAATGTGACCAAGCTGAAGAACGAGGGCAAGAAGGTGGGCACCGAGCAGGACAACAAGCAGCTGCGCGAGACCATGTAATGTTTTCGCTCGAGTCCGTAGCGGCGACACGATCAAGGCTAGTCTCGGGCTGTTCAAGACGTGCAAGCTGGAACTCGACAAGCTTGTCTCTGATAACTCCGGCAGCGAGGCCGTAATATTGTCCCCCGGTTACGTCATATAGGACTCCAAGAGGACCCAGCGTCAGTACAAATCCCTAATGGAAAACTACATGAAGATCAAGAACGATTTCGACGAGGTGGGGAAGGCGATCACAGAGAAGCAGAAGATGTACATCGAGAACGCCCGCAAGAACGCCGCCTCCGGGGGAGCTAAGGGGAAGAGGGCCGTCTCGTCGGGTGCTGGAGTCGCGTACGCGGTCCCACATAATCCCCCGATCAGTAGCGAAAAGAGAGCCGATGTGGAGTCTGAGCCCAGCGCCGGGGACTGGAAAGAGTTCGACGAGGCCAACATCGAGGGTGACATCATCCGCCAGCGACAGGCCGACATAAACGAAATCGAGCAGCTAATGAACGAAGTGCACAGCATGACAAACGACATGGCGCAGGAGGTGGCCAATGCTGACGCCAAGCTGGACCAGATCGGACAGAACGCGCGTTCCACCAAGGAGAACACTAGGAAGGCAGTTGTGGATATAGCGAAGGGCGCGGAGTACCAGGGAAAGTCGTACAAAAAGATGTAAGTCTAGCGGATGAGACGCTTTTTAGCTGCTGCGTGGTGTGGCTGCTGATCCTCGGACTGGCGGTGGTGGGCACGATTATTTACTTCACCGTCATCGCGCCTAAGAAATAGAGCGCCAAGATCCCTTTATTACATCCCTGATCCCCCAGCATATTACTGCTATTATATATTGCGTTCGACGGACTTATACGCGTTCCCGTCTTCTCAGTGCGATCTCACATTGTCACCATCCGCGTCCTCGTGCGGTTGGGGTTTTGGGGTTTTGGGGTTTTGGGGTTTTGG
>JARLFX010000215.1 GCA_031296355.1 Acidobacteriaceae bacterium
TGATCTGCTTGCGCCTGGCTCCGCCACCGCAACCTCCCTGCTCGGAAATACCACCGGACTGGCCGGCCTCGCCATCGACCCTGCCGGCAATCTCTTCGTTGCTTCCTCTACCGCCACCGCGGTCACCGAACTCAACCGCACCAACGACAGCTATGCATTTACGGGAAACGCGGCAGTCAATTCTACGTCCAGTCCAGAGATGCTGGTGCTGACTAATACCGGCAACAGCAATTTAATCCTAGGATCGCCACTTTACTCTGGCACAGACACTGCAGATTTCGCGGCAGAGCCCGGGTCGGGGAATGGTTGTACCACCAGCAATATCATCGTGCCCGGAGCAAACTGCAATCTCGCCGTGCTCTTCACTCCTCAATCTATCAACGCAGCGTCAAGCACGTTAACCTTCCCCAACTCAAACGCGATCAATGGCGCTTCCGTGATTCTTCGCGGCGCGGCTGACGAACTTGGGTTGACGTACCAGCTTGGTGCGCCTGGCTCAATTCCAAATACAGTCAATACAACATTAACCGCAACGCTCTCCGGTTCCAACCTGACGCCTGCCATTACCGGTTCTGTCAGCTTTACAGTGGATGCGGGGACGCCCATATTGGGTACCATCTCGAATGGCGCTGCTGCCATCGCAGTGAATCTGATGGCCGGAAACCATACCGTGCTTGCCAGCTACAATGGCTCCTATACGGCCAGCTTGACCTTCGTCGTGGTCACAGGCACGAGTTCGCTTCATCTGACCGCTTCACCGACAGGAATTCCCACGTTCGGTCAACAGGTGGTGGTCACTGCTGTGACAACGAACGGAAACTCGCCGGCAACACCAACAGGAACTATTACCTTCACACTTAATGGAGTGCCGCAGATCCCTGTGACCTTTGCCCAGTCGCTTCCTTTTACTATCACCTTGCTGCCTGTGGGAGTGAATACCATCATAGCGAGCTACTCCGGCGATGCTAACTATGCGCCCTCGACCGACAGCCTTACGGTTACGGTCGCAGAAGCTCCAACGTCAACTGCGCTACAGACTGCACCCAATGTGTCGAGTAGTGGCAATACGATTACATTGTCGGCTACGGTCAGCCCGGTATTTGGGGTTGCTCCAACCGGAACAGTTACATTCTCCTATGGGGGAAACACGCTTGGCACGGTGAATCTTGCGAACAGCCAGGCCACCTACACAACATCAACAAATCTGCTCAGCAGTTATACCTTCACGGCATCGTACAGCGGGGATTCCAATTATCTTGGATCCACGACCAGTGTGACGCCGCAACCAACCTTCGTTACGTCTCTGTCACCTTCCTCCCTGAGTGTTTCTCAGAACTCGGAGGGCATCACAACAATCAATCTAAATCCCTTCTACGGATATAACGGAACGGTTAAGCTCTCCTGCTCTGGACTTCCAGATTTCACTGTTTGCAATCCGACTCCTTCAACTGGAATAACCCTGACTCCCAATACAATCCAGACCGTCCGGCTGCAAATTACAACCAATGTTTCGCCACTGGCGATGCAGAGTGCAAGCCTTGAAACCCCAAATTACAGGGAACCATTCCTGATTGCAGGGGGTTTCAGTTTGTCTCTCTGCTTCGTGTTTCCATTCTGGAAGCGTCGTCGTCGGTCCTCTCAGCTTGTTTGCGTCTTTCTTATGCTAGTAACCGCCCTGACGCTTTCGTCCTGCACCAGCGATACGGCAACGAATGCACTCTATCAATCGCCTGTTGGTACCTACACAGTTGCCGTTACGGGCACTGACGGCACCATTACCAGTACCAGCAATTTATCGTTGACGGTGCTTGCCGGAACGACAGCTACACGCCCAAACGTTTCAAAATCCAGTGCACATGCAAAATAGAAAAACCTGGTGAACGGAAATTGTGCCAGAGGGTGTCTCGAAGGAACATTGTGAAGCGTATTTTGTCGATGTGCTTTTTCGGAATAGTGCTCACGTCATCTGTCCGGGTGGCTATGGCACAATCTTTCGTTCAGGTATGCTCTGGATCGGCCAGCCCTAGTACATCAACTTGCACCCTAAAAGGCGTCTCTGCAGGCGATATGCTTGTAGTCGCGTGTATGAACGGCACCACGTCTTCTACCCAGCCCTCGATGTCAGACAGCGTAGGCAATACCTATACCTTCACCCCGCACTCCCCCACGACTGGTAATGTATGGATTGCTTATTCTGCCAACGTCAAGGGTAGCGATACAACGATTAGCTGTAGCGTATCTCACGGTGATACGGTCAGTGCCGAAGTAGAGGAGTTGACCGGGGTAGGAGCTTTAGATACTGACGCTTATGCTACGTCTCCAAGTGGAACTACAGTTAATACGCCCAGTATTACTCCCAGCCATGCTGGTGAGTTGTTGATTGCTGCAGCCAATGCAGGCGGAAAAATTACAACGGCGGGAAGCGGCTGGACTTTGGATACGGCCACAAACGGAAATGCAATGGAGCACCAGATACTTTCCGGCATATCTGCCATGGCAGTGAATTTCACCCAGACAGGCGGTTCTGGATGGGGGGCAATCGAAGCGGCATTCAAGCCCCGTGCTGCTGCAACACCCCCTTCTCAAGCATCGGCGGCGGGTTACACAACTATGGTGTTTGACGACGAGTTCAACACATTGAACATCTCGCCTAGTCGTAAAAGTTCTAGCACATACAATTGGTATCCCGGACTCCTGTATGAATCA
>JARLFX010000216.1 GCA_031296355.1 Acidobacteriaceae bacterium
CGCTCGCGACCGCAACCTCAACCTGCCGCAGAAGACTCACGATCTGCTCTGGCGTATTCTTCTTCCCGCGTGCCATTCAAGGCTCCTCTCATACCAGTTTCTCGCACCTCAACTGGTACAAAAAGCGCCGGGCACTCCACGACGGCGCAGAACTCCGGATTCAATTCAGGACCGGGCACCTGCATGCTCTCAGGTTTTCATCACGACCTGAGCCCCGCCGAACTCAAATCGCACTACCATAGTCACGCCGAGTATGTACGTGAGGTGGATAAGGCGACGCAAGAGGTTTTGAAGGCCGGATTCATCTTGCCTCACGATGCTGAACACATTACGCAGTCCGCTGCTGCATCGGATGTGCTCTTGGAGAGTGGAGGAACGGTGATCACGGACCGACAAGCGAACGGCGATATTGAAATTCAAGAATTGGTGCGCACGGACGCCTCGTGGAATGGCGCAGCGTACGGCGCGTACCCGGAGGGCGTGGCAGAACCAGTCGTTGCGAAGATCACCATTCCGGCGCATAAGGAGCTTACGTGGCACTCGCATCCCATGCCGAGCTTCGCTTATGTGCTCTCCGGCGAGATCACCGTGGAGGACGACAAGGGTCACAAAGCACATTTCACGGCCGGTCAGGTCATGCCGGAGACGGTCCATACAGTGCATCGGGGCGTCGTGGGCGATCAACCTGCGACTTTCATCGTTTTCTACGCGGGCACAAAGGGCATGCCGCTTTCAGAGCCAGTCAAGTAGGGTAATAAACGAGTTTGTGGAGGCTCGCCCGTATGCGTTATAGCGCGATTCGAACTCGCCCGCTTCTCTCAGCATGTGCGGTCTTCATGGGGAGCCTGATGGTGCTCGCAGAAATGGCTGCTCAGTCCTTTCCGCTGGACTCTGGCAAGGGCCTACAGCCAGAGAATGTGACGGTGGAGCGCGTCTCCTACCGTGGACGAAAAGCTGTTCGGGTGAATTCGCTCGCGAACGCTGACGCGGCATATGATCCACAAAAGTCCGGAGCTGGAGGCGGTATCGTCCTGCTCGAAGGATCTACGTTTCATAACGGCACGATCGAAATCGATGTCGCGGGAATGCCTCAAGCCAATGCGCCTGCGCTGGCGCGCGGGTTTATTGGGATTGCGTTCCGCGTGCCGCCCGACGCTTCAAAGTATGACTATGTCTACATACGTCCCACAAATGGGCGTGCCGACGATCAGGAGCGGCGAAACCACTCGACGCAATACGCCTCTTTTCCGGACAACGAATGGTTAAAGCTACGAACTGAATCTCCCGGCAAATACGAGTCCTACACAGACCTCATCCCCGGCGAGTGGACTCATCTCAAGATAGAAGTCGATGGAATCAAGATGCGCCTCTACGTGAACGGAGCAACCCAACCAACGCTGCTGGTGAACGATCTCAAGTTGGGGGACAGCAGCGGAGCAGTCGCTCTGTGGATCGGTGTCGGAACGGAGGCGTACTTCGCCAACCTGCGAATGAATGCTTCTGAGCATTGATTTGACAGTAGGGTGACGTCCTCGAATCGAGTGAAGAGGATGAGTCTCAGTAAATGCCTTTTGCATATTGAAGTATCCAGCCCCTCGCAGCTTCACGGCCGGCCCGCACAAAGACAATCGCCTCATCCTCGTTCCGGCCGAATTGAACGTCCACGACATGAGGATCTTCAAACTCCGGGTTGCGACGCTCTAGAGCATTTCTCCTGAAGGTATATAGTAAGGCTGGCGATGTTCCGCGCACATGCTATGGCGCGACCTTATTCGGATGATTTGCGGCGCAAGCTGCTTGAGGCCTTCGACCAAGGCAAGGGAAGCCTGTCGGAGTTGGC
>JARLFX010000217.1 GCA_031296355.1 Acidobacteriaceae bacterium
CGGCGGCGCTGCGGATCGTCCGCCTTCACAATGCGGCTGTTGTCGATGTGCTTGGCAAAGAAAACTTCAGGAGTCGGCCCGCGGCGCGCCCGGCGCTGCAGTTCAAACAGCGCGCGATTGCGCTCGGCGATGCTGCTGCCCCGTGTCTGCACGGCGCTCATCATCTCCATTGACTCACTTGCAATCGTTTGTGTCGCCATGGCCGCTCTCCTTCTTCAAAATCTCTCCCGCCTAAGTCGTACGAACCGGGCCGGGTTCGCTAGGGGAGGGAGGGGGTTGTCTTGCGGGATTTGTCTTTCGCCTGTGAAACGGTAGGACGAATCCCGGCCCGATTTACCTCTTCCTGGCGACCGGCTTACCACTCCGGTCTTGGAAACTTTTGCTTCACCACTTCCGTGAAGACTTGCTCTGTCCGCTCGGCCGCGCGTAACTTCGCGCTGCGTGCCCTCGGATTCCTATGCTCTTCTTCCTCGCCCGCCGTCACCGGTTTGCGCGTCAGCAGTTCGTACACTCCTCGATGCGATAGCTCCCGCAACGAATCTTTCACCAGCCGGTCTTCCAGGGAGTGGAAGCTGATCAGCACCACTCTCCCCTCCGGCTTCAGCAGGCGCGGCGCGCTTTGTAGCAGCGACCCTATTTCGCCCAGCTCGTCGTTCACATGAATTCGAAGCGCCTGAAAGGTCTTGGTCGCCGGATGAATCGAATGGCCTCCCGGAGTCTTTATTGTTGGGGCCGCGGCCGCTACCACTCCAGCCAATTCCGCTGTCGTTTGTAGTGGCCGGGCCCTAACAATTGCTCTGGCGATTCTCCGCGACCTCCTTTCCTCTCCGAATTCGTAAATCAGATTGGCGAGATCTTCTTCGTCCGCCTGATTTACCACTTGTTCGGCAGTAACCCCGGACCGCGTATCCATCCGCATGTCCAGCGGGCCATCCGCCTGAAAACTGAATCCCCTCTGTGCCTCGCCCAGCTGTAGCGAGCTGACGCCGAAGTCTGCCAGCAAACCGTCGATGCTGCCGTCCGCCAACTGCGCCCTCGCTTCTGAGAACGCCCGCGGCTCAAACACCACCTCCGGCATCGCGCTTCCGAGCTCATCTTTCAACTCGGCCAACCGCGCCTTGCCCAGCTCCATCGCCTGCGGATCACGGTCAAAGCAGATCAACCTGCCCTTCCCGCCGAGCCTTCGTGCTATCCCGCTCGAATGTCCACCCAGCCCAAGCGTCGCGTCGACTACCGTCCCGCCCGGCCGCACATTCAGGAACTCCAAAACTTCATCAAAAAGAACCGGCACATGTTGCGGTTTGCTCACTTCGTTGCTCCGCGTTCTGCATGTGCGCTCCACTGGGGAGCTTCGTTCAAACCTCGTACCGGCCTACAACCCAAGATCAGCCAGTGCATTCTTGTCTTCCGCAGAAAGTGGATTCGCATCCATCTGCTTCTTGTAGCCATCGTGGTTGGCAACTTCCAGGTACGTCTGCATACCCAGCACCACCACCTCGCCTTGCAAAATCGCCGCCTCGCGCAACAACTGCGGAATTAGTACCCGGCCCTGCGCGTCCATCTCGGTCATCTGTCCGAAGTAGTTCGTAATGTCGAGGAACTTCTTCTTCGCCTCGTTGAACTTCGGAATCCCTGCCAACCGCTCTTCGATCTTTTCCCACTCCTTCAGCGGGTAAATCTCAGCCCGTTTGCCATCCGTGCTCGTGATGTAGAACTGGGTGCCGTACATCTCTTCTGCACGGCGCTTGTACTCCGCCGGCAGCTTGAGCCGCCCCTTCTCATCGACGCGTGTTGGATGGTTGCCACGAAACATAAAAACCCCGGGAAAAGTGAGGAACCACAGCTGGAACTGCCCCTGATTTGAAAGATCGCGCTAAACTGATCTCGAATGTGCTCAGGTTTATCCCCTTTAGCCCACTTTTTACCACTTCGTTCCACATAGTCGCCCGAACCGAGGACGATGTAAAGGCTTAAATGCCTTCGAATGGGTCAAATTTTCTGTGGACAATGTGGAAATCCCACTCTGTGGGAGTACCCAAGCTGGCAACCACTACATATTGTGTTTTACAGGTGGGTTCCACCTATTAGCCCGATCTTGCCCATTATGGGACGGGGTGATAGGCGAAATTAAGGCGAAAGTGGATCCGGAATAGCGTTTCTTAGACCGGTGGAAGGTCTTTTTTGCGCAGCGCTCCCATGCTGTAGTTCCGCAAAAACCACAACAGGTAAACCACAATCGCCAGATTGATTATGATGATCGCCAGATACCACAGCGACCCCCTGCGGATCAGCTCCGTGATCTCCCACGGTAGAAATGCCATGGTGAAGATCAGCGTCAGGTACTCGGCCCAGGTCTGCTCCAGCAACAGCCCTACGCCTTCCACCGTCGCCACCGCGGAATAAGCGAACGCCGCCTGGCTCACCCGCATCAGCTTGTGATCATCGATCAAATCCACTTTGGTCATCAGCAACGATACAAAGCGCCCCTCAGGGTCAAAGTTGAACGCCTTCACCGCCCGCTGCACCGTATCGTTCAGGTCAGCATTGATGAAGTGCAATGCACCCATGCCGAGAAGAAAAAAGACCAGCGCCTTCCCCAGCTTGAACACTCCGATAGTCAACAGCCCCTTGGAATGCGCGTGGTGGCTGGCGTCCTGCTTCACATCGGCACTGCTTCGCTGAGAGTTCTGCATCACTCCTTTCAGCATCGCGGCCCCGGCAAGCCTTGTCAATCCCGCCGTCCCTAACCCCCTGTCTTCACATCTCCGCCCATTGCCGCAGCAGGTTGTGATACACCCCCGTCAGTTGCACGGCCGATGTCCGCGCCGGCACACTCTCTGCCAGCTCCGCGCCCAGCCGCTGAATCGCCGTGTCCAGGTCAAACAGCATGGTCCGGTGCTCATCCTGCCGCACCATGCTCTGTATCCAGAAAAACGAGCTCACCCGTGCCCCCCGCGTCACCGGTCGTACGTGGTGCAGGCTTGTCGCCGGATACAGCACCATATGCCCGGCAGGCAGCTTCACGCTCTGCGGCCCGTACGCGTCCTCTAC
Source organism: Acidobacteriaceae bacterium (assembly GCA_031296355.1). The sequence goes on from JARLFX010000217.1 coordinate 3,052, forward strand.
CACCAGCTCTCCGCCGTCGTACTCTTCCGTCGGCGTCAGAAATAGCGTCGCCGAAAGGTCTGTGCGAATGCGCTGCCCTGTCGTCACCATCTGCCGTATCGCAGTATCCACGTGCGTGCCAAACGTCTGCCCGCCGCTGTAGCTGTTGAACATCGGCGGAAACACCCGCAGCGGCAGCGCAGCCGACATGAACAGCGGCTGCCGCGCCAGCGCCGCCAGAATCATCTCGCCCAGTTCCTCCGCCACCGGCGACCCCTCGCGCAACTGCGCATTCTGCTTCACCTCGCGCGCCTGGTAGCCCGCGGTCACCTTGCCATCCACCCACTCCGCCGCCGCCAGCTTCGCGCGCGCCTCGGCTACCTGCTCTGCACTCAACACATTCGGAATCGAAATCAACATAACCAACAACCTCTCTGCTTCTGGGATTAAGCCCCCGGCTTCAGCCGGGGGAGTGCGGGCTTTAGCCTGCACGGCAAGCTGCATCAATAAAAATGGCGCTTTAGCCCCGGAAGGGAGCGTCAGAACTTGAAGTTGAGGCCGCCCACCACGCTCAACCCCGGCCCCGGAATCAGATGACTCGGGTGCGGTTGATCGATGAAGAAGCGGTTCAGCGCGTTATAGATATTTGCGTTCAGCTCGATCCGCTTCGTCATGGGCCGCTTCACATACGCATTGAAGACCCAGTACCCCGGCACCTGCTTCACGCCAACGCTCGTCACCGTATACACGCCGCCCACCGGCCCCGAGTACATCAGCGGCACGTACGGCACCGTTGAGCTCGCCGTCCGGCTGCCAACGTAATTCCCGCCCACGCCAAGATTCAGCTTCTCCCAAAGGTTGTGCGTGATGAAAAAGTTGAACGTCTGCTTCGGCACATTCGCCAGCGGATAGCCGACCGAAGTGGGATACGCTGCCGACTGAACCACCGCACTCTGCAGATACGCATAGCCAGCAATCACATTCATGCCATGCGGCAGCCGCCCCACCACGCTGGTCTGCATCCCCTTCACCACCTGGTTGCCGCCGTTCACCGTCACCGTGCTGTCCGTCGGGCTCGGCTCGCGCGCGTTGTCTTTCTCCGTGTGGAACCACGCTCCTTCGATCAGCAGATGCTCGCCCAGAAAGTTCCACTTCGTGCCCGCCTCAAACGTCTCGTTCTGTTCCGGCTGCAGCCTCGCATCCGCCAGCGTCGCACTCAGGCTCAGCGATTCCGCTGACGGGTTGAAGCTCGTCCCATAGTCGAAGTACACGCTGCCATGCGCATTCGGCTTGTACACGAACGCCGCGCGGTACGTCGACTTCGTGTCCAGACGGCTGATCGGCAGAATAGCCGCCGTCACCGTACCGCCCGTCGGTGGCGCCACCGGCTGGTACAGGTTGTAATCCGTGTTGAAGTAGTCGTACCGCACGCCGCCGCTCAGCTCAAACAGCCGCCCCAGGTGCAGCGTATCCACAAAGTACAGCCCGTAGCTCTTTGACTTCGTATGCACGACCGAGAGTATGTATCCCGTTCCCGCGAACGGCTGCGCCGTATTCGGATTCACCAGCATCGCCGATGGAACCGTATTGATCTTGTTGATCGTGTAGTTGGTGCGGATAGGGTTTGACACCTCCTGCCCGCCCTCAACACCCGCCACCAGGTTCTGCCGAATGCCCAGCGCATGGAAGCGCACGTTGCCCTCAAGCTGGCTCCACAGGTCAGCCTCCACGCTCTTGATCTGGATCTGGTTGCGGTTCACCACAATGTTGGCCGGGTCACTCGCCGGGGTGTACGGGCAAGCAACGCCCGTGTTCACCGCCGAAGTCGGCGGCGTCGCCACGCCACCCACCGGCACACTCGCAGCCGCGTTGGAACAGATCTGCGGCTCCGTGATCTGCGCCTGCCGCGGATAGTTGGCCCAGCGCGAGATGCTGTGCAGCGAGGCATATTCGTTGAACGTATGCTCCACCTGCGCCGTCAGAATGTCGTCGTTGGTCTTCAGATAGTTCTGGTCCGGAAAGCCGTAGTATGCGTGCCGGTCCGCCGGCGCCGGTTTGTTGAAGAACCACGGCAGCCCATAATCCGGCGTGTCGTTCTCTGAGAAATGGAAGTAGCTCACCGTGTACCGCGTCGGCGAATTCATCCCGAAGCTAACCGACGGCGCAAACCCAAACCGCCGGTTCTCCGCAAATGGCCTGCCCGCCACCCCCGCGTCATGCGCCACCACATTCACCCGGAAGGCCGACCCACCCGCCACGTCCGGCATCGGCGTGTTGATGTCCGCCGTCACGCGTCGCGTCATGTCAGAGCCAATCTGCACCTGTACATTCACTGCCTGTTCCACCGTCGGCTGCTTGCTCTCCTGGTTGATGATGCCGCCGGTCGATCCGCGCCCAAACTGCACCCCTGCCGGCCCCTGTAGCACTTCCACCTGTTCAAAGTTGAAACTGTCGCGGTAATAGCTGCCAAAATCGCGAATGCCGTCCAGAAAAATATCATTGCGCGCGGTAAACCCGCGGATGGTCAGGTTGTCGCCCTGCGCTCCGCTCTCCCCCGCCGCCATGCTGATGCCCGGCACGTTGCGCAACGCCTCGCGCAGCGTCGTGATCTTCTGCTCGTCCAGCACAAATTGCGGAATCACATTGACCGTCTGCGGCGTATCCAGCAGCGGCTGCGTGAACTTGTACAGGCTCACCGCCTCCGTCGTACCGCTGCTCACATCCACCTGCTCGGTGTTGCGAATTGCGATGGTCGCCTGCTCAGCATCGTCAAAGTGCACCGCCAGCCCGGTACCCGCCAGTATCTCCCGCAGCGCCGCCTCGCTCGAATACATGCCGCGCACGCCATGCGAGTGGATACCCGCCAGCCCGGTGCCCAGCGATTCAGTGTGCAGCTTCACACCCGTCGTCCGCTTGTACTCCTCCAGCGCCTGATCCAGCGGCCCAGGGGCAATCTGAAACCGCTGTACGGATATCTGCTCCTGCTGCCCGCCCTTCTGGCCTTCTCCAGCAGCCTCTTCTTTAGCCTGCGCCTTCGCCTTGCCTCCACCAACCACATAGGCGGCCAGAGTCCCCATTGCGATCCACTTGCTGGACCGTCCACTCCAGCGGCTCTTTTTGCGTATATCCATCGTCATCGATTCAATCTCCCAGCCCCGAACTGTTCCATCAGCATGAGTTGTGGTCTTATGTTGAGGTACAGCAGCGGAAGCATATCCCGCGCTGTACCCGGCCCAGCCTCAATGTAGGACTGTTTTAGTCCTAATGCATACCAGATTACATCAATTGGCGACAAAACCAGTCCGAATTGTTGCAACAGGCACTTGAATGGAAGAAAATTCCCATTCCCCAAAGAAGGAGTGCTGTCGTGCGCTATCGCTATAAAACCCAGCAATGGATTCCCTATCCCATCGAGCTGGTCTTTGCGTTCTTTGCCAATCCCCACAATCTGCCGTCGCTCATGAAGAAGTGGCAGTCCATGCGTCTGGAAGAGGCCACCATCGTCCCCCCTCCCCCGCGCCCCATCGCGCCAGACCCCGCCTACCGTGTGCGCACCGTAGCCGCTGGCCGGGGCAGTTCCCTCACCTTCAGCTACCGGCCCTTCCCCTATTCGCCGGTGCGCCTGCCGTGGGAGAGCAGCATCACCCAGTTTGCGTGGAATGAATCCTTCACAGACCTGGCCGTCCGCAGTCCCTTTCCCTACTGGGAACATCTGCATTCGTTTGAAGTGGAGACGCGCGCCAATGCCGCTGGCATCCTCGTACAAGGCACGCTCGCTGCCGACGACCCTACCTACACGCCGCCGCTCAACAACAGCAGGATGAGCCGCCTGCTGCACGACAAAGTCATCCACCGCATCATCCACGGAGTCTTTCAGGAGAGACAGAAGAAGCTCGCCGCCATACTGCCCGTCGTCCTGGGCCGCATCATTCCGCTCAGCAATGAGCCGCCCACGCCTTAAATAGAAAAGGTGCGGCAGCGCCGCACCTTTCATTCCTGCTCATGCGTTTCGCTACCGAACAGCCAGCCGCTTCTTCGCGATCGCTTCCAGGTAAGGCTGCGCCTTCTGGTACGCTGCCGCTACCGTCAAGCCATACTTCTCGCGCAGAGCATCCACCTTGCCGTGCTCAATAAACTCATCCGGCCAGCCAATGCGCACCACCGGCACATCCAATCCGGCTGCGTTCAGCGCTTCCAGTACCGCTGAACCGAATCCGCCCATCAGCACGTGGTCTTCAAACGTAATGATCAGCCCAACCTGCCGCGCATAGCGCTCGATCAGCTCCGTATCCAGCGGCTTGGTAAACCGTGGATTGATCACTGCCGCTGACAATCCATCCTTCTCCAGCTTCGCACCTAGTTCTTCAGCCAGCGGCAGCAGCGCGCCCAGCCCGAAGATGGCCACGTCTGTGCCCTCGCGGATCACCTCCGCCTTGCCCACTTCCAGCGCCACCGGGAAATCCTTCACCTTCACGCCCAGCCCAATCCCCCGCGGATACCGTACCGCGCTTGGCCCCGAATGCAGCGCCGCCGTGTACATCATGTCCGCCAGTTCATCCTCGTCCTTCGGCACCATGTGAATAATGTTCGGGATGCTGCGCAGATAGCTGATGTCAAATAATCCATGATGCGTCGGCCCGTCGTCGCCTGAAAGTCCGCCGCGGTCCATGCAGAAGACTACCGGCAGGTTCTGTAGACAAACATCATGCACAATCGGGTCGAACGCCCGCTGCAGAAAGGTCGAGTAGATCGCGCAGAACGGCTTGTAGCCCTTGGTCGCCATGCCCGCCGCAAAGATCACCGCATGCTCTTCCGCAATACCTACGTCAAAGTACCGGTCAGCATGCTTCGGACGGAAGAGGTCCAGCCCCGTGCCGTTCGGCATGGCCGCAGTGATCGCCACCAGCTTCGGATCGCGGTCCGCCAGCTTACCCAGCGTCTCTGCAAACACTTCGGAGTAGGTCTTCTGCCCCGTCGGCTTGGTCTCGCCCGTCTCCGGATCGTACGGCCCCAGCCCATGAAACTTCTTCTGCTTCTCCAGCGCCGGCTGGAAGCCTTTGCCCTTCTGCGTGATCACATGCAGCAGCACCGGCTTGTTCTGCTGCTTCAGAAACTTGAATGTCTCGATCAGCATCGGCAGATCGTGTCCGTCCAGCGGCCCGTAGTAGCTCAGGCCAAACTCCTCGAACAGGATCGACGGTCCCAGCAGCCCCTTGGCCGCCTCCTCCGCCTTGCGCGCCACATGCAGTGCCGCCTTGCCGCCAAAACGCTCCACCAGCCCCGCCGCCTTGTCATGCAGGCTCACGTAGCTGGGATGCGTCACCACCTTGTGCAGATACGAAGCAATCGCGCCCACGTTGCGGTCAATCGACCACGCATTGTCGTTCAGCACCACGATCAGCCGCTTGGTCTGCGCCGCAATGTTATTCAGCGCCTCATACGAGATGCCGTTGGTCAGCGCCGCATCACCCACCAGCGCCACCACATGCTCCTTGCCGCCATTCATATCGCGCGCCACCGCCATGCCCAGCGCGGCAGACATCGCCGTTCCCGCGTGCCCTGCGCCGTAGCTGTCGTGCACGCTCTCCGTGCGCAGCATGAATCCGTTCAGCCCGTCCGGCTGCCGGATGGTGTCCATCTGCTTCTCGCGCCCGGTCAGCATCTTGTGCACGTAGGCCTGATGGCTCACGTCGAACACAAAACTGTCCTCCGGCGTGTCGAAGACGTAGTGCATGGCGATGGTCAGTTCCACCACGCCCAGGTTCGGCCCGATATGTCCGCCCGTCTTTGAGACGCACAGTATCAGCCGCTCGCGAATCTCCTCGGCCAGTGTCTGTAGTTGCGGTATCGTCAGCTTTTTGACATCCGCCGGCGACTCAATTGTTTCCAGAATAGTGCTCATCCAGCCCTGTTCCGCGACGTCGTGCACCAAATTGCCGCTGCAAAAATAGCTCGCACAGCGCGGTCCCGCCGCGTCCAGGAATAGGCTGCAAAAACCGCGCCACCCACTCTTCTGTGCAATCCAACAAGTATACCAACCAGCAGCCAGTTTCCCGCAGAATCAGCTTCTCAGCTAAGCCTTCATTCCACCCGGGATGCATTGTCTGCATTGCTTTGATGGATTAAGCCCCCGGCTCGTAGCCTCGGGCCTTAGAGGACGCTGAAAAAGTGGCTTTGAAAGGGCGGGACTTCAGTCCCGCCGTAACCTCAATCTTCTCAATGTGGCTTTAGCCACTGAGGGAATGCTTCCGGAGCGGGAAGACTTATAGCACCCTCTTTCGCCCCGGCGCCCACACCGCAATCCTTAGCGAACTGAACCCGCCCCCACGCCAACCCGCGCCCGCCGCTGCTGAGTCGCACCCGCCAGCTCCTTGAGCAGCGTATACGTCTCCGCCCAGTCAATGCAGGCGTCCGTGATGCTCTGCCCGTACACCGGCGCCTTGCCGTCGACCAGCTTCTGCGCCCCGGCCACCAGATTGCTTTCGATCATCACGCCCATGATGCGGCTGTCTCCGCTCGTGATCTGCTCAGCCACGTCATGGCATACCGCGCCCTGCTTGCGGTAGTCCTTCCCGCTGTTGGCATGGCTGCAGTCGATCATGATGCGCGGCTTCACGCCCGCCTTCTCCATCTGCCCCGCGGTCGCGGCCACAGCCGCAGCGTCAAAGTTTGTGCTCTGCCGCCCCCCGCGCAAAATCACGTGGCAATCCGGATTGCCCGCAGTCAGCAGAATGGCCGACTGCCCGCTCTCCGTAGTCCCCAAAAACGTATGCGGATGGCTCGCGGAGAGGATCGCCTCCACCGCGATCTTGACGTTGCCCGAGGTGCCATTCTTGAAGCCGACCGGGCAAGACAGCCCCGAAGCGAGCTGCCGGTGTACCTGGCTCTCCGTCGTCCGCGCGCCAATCGCGCCCCAGCTCACCAGGTCTGAGATGTATTGTGGCGAGATCATGTCCAGGTACTCCGTCCCCGCCGGCACGCCCATCTCCGCCAGGTCCAGCAGCAGCCGCCGCGCAATGCGCAGCCCGTCGCTGATGCGGAACGATTCGTCGAAGTACGGATCATTGATCAGCCCCTTCCAGCCCAGCGTGGTCCGCGGCTTCTCAAAGTACACCCGCATCACGATCATCAGTTCGCCGGCCAGCTCTGCTGCGGCCTTCTTCAGCAACTCCGCATACTCTCTTGCCGCAGCCGGATCGTGGATGGAGCATGGCCCGACGACGGCGATCAGGCGGTCGTCCGCCCCATTGAGGATGTCAACGATCTGCCGCCGTGCATCAAACACGGTGCTCGAAGCATAATCCGTCAGCGGCATCTCCTCTTCCAGGAACACGGGAGGAATGACGACTCTGCTGGAACGGATTCTGAGATTATTTGTGGGGTATGTCATGGCCGTCTAACCAGAATACTAGATGTGCCCCCCCCCGCCCTATTACTGCCCCGCTGAGCCACAACTCTGGGTAGGCGAATTCGATGGCGCCCAAAATCTGGGTGCCCCAGGTCTCGCTTCTGAGACCTGGGTTTTCCGTGCCACCACAATCTGGGTGCCCCATCTTCGCGACGGTATTATCGTCGCTAAGTTGGGATAGCGTCGCGGTATCATCGCGACGGCCGCGCAGAGCCTGCCCTGAGCGAAGTCGAATGGGCGCGCAAATCTCCCTCCACCACAAATCTCCCCGGTCCACCTCAACTCTCAAACCCTGTCATTCTGAGCACAGCGAAGAATCTGCTTCTCGCTCATCCCAGCAACAATCTCCCCTTCATCACCACAAAATTTCGAAGTGTCATTCTGAGCGCAGCCGAAGAATCCAGAAGGTCTAAGCGTCACCCATACCGCCAAAAGCTTCCGCCGCACGGAACCCGCCCTGAGCGAGCCGAACGAGCGCAAATCTCCCTCCACCAAAAATGCTCGTACTCCAACCCTCCGCCCTCAACCCTGTCATACTCAGCCGCAAATCTCCGCGACCCACCCCAACCCTCAAACCCTGTCATTCTGAGCGCAGTGAAGAATCTGCTTTTCTCGATCCAACCCCAAACTTTTGTCATTCCGGCGGGTTCTTGCGCCGGAATCTGCTTCTCGCTCATACCAGCAACAATCTCCCCCTCATCACCACAAAATTTCGAAGTGTCATTCTGAGCGCAGCCGAAGAATCCAGAAGGTCTAAGCGTCACCCATACCGCCAAAGAGCTTCCGCCGCACGAAATCCAACCCCGACGAAGGCCGTTGTCGTTTGTTTGTGGTTTCAACCCGCGCTTGGGCGGGTTGCTTCCCATAGCTTCCAAGAAATACATCGGGGGCAACGACACCATGCAAAACTAATCGCCGTAGTCGACGTCTTCTTCCGTAGGTATGTTCGGCAGGAAATACTTTTCGAGCGTTCTGAGAGTCCAAACGCACTTAATGAGAGCGTCTTCGAGAACATCGGTTAATTCTTTTTTCCCTATTTCAAAAAATGGCTTTAACTTTTCGTAGTTTTCCCCCTTTCGGTGGGCAGTGCTCGCCGAGCGCAACGCCTGGAGCTTGCGCAAAAATTGCATCATCGGGTCGCTGCGAAAATGCTGTGACTGTAACCAAGTTTCAAATTTGTCCAAGCCTCTCGCATTTTCTTTGTTCGTGATTCCATTTGCGAGCTCTTTCTCGTTCAGAGAATCGATAAATACCTTTGTGAGCGTTGCGATCTGTTCGTCAAACTCTCGTTGATCGTTGGTCAGGGGAACGCGAAGGATCTTGAAGGCGTACTCATCTTTGCCAGTCAATGGCCTGAAAAGTTCCCAGCCAAACTTCTTTTTCCAGTGCTCGTTAAAAGCTAAGAACTTTTGCTTGAAGTAGAGATCGGCATTCTGAGGAGCTGTGAATTGGCCGAGAATACTCCTCTTGAACGCAACCCTGCTCATATTCCCGGAAGGAAGATTAAATCCGCGCCAATACATCTGCTCCGTGTGAGAAAGGTGGCCGAGATCGCCAAGAAAAACCATGACCGCGTCAGGGTGATTGTTGTCGATATGAAGGCTCCACAAAGCGGCACAGGACAAATACCCGTCGCTCACTGTGTATTTTCCCGGCTGCGAATAGTACTTATTCAGCACCTCTTTTCGGAAACACACTGGCGTCAAATAGTGCGGCGCCCCCGGATTTGCCCCAAAGTAGTTTGAAAGCTCTGCTTCGTTGCAGGTGAATAGACTTTCCTTACCGTTGTCATCCGCACCGATGATGAAATCTATGTACTGCTTTTTCTGACGTCCAAAAATATCCGGTTTGAATGCGGAATCGCCGGATACGAGCTTCTTTCCAAGAAGTAGCCCGTGGGACTTTTGTGTGTTATCCGAAAAACCCATCCACTTCCGGACGTCAACAGAGTAGATGAAGTCTGCTCCCTTCTCCTCTACCGAATGCTCTTCGATGCCTAGCTCTTCAATTGTTCTCGAAGAAAACAGGTGGTAGTCAAAAAAGATAGCCAATTTCATCTTGCGAACAGTCAGATACTGACGGATCAAGAAGGTTTTGATTTTGATTTCGTCATTCTTCATCAAGACCGCTTCGTCCTCGTCGCCGTTATCGTCTATACGCAAAAGCTTGCGACCCGACTTGTCATCATAGAGGTTGAAATAAAGACGGAAATCTTGAGAGATTTCCCAATAGCCGGGTCTAATGTCGTTGAAACTACGACTCAATGCAAGGGGTTCTATTCCACTATCCGAAGAGCGAACGTAGCGGGTCTTCTCTTTTCCGTTCCTAAAGCTGGACTCTAGTCCAGGGCCACCATCCCCAATCCGGATGTCCCAAGAGGGATGTTTTAGCGCCCGCTTTACGAGAGTGTTCTTTATGAGCGCAGAGTAGATGGCCACCCCATCAAAACTATCTCGGGAGGAATAAACTGTGGTCCACTCGCCTTTGCCTAAGCCGCCGATTTTCGCAATAAAATCTGCAAAACTCAGATCTTCTTCCGCCATATCAGGAGTTTACTCCCAGGATATAAATGCACTCATCGAAGAGCAGACCAGTTTTGTTTGTATCGCTGAAGCAATCGTCCCGCACATCCCAGAACCCCAGCTTTCAGCTCACACGCCTTTCAAACATGCTGCGAAACACTCAGCACATTCCCATCCGGATCTTTAAACCAAGCCACCTTCGCCCCCGTCGGAGCACTCCAAATCCCCAATTTATCCTGCGGCATCTGCTCATACCGCTCAAACACCACGCCCCGCGCCAGCAGACCCTGCACCGCCGCCACAATATCCGGTACCTGCCAACCAAGCACCGTGCCAAACCCCGCGGGCATCTTCTCCGCCATCACCAGCCGCAGCATAATGCCGTTGGCATCGAACTCCAGCGCAAACGGAGGCTCTTCCGCGACCAGCCGCAGCCCCAGCGTGTCGCGGTAGAACGCCTTCGCCCGCTCCACATCCACGATCGGCACAAACGCAATAATGTTGTACTGGCTCAGCCCATCTGGCTGCGTCCTGCTGCTATTCTGTGTCGGCATATCGGCCTCCCCCCGGGAAATCAATGGGTCAAGAATAAACACAAAATTGTCACCCTGAGTTTCAATTTTGCCATTCTGAGTTTTTAGTTTTGTCATTCCAGGTTTTTAATTTTGTCATTCTGAGCGCAGCGAAGAATCTGCTTTCCGCTGACTTGCTGACCCGCTGACTCGCTGCACTCATCTGCTGTACCCTTCTCAGTGGAGCCACTTATGCGTCTACCCATCCTCTGCACCGCTTGCGCCGCCTTGCTCTTCAGCGCCGCCACACTCCCCGCCCAGAGCGCCCTTGACCCCCTCGCGCCCGCCAAGCCCGCCGCCTCGCCGCTCACGCAGCCCGTGCTACCTGCAGGCACGCTCTTCCTCTTCGATCTCGAAAAGAAATTCTCCGCCGCCACGCTCGCCGGCGGCGGCAGCGCCTTCGCCTCCTGGTTCGCAGAAGACGGCGTTGAAATTCAGAACAAGAAGGCCCCCCTCGTCGGTCGCGCCGCCATCGCCAACATGGCGAAATGGAACCCCAAGGACTACCAGCTCCAGTGGACC
>JARLFX010000218.1 GCA_031296355.1 Acidobacteriaceae bacterium
GAGCTGACCTGCTCCGAGTAGCCGCCCTTCAGCATATGCGGCACACCGCAGGCAAATTCAACATTCTCCATACCGCGTGCCACTTCGCCGGCAGCGTCCGCTAACGTCTTACCGTTCTCGGTGGAAATCACAGCAGCTAGTTTGGCACGGTTCTCTTCAAGCAGCGCGCGGAATCTGAACATCACCTCGGCGCGACGCGAGAGTGACGTGGCACGCCATGCCGGAAAGGCCGCCTTTGCAGCAGCCACCGCCGCATCCACTTCCGCCACTGAGGCGAAATTTACCTGCGCATGCTGTTCGCCGGTAGCAGGGTTCCAAACAATGCCTGTGCGTCCTGATCCGGTCTCGACCGACGCACCGCCGATCCAATGATGAATTGTGCTGATTCCTACCAGCGTTGACGTTGCCATGATGATTCCTCCAGGGAAGTTGCCGCACGGGCGGGAGACTTATTTTAGCCCTAATCGCGCACAAACTGCACTATTGGCTGCTCTGCTGGACACAATGTCCGACACGGGTGAGCATAGAAAGGTACTTCAGCTAACGAATGAGAGGAAGCAATGGTGAACTGGCTTGTAGTTGGAGTAGGCGACATTGCCCGAAGGCGTGTAATCCCGGCCATCCTGGCGGAGCCACGCAGTACGCTCTATGGCGTCGTTACCCGGGATTCGCGCAAGGCAGCTCCCTACCCTGGTGTGTCGATATGGAACACCCTGGAGGCAGCATTGCACGACGAAGCAATCGACGCAGTCTATATTTCATCACCCGTAATGCTGCATGCGGAGTATTCCATAGCAGCATTGTGCGCCGGCAAGCATGTATTGTGCGAGAAGCCAGTTGCCATGAATTTTGCCGAGGCCGAGCACATGGCTGCTGCTGGCCGCAAGAGTGGCAGGCTGTTTGGAGCAGCCTACTATCGTCGTCTCTTTCCGAAGCTGATCCGCGCAAAAGAGCTCCTGAGCCAGGGCGCCATCGGGCAACCGGTTTTGGTTGAAGCTAATTGCCATGGATGGCTGGAGAGTGAAGAGCGCGCGTGGCTGCGTGATCCTGCAATGGCAGGCGGCGGCCCGTTATATGACATCGGATCGCACCGAATTGATGCTATGAACTTCCTCTTTGGGCGACCACTGCGCGCAACCGGATTACTCTCGAATGCGGTGCATACCCTGCAGGTTGAGGATTCCGCAACCGTGGTAACAGAGTATGCCGGTGGGATACACGGCATGGTGGATGTTCGCTGGAATTCCCACATCGCACGCGATCAGTTTCGTGTGATTGGCACAGACGGAGCACTCGATCTGAATCCGCTTAGCGGGCCTGGGCTTCGTATCGGCGATCGTGTGGAACTACTGCCAGCCCATGCCAACGTACACTTCCCGCTCATAGAGCATTTTGCGGCTGCGGTACTGGACAATGTTCCGCTAACATGCGCAGGCGAAGATACCCTGTGGGTCGACTGGGTTACGGAGCAGGTAATGCAGAATTCTTCACCACAGCATCCTCGGTAGCCGTTGGGGTGGACGCATGCTTATCGATAGCAACGATCACAATGTCGACGCGCCGGTTTGCTCTGCGCCCTTCGGGAGTATCGTTGCTGGCTGTTGGATGATATTCCGCGTAGCCTGCAATCGACATTCGCTCCGGATCAAATCCGGCGTCATGCAGCAACATCATAGATACCGCCATGGCACGTGCGGTTGATAGGTCCCAATTCGAATTGAACTGTGCGTTGTGGATAGGCACGTTATCAGAGTGGCCTTCCACCCGCATATCAAGTCCATATTGCATCAATACCGTGGCAAGCCGCTTTATTTTATCTGCCGCACCAGGAAGCAGCTTTGCTTGCCCGCTATTGAAGAAACCCAGCTCATGTAAGCTGATTACAAAACCTTCTGGCGTCATCCGCATTGCAACTTCCTGACGTGCTATTTCCTTGCCCAGAACTTGATTGAGCTTCTTCTGCAACCCAATCACATCAATTCCACCGCTCTTCGTCTCAGGAGCGAACTCCTTCATCGCACCATTTACATCAGGAACCACATCCGATTGATCGGATAGCGTTTGAGCAGGGTCCTCCCCGCGTTTAGCGTTGCTTGAGAATGCCCCCATATCCTGGAAACCATTGCGCACAGCAGACGATACTTGCTTGATGGCTTGCTTGTCTCGATATGCCGATGCGAATAATACAACAAACAAGGCAAAGAGCAAGGTCATAAAATCTGCATAGGACACGAGCCAGCGATCTTGATGGCTATGCTCTTCCTTGTGCACACGGCGTCTCATTGCCCCACCAGTGTAGAAACAGATGCACGGCGCGGTTCATGTAAATATGCAGAAAGCTTCTTCTCCAGTGCGCGGGGATTCGTATTATCAAGAATGCCAATAACGCCTTCCAGCATTAGCTCCCGCAGCACTTGCCGGCGATGCATCACCGCCTTGATTCTGCCCGCACAAGGAAGGAAAAATAGATTCGCAATACCCACCCCATAGATAGTGGCGACAAAGGCGACGGCAATTCCCCTGCCCACTTCGCTAATGTTTTCTAACCTCTGCATGACCTGTATCAGCCCGATCACAGCGCCAAGAATTCCGATAGTTGGCGCAAACCCTCCAGCAGCCTGGAAAACAGCTGAAAGCGCATCTTCTCTGTTTGCCTCTGCCTCCATTACGAGATCCATCGCCGATCGCAAATCATCTGCATGCACACCATCCACCGCATAGGTGAGGCATTTCTGCAGGAAGGGATTAGAAATGCGATCCAACTCGGCATCGAGCGAGAGAATTCCATTGCGCCGGGCGCGCAAGGTATACCGCGTTAGATCGGCAATGATCTGAGCAGCTGGATCATCCCTTGTGAAAAAGACTTCGCGCAATTCGCGGGCTGCCTGCATCACCGTGACGAATGGAAACTGCACAATCACTGCGCCCAGCGTGCCGCCGAACACAATCAGAGCCGCTGTAGGTTGCAGCATTTGCGCGATGTGACCGCCATCAAAGTACAAGCCTGCTGCGATACCTGTCAGTGCTAGAACAATTCCGGCAAGGGCGCTTTTCTTCATCACCAGTTCCCTCCTTGCAGCGCGAAATGTTGAGCGACTTCAAGTTCTATATGCGAGAGCTGAATCCTCGGATAATATGAAAGTACTTTACTGTTGCGCAGAAACCGACTGTATCTTAATATCGGCAGATAATGGCTGATTGGATAACGCAGAACCGGCAGACGAAATACCATCTCGCTCTTGCCACGCGGCCCGCACCAGCAGAATTAGATCGATCTGTTCATCGAGCAGTGAATCTGACTGCCTTAGCGCAGCCTCCATCATCCGAGCGCGCAGATACCCATAGAATGCACTGAGGCTTTCTGCCAGCCTCCCATCGCTCTTTACATCGATCCAGTCTTCTAACTGGCCCAACACCGCCGAGGCATGGTTAAGTTCGGCACATCGCTTCTCGATATCGTGACTGCGAATCGCTGATGCGGCGCGGCGTAGGTCGCCAGAAAGCGTATCGTACAAAGCGATCACAAGCCCAATCGGACTTGCGCCCTGGATTGCAGATCGACGATAAGAGAGTTGCACATCACTAGGCATCATCAACTGTTGCTCTTGGAGTTATTACCCAGTTCAGCCTGAATTTGGGCCAGCTCGGTGGGTAGTTGCTGGAGTGCTATCTCAGC
>JARLFX010000026.1 GCA_031296355.1 Acidobacteriaceae bacterium
CCCGGCCCGCTCATCCGCGCTCAGCCGAACAACGTATTTCTTGACGCCAACTTCTTTCCCAACCACGAATTAACTCCATCGCCGCCTTGCAACGACATAGAGTCAGATATTCCCATCATATGCAAGGACGCGAACCACTAGCCGAAAAACTGGTGAATTTAATCGCTATGGTACCAATCGACCAAAGCCTGCAGGACCTCGAAAATGAGTGACGACGTTGACGCTATTCAGCGACGGCTCGACACCGTGAGAGCTGGCCGGATTTGTTTGGACAGATTCCGGCGAAAGATAAGTGGATCGCCTGCGGCTCTCCGTGTGGTATCGCCGATGCGGGGCGTCATGCAGGGAGGTGTGCCTGGCATGGGCACTGAATTGGAGGTGAAAGTCCTTCGCGGGGCGAGTTGGTAGCAACCGCGAGTTGGAGGCAACTGCACGCAGGGTCTGCCGTCGAGAGACGCCTACGACCCTGGCGCCGTGAGGCCGTGTGGGGAAGAAGCCCGAGGCGAACCGCAGCACCGAACGAAAGTGAAGCCCTGTGCAGGCCGGGCCGACCGGGTGAGTGTCGGTCCGGAAAAAGCTTGAGTCATTGGAATCGTTTATGATTCTCTCGGACAAGGGCTTTGAGGGAGTTGGTTGTGTGGACTGACGAGAATCGCAAGTTGTACGATAGAAAGGGCTGTCGCTACCCGAGCGACATGACGGATTTCGAGTGGTCTCTCATTGAGCCGCTGATTCCCCCGGGCAAACGGCACGGTCGGCACCGATCGGTGAACCTTCGCGAAGTGTTCAATGCGATCCTTTACCTGCTTTCGACCGGCTGCCAATGGCGTGCTTTGCCGAAGGATTTTCCGCCACGCAGCACGGTAAACGAGTATTTCAAGCTCTGGGAATGGGACGGAACGCTGGAGAGGATCCATCACGAACTCTTCGTCCAGGTGAGAGAACTCGCGGGAAAAAAGGCCAGCCCCACCGCCGCAATCATCGATAGCCAAAGCGTCAAGGCTGCGGAGAAAGGCGGGGCTGAAATTGATGAGATCGGTTACGATGCCGGCAAGAAAGTAAAAGGTATCAAACGCCATATTGTTGTCGACACCTTGGGAATGATACTGGGTGCGATGATCCAACCCGCCAGCACTCAAGACCGCGATGGCGCACTTCCCGTTCTTGCCGAAGTTCGTCGCCTCTTTCCTTTTATTAAGAAGATATTCGCCGATGGGGGATATCAAGGGGCCGCGACGGCTTGTGCCGTTGCCGCCCTCGGGCAATGGGAACTGGAAATCGTCAAGCGCTCCGACACGGCAAAGGGGTTCGTCGTTCTGCCAAAGCGCTGGATCGTCGAGCGAACCTTCGGCTGGATCGGCCGGTGCCGGAGGCTCTCCAAGCACTTCGAGAACCTCAGCAAAAATGCCCTCGCCTTCCTGCGCCTCGCTATGATTCGTTTGATGACACGCAGGATTGCTCGCCTCGCTCTTCAGCAATAATCATACCGGACAGACTCTGAGCGTGCCTTCGAACGCGACGCCCAAAATCCAACCGAGGTCGGAGCGGTAATGTCGTTTCGCGCCCGCGCCAGCACGTCGGCGATATATGACCAAGGGTCGTGTTTTCGGCGGCGACAGGTCTCGACGATGGAGAGGGTGGCCGCGTAGGCCGCGCTTCCCTCGGCGGTTCGGGTGCCGCAGCTGAGACGCCGGGCGATGACGGCAATGCGGAGGGCACGCTCCGCCTCATTGTTGGTGGGCGGCAAGGCATGGTTTTTGACGAACGCGACGATGGCATCCCAGTCG
>JARLFX010000027.1 GCA_031296355.1 Acidobacteriaceae bacterium
ACAAGAGGGTTTGCGAGAGAGTCCGGATGGGGTGTGATATCGAGTAGCATCTTGGCTGTCGGCGAGATGCGGCTCATCGGTATCTGATTGTTGGCGAAAGGTTGACGACAGGCAGCGTTGGCAACGCCGGTATTATTGCAGTTCGATGACGACGCCGTGGTTGCTGGATCGTAAAGCTGCTGCAATACGCCCGCGCTGTTGACCAATCCGCTGAAGTCGCCGCCCCGCATGGCCGTCGTTGGCACGGTGACGTTCTCGTTGCCGGCGCTGGACTGCGAGTATCGCTCATAGGCGAAAAACCAGAAGGACTTGTCCTTTCCGTGGTACACATAAGGCAGAACGATGGGCCCCCCGGCGGATGCGCCAAATTCGTTGCGCACATAGTGGGGCGCTGCGTAGTTGGAGGGATTCTGCCTGGCCTTGGCAATGCCGATGCCGTTATTGCGCGCTGTTTCAAAGAGAGCGCCATGCAGGCGATTGGTCCCCGACTTGGTGGTGATGACGGCGGCTGCCGGCGTTGCAAATTGCGCTCCGACGCCGCTTGTTTCTACACGGACTTCCTGGATTGAGTCAGGATCGGGCATTTGGTTTTGCCCCATATGTTCCCCGCCAAATTCGCGGTTCGTCAGGGTCACACCATCGGCAACATACTCCATCGCCTGCCCCATCAGGCCGTTGGCGCAGGTCCCCGGCTGTCCCTGCATGCAGCTTTCCAATCCAGGGGTGGATTCGCCGATCAGATTCATCACGTTGCGCCCGTTCATCGGGATCTGGTTGATCCTCTGGTTTTCCAGTGTTGAGGTGATGGTTCCGTTGTCCGAGGTAGTGAGTTGAACAAACTGGGCCGTTACCTCGACCTGCTGCGTCACAGCACCAGCGGTCATGGAAACATTGATCACGGCATTCTGGTCAACCAGAAGATGGAGCGTGGTCTTGTAGGTCTTCATGCCTGCCGCGCTGATCGTGACATCGTAGACGCCCGTAAAGAGCCCGGGGACTTGGTAGAATCCAACTTCATTGGGTTTGGTGTCGGCTATGCTGCCGGTGGCCTGGTTGACCACGTGAATTGTGGCTCCCGGGATAACAGCGCCGGTGGAGTCCGCCACGTTGCCTTGGATTGAACCGGCGCCGCTCTGGGCAAAGGCCATCGAACAGCCTATCGCCAATGCGACCATTAGCACTACGGCTATTCTCCGTTGTCTTAACCGGTGGAAGTCTCGCACGAAATGCGACACGATATTACTGACGCGCATACTGTCTCCTAAAAGGTTCGTGATGTCGTTCAAAATTGTCACTTCGTCCTTCGATAAGCAACGGGATCATAAATAGGAGTGCAAGAGCATGCATGGCAAGGTTCCACACGGTGCCGTACAGTGGTGAACATCTCTAAGCTGCTGAAAACATTGGAAGCCGGGGAGACAATCACAACCTGTTCTATACTTGAGCCAAGTCTCGATAAAGATAAGACATGTTTCAGAAAGAATACCCTCAGCCCGCTATGCTCCCGCATGAACAGAAAGAAGCGGTGAGGATTCAGCTCGGGCAAATCCTGCAGAGCGAGTTTTTTCACGGGAGCCGTAAATGTTGCCGGTTCCTGGAATATGCGGTCGATCAGGTACTGCAAGGACGGCCCCAGGAAGAAGTGAAAGAGAGAACCGTGGGGATGGAAGTCTTTGATCGCCCCCCGGATTACGACACCGCCCAGGACAATATTGTTCGAGGCACCGCCAACGAGGTCAGGAAACGTCTGGCTCAGTATTACGGCAAGCCTGATTCTGGCAATACGCTGATCATAGGGCTTCCTTCCGGATCTTACGTTGCCACACTCGAGTGGTCGCCAAATCTTGCCGTTGAATCCACGCCAGCTCTCGATTCCCAACTCCCTCAGCATCAGGAACCCGCGGAGGTACACACGCCTTCCCGGTTTAGATTCTTCGGTAAGGCAATTGCCGCCGCGCTCGTTGTAGGCGCAATAACCCTCATCGCCTTCAGATACGAGGTGTCACGGAGAGAAGATCCAATCCGAAGAGTGTGGTTGGCTTTCCAGGAAAGTGACAAGCCCGTTTTGGTCTGTGTCGCTCAGCCACTGGCCTATATCGAACATACTGCTGCCAACCCGTCTGCATCGAGTGAGTTCATACCACTACCCAAAGCCTTCGTGGGAGTAGGAGATGCTTACGCGCTGGCTGACATTGCGGAATTGCTCAGCACGCGTCCTAAGCACTGGCACCTAGTAGCTGGAAACGAAACCCCTTCGCAGGATTTGAAGTTGGGTCCGGTGATCCTGATCGGCGCGTTTTCCAATCCGTGGACGCTACGAATGACAGAAAATCTGCGTTTTACCTATGCCACTGGGGATGTGATTCACGATCGTCTGCAGCCTGGCCGTCAGTGGAGTCTTTCGAATGCCCACTTCTATTGGAAGGCGCAAGAGGATTTCGCGGTTGTTTCCCGATTCCAAAGTCCAGAAACTGGTCAGCCTCTCATCGTAGTGGCAGGTTTGACTAGTCTGGGCACTGAAGCCGCTGGCGAATTCCTGACCGACCGCGACCTTCTAGGAAGCGCCTTGCGAGAAGCCCCCAAGGACTGGAAAGGCGAGAATTTCCAGTTTGTCTTGCATACAAAATTGATCGGTGAGACGCCTGAACGTCCAACTGTCGTCGCGAGTTATTTCTGGTAAGTACACTTTGGCTCTCCTTGTTCGAGTAGCCTGAAACGCTTGGGGGCTGATCACGTCGATCTCTTCTATCAGCACCGAGTCGATCCTGATGTGCTGATCGAGGATGTGGCAGGAGCGGCCAAGGAGTTGATTGCACAAGGTAAGGTCAAGCACTTCGGCTTGTCTGAGGCTGGGATTCAGTCCATTCGTCGAGCGCACGCGGTTCAACCAGTCACCGCGGTGCAGAGCGAGTACTCGTTGTTCTGGCGTGGTCCGGAAGCCGAGCTTCTGCCGACACTGGAGGAGCTTGGTATAGGGTTCGTGCCGTTCAGCCCGCTCGGCGCCGGGTTCCTCACCGGCAAGATCGACGAGAACACGAAATTCGATCCCTCCGACTTCCGGAACATCGTGCCTCGCTTTTCGCCGGATGCGCGCAAGGAATATGGTTCTTGTCGACCTGATCAAGGCTGTCGCGGAACGCAAGAGGGCGACGCCGGCGAAGGTCGCACTTGCCTGGCTGCTTGCGCAAAAGCCGTGGATTGTGCCGATCCCGGGAACTACCAAGCTGCACCGCCTCGAGGAGAACCTCGGCGCCGTGAACGTTGAGCTGACGGAGAACGATCTTAAGCAGATCGGCGAAGCTTCTTCCAAGCTGAAACTCGAAGGAGCCCGGCTTCCTGAAGCTGCGCTGAAGATGACCGGGCGCTGAGTGCTTCTTTGCCGTGCTAGTAAGGCCCTGCGGCAGAAGGGACCTCCGCGCGGATCTCTGTTGCGACTGGAGTATCGCTCTCTATGCTCATCCGGTTTCGCCAGGCATGCCGTGAAGATTTGAGTTCTGCTGATCTTCAAAACATCGGCTGTCGCTTGAAGAAGACATATTATGTACACGTCGGTTTGCTGTCAATTTCGCGACTTTAACGTCACGACGCCAACTGGCGTGTTTCTAACGGTTTAGCATAAACAACACTCTTAACTTGTGTGACCTAACCGTTGCGTACCTTGCGCTACAGGCGAGAGTACTCCTATTGTTGTCAACGAAATAGCTAGAGGCCTATTCGAATTCATGCATCCGTTCTGGAAGGCAGAATTGGCAATTGCAATAGTGACTAAGCTCTTGCCGATTCGTACACTGGCCACAATTCCTGGTGTC
>JARLFX010000219.1 GCA_031296355.1 Acidobacteriaceae bacterium
AACTCGACGCTATCAAGCACTTCGGGCTTGAAACCGTCTTTCGAGATCGTGATCTTGTAGCTGCCGATTGGGAGAGCCGGTACTTGATAAGTGCCTTTAGAGTTTGTTGCGGTCTCGCGATGGAGTCCCGTGGCTGGAGAATCCAGCTCAATCTTTGCATTCTGGACGATTGCTCCAGATCCATCTGTCACTGTGCCGTTCAGTGTGGCCCGGTCCACCTGGGCCAAGGCTGTCGCAGCAAAGGCGAGCAAGCACAAGAGCGTTAGGCAGATAGTTCGAGCGCTGCACGTTATTCTTGGCGTGTCCATTTAGTATCCTCCTGAAGATTCAAGTTCGCTCGCCCGCAAGTGCGTCGATATGCGTCGATGAGCGAACCTTGACAGTTGTCTCGTAATCTTGAGCGAAGACTAGTCAGTCGTCTTAAAGCGGCGTTAACAAACTCGTGAATTCTCTCTAAGGTTCGGAGTGATTTCGCACTCAATCCAATTTCTGGAAAGATGCCCATCACAGCGCAGAATCTCGCTTAACTCGTCTATGGCAAGTGGCTTAAGGGATGTCGGCACTGCGCAATATCACAGTCGCTGACGTGATATTCACAAGATCATTAAATTTTCATCATTCCGTGTCCGGGTTCGCGCTACTGTGAAAGCAAATGCAGATCCTGATAATCGAAGACGAACTGCGCATGCTGGAGTTGCTGCGCACGGGACTCAATGAGCACGGGTTTGCCGTGATGGCAGCGGCCGATGGCGAGACAGGGCTCGAGATCGCCATGGCGCACGAATTCGACTCAATCGTGCTTGATGTCGGATTGCCGAAATTGGATGGATACAGCCTGATGCAGGCCTTGCGCGCGCAGGGGCGGACGACACCGGTGCTGATGTTGACTGCCCGCGACGCGGAAGACGATATCATTCACGGTCTTGATATGGGTGCAGACGACTATCTGACCAAACCATTTTCATTTGCTGAATTAGTGGCACGTTTGCAATCGATTACCCGGCGTCCACGCACGAAGCAGGACGGAATAATCGAATCGGACGAGGTCGTGGTCGACCCGATCCGCCACTCAGTAACGCGCAACATGGAGAACATCGACCTGACGCGGAATGAGTTCCTTTTGCTGATGTGCCTTGTGCGTCGAGCCGGGCAATGCGTAGCCAGGAAGACGCTGATGGAATTCGTATGGGGCCCGGAACATGCCGTAAGGCCGAATACGCTGGAGTTTCTCGTAAACTCTTTGCGCGCCAAGATCGACACCCCATATAGCAGGAAGCTGATTGGCACGGTGCGCGGTGCCGGCTATGTCTTTCGTCGCCTGGCAGTCGCTCACGGAGAGGCGGAACGATGAGGCCTCTTCCGATACGGATTCGCCTCGCCGTTTGGTATTTTGCAATGTTTGCCTCGGCGGCAACGCTGCTCAGTTTGGTTAGCTTCTGGATGCTTCAACGGAGCCTGGACAAGATTGAATACCACGACCTGCAGGAGCGCGCCGATGACGTGCAGGTGGTCCTGAGCCACGAAGCGCAGGGCCGGACTATCTTGCAACTTCGAATCGATCTCGCCGCGATCTATGATATGAGAGATGAAGGAAAGTACCTGCAGGTTCTGGATGAGCGGGGTAACTGGGTATACCGATCGAAACGCATGATCGCTCAGAATTTCGATTTACCTGCCCCGGACAGGCTGCCAAAAACTGGGGTGATTGTGGACCTTCATGGCAAGGGACTGCACCTGGTGCGGACTCTAGCGTATCCAATAACAGTGCGCGGAATGCGTTACTCCGTGCAGACGGGAATAGCGCTCGACAAGTCCCGGGTTCTGCTCAACAGCTTTCGCTTCAATTTGCTTCTGCTCACTCCGGTTGTGATTCTATTGGCAACTGCGGGCGGGCACTTGATGAGCCGCAAGGCGCTTAGCCCCGTCGCTCTCCTGACAGCCGAGACACGCCGTATAAACGATCGCAATCTGAGCATCCGCCTGCCGGTGCCCAAAGCAAAGGACGAAATCACCGACCTTGCCTGTACGCTGAATCAAATGCTGGAGAGGATAGACAGGGCCTTTACCAGCGTGCGCACATTCACCGGCAACGCCTCTCACGAACTGCGCACTCCCATCTCTCTCTTGCGCACGGAAATTGAAGTTGCTCTCCTTCGCGAGCACGACGAGGAAGAGTATCGCGAAATACTCAGCCGCCTGCATGAAGAAACAGTGAGCATGACAGGTCTCGTCGAGAATCTCCTCTCACTGGCGCGAGCTGATGGGGGTGCGGACGCAATTACTATGGGGCCCATCCATGTCGATAGCCTCTTCCATCAAACTCGAAGGGCATGGCAGGGTGCAATGAACCAGGCAATGCTCGACTTCCGCGTAGAGATACCGGACGGCAATGTTGTTGTCTCGGGGGATCTGCGCGCCATCCAGCGCCTACTTTCGATTCTGCTGGAGAACGCAAGCAAATACACGCCCCCCGGAGGCATCGTGGAACTGAGCGCACACACCAGAGGCGAGCGCACCGTTCTCTGCGTACGAGACACCGGCGTTGGGATCGCATCAGAACATCAGCATCGGATTTTCGATCGCTTCTATCGCGTGCCTAAAAGCGGACTTATTCCCGCTGGCTCCGGCCTGGGCCTTTCACTGGCTAAATGGATAGCGGAGAGGCACGGCTCGCAGTTGACTGTTGAAAGCGCGCCAGGGATGGGAAGTGCCTTTTCATTCTCCCTGGAGAGGATTGATACTCCTCTCCAAACACAAACAATCGATACCTCTGCAGTTTCCGTGGCATAACCAGATTCGTAACTC
>JARLFX010000220.1 GCA_031296355.1 Acidobacteriaceae bacterium
CGTTCGGCTACCTGTTGCAGATACAGATCACCGACCTGGTGTCCATAGACGTCGTTCACCTGTTTGAAATCGTCGAGGTCGATGAAGATGAGGCCGAAGATACCGGCAGTTTGGCGCGCTGCCTCGGTGAGGTTTTCGAGGTGTTTTTCGAAGGCGAAGCGGTTCTGGATCTCGGTGAGCATGTCGAACTCGGAGCGATGCACGAGATCGGAGTGAAGGCGGGAGGTTTCGACGGCCAGGGTGGCCAGTTCAGCCGCGGAGGCGAGGGCCTTGCTCTCCTCGACATTAGAAATGGTGTGTGCGTCGAATGCGGCGAAGATGGAGCCAAGCGGAGCGCCGGAGTGACCAACAATGGGCTGTTCGGCGATGCGCATGCCCTCGGGCGAGTGCTGCGCCGGGGAGTTTCCGAGTTTAGCGCCGTCGGCGATCTGGCACCAGCAGGGAGCTCCCTTGAGACTGGCAGAGGCGAGTTCGGTGATGCGTTCGAGGATTCCCGCAAGCGGCCTGGACTTGTTGATGTCTTCCAGAATGAGGCCGCGCCTTTGTCCGATGTAGCCCAATGCGGCAATGCGGGAGCGCATCACGCGGTCGAGGTACCAGGTTCTGGCGCCAACCGTGAGAATCAGCAGGAGCAGCAAAATGACCACCATGCCGAGGTGGCGGACCGTGAACCAGGAAGGCATGGACAGGACCTGGATATCGGCGGGCGAGCGGAGCAGGATGTTGAAGAGCACATCTTGCCCGAAGGGGTTGGAATCGTCCATAGCGCAGATGCCGGTGACGCGGATGGTGGCGCCAACGGGAATCTCCTTCATGGGTAAAGGCCCGATCGTTGTGTGCCCGTGAGGGAAGATGGCGGAGAACTTGTGGCCATCGGAGACCAGGATGTACTCATCCTGCGAGGTTTCCCTGGCCTGCATTACCACCTGTCCCTCGATGGAGACCAGGTCGAAGATATGCTGTCCGGAAGCGAGCTGATGCCAACTCACGGTTTCTGGAGGGATCGGGGCGGGGATGCCGCTATCTCGCATCGTGCTGCTATAAAGCATGAGGAAGCCGTGGCTGTAGGCGGGGAAACCGGTGGCTTCGGC
>JARLFX010000003.1 GCA_031296355.1 Acidobacteriaceae bacterium
GATAAAGCGCCGGGTCGTAGAACACATTGCGATGCCCCGCGCCATCAACCACAATGATGCTGTGGTACGGTCCGCCGGCCGGGTCGTCGCGGATAGGAGAGGTATCGACTCCATGGTGCTGCAATGCAGCCCCGATAAATTTCGATAGATCGTTGTCTCCGAAGCGCGCCGTGTAGGCGGCACGTCCTCCGAGCGAGCCAATTGTTGCAATGGCCGTGCAGGCCGGTCCTCCGCCCTGGCGTGTGCTGGCGTGAATCGGTATCTTGCAATCGACAGCGGGAAAATCTGAAACATAGATCAGATCGTCCACCGCTGCAATTCCGGCTCCAAGCACGTCATACTTTTTCTTCATGCATGCTTTCCATCCATCGGTCGTCTCAAGACGGCTATCGATGCATTGCAAGTGTTTCCTCAATTTCCAGAATGTGAAATGCTTCCTGAAGACCGCTCTACCCGCCCCCATAGCTTGCGGCCGTCGGGGCCAGTTCCAAGTCCTGTCCAAGACTCCGGGTTGGAGGTATTCCCAATGCCTGGAGCGCCCCGTGATATGCCTTCACTGCTTCTTCGGGCAAGATCTGATCGTCCGCCACCAGGCGAAGAAATTGAACAAACGACAGTTGATGCTCGGCCGCATTGATCTTTCTGCCGAATAGCGCTACACGAGCCCCATGGCGCTTCGCTTCATAGATCAGGTTGAATGCATCGTGCGTGGTTCCTGCCGAACCGCCCAATACGCCCACCACCAGCGAGGGATCGTATGCGCACAGCTCTTCCATAGCCTTGGGGCCCGCATAAGGAATTTTCAGGAAGCGTGGCCTTCCGGCGGACGGCACTCCCGCCAGCAGCCGCACGATATGATCGTTGACGAAGTATGGAATCTTCTCCGGCGCAATGCCGTGGATGCTGGCCGGAACATTGGGATGAAACACTTCTAGAAAATGACTGAAGTGTTTTTCCTCAGCTTCGAGTCGGAACGCCTTGTAAGTTTCAAGAACCTTGAGATCGCGGTCTGGATCGTTGTTGAATGTGACAGAATAGAGCCCTAGGTTAGCGCCCAGACAGCGTTCCGCGTCGGTGCACGAGCTCTTGCCGGCTTGGATGTGGTCGAGCGTGGCTGTGGCAAATGGTTGCGAAGGGGCTTCCGGATATCGTGCTCCGCGAACAATATGCACATCCGTCGTGTCGTTGGCGCGCACAGCAGGAGTCACGGCCGAGGATTCAAATATCCGCTCTTGAATCGTGAGTATTTCTGATGTGCTGGCCGACATCAGCATGATGTCCACCATGCCCTGTGAGACGATTTTGCGCATTTGAGCGCGGTATTCGGTTAGCGATCGCAGTCTTCCTCCGGGATCGCGCCCAGTCGACGAGATGCCGAAAGCCATGTCGGCATCCTTCGCATCCGCCAAAATGAACACTCTGGAAGTAGGGTTCTTTTTCAGTTCCGCGAGCTTCACGTCAAGAGTCTTTTCCACGTGTCTCCGTAAACAGCCAACGCCAACAGCGAAACGCAGGCATGCCAGCCATTGCTTTGAGGGGCTGATTTTGTACTCAGCTCATCGAGTATCCGGTGTGTGTTGAAAGAGCATGATAACCCAAGCGGAGGGAGCACCGAACGGCAAAAGCCAGAATACCGCGCGTTTTGCTGGATGAAATGAATTCCAGAAGCTCTATTGCGCAACCCGCGCCGCTTTTTGGGCGGGAAATAACTGTTTCAAGCGGATTGTCAGCCTCAGCGTTGCTGCTGTAAGATTTTGCTGCATGAAGTCCAGCACTCTGCAAGCGGGAGCACACAGGCCTGAAAAACGGTCTTATACAGTCAGGTCGGTGATACGGGCAGCAGCTATCCTAAAGGCTTTCTCTTCTTCGCATGAGGTCCTGACTCTGCGAGCTGTCGCTGAACGCACCAAACTCGACAAAGGAACAGTCTTTCGTCTGCTCGAAACTCTTGTGGAAGCAGGACTCGTCGATCGTGTCGGCAAACAAGGATATCAGTCCCGTTTGCAGCCGGTTCTTACCAGAAGATTCCGCCTTGGATATGCCTCCCAAAGTAACTTGCTTCCATTTACAGGAATCGTTACCGATAGCCTGATGAGCGCCGCGAGCGCCGCTGACATAGACCTTGTGGTTCTGAACAATCAGTTCAGCCCCCGAGCAGCCTTGGAGAATGCAGAACGATTTGTCGCTGAAAAAGTTGATCTTGTCATCGATTCACAAATCAACGTGAACGTGGCCTCCCAGATTGGCGCGAAGTTCCTGGACGCAGGTATTCCGTTCATTGCAGTCGATATCCCCCACCCGGGTTCCTTTTACTTTGGTGCCGATAACTACAAGGCAGGGCGCATTGCAGGGCGCTATCTAGCCCGATGGGCTCTTAAAACATGGAACGGCAAGGCAGAGCAGGTGATGTATTTGGGAGTAGATGCAGCGGGACCACTTTTGAACAGTCGATTGACTGGAATATGCGACGGACTGAACGAGTGTATGCCCGAGAGCAGGAAGATTCTTTCTTGTCACTACGACACAAAGGGAGGGCAGTTTGACGAAACGCTCGATATCGTACGAAAGCACCTTCGGCGGCACAAGGCAAGGAAGGTGCTCGTAGGAGCCGTGAACGATTCCGCCGCACTCGCTGTTCTGCAGGCATTTCGCGAGATAGGCCTCGAAAAGGAATGTGCAATTGTAGGTCAAGCCGCGAGCATTGAAGCCAGGAGAGAGTTAAGAAGACCTTCCACCAGGCTTATCGGCACAGTTGCCTATTTTCCGGAAGCCTATGGGGCCCAACTTATCAAACTCGCCTTGGAAATCCTGGAGAAAAAGTGTGTTCCCCCTGCGGTTTTTACACAACATGAACTTGTTACACCGGCAAACGTCGATAAAGTCTATCCAAATGACGCGTGGATGCACTCGGGGGCTAAGAACTAGGAGCCGTATTGGGCAATCGATACGAACGAATATGGATTGGAAATACTTGGAGGGCAAGGATGGATGGAAGATTGCCGAGTTGTGACTGGCCCCTCTCTCTTCGCGTTCGCTACTCATTCACGGTCCGACCCTTTGGGCGTGTGTTTCATTCCGCAAAACGTCAGAGGCGTTGTGAGTTTGCCATCGAGATCCGCCGCCCGGCTCCTTACAATTCTCATCGAAGGAAGACCCCATGAAGAGATCAGCGATTAATCGAGCCATTCTTGAAGCCAGCACATTTTTTGCTGAGAACCGCTTTATTTTGCCGCCCTACGCCGATTGGACTCCTGAACAATGGCGGCGTCTCGGCAATGAAACAGATGAGATTTGCGCTAGTCGCTTGGGGTGGGACGTCACCGATTTCAACTCCGGGCAATTTGACTTCCTCGGACTGACGCTGTTTACGCTTCGCAATGGAACCCGGTCCGGCAGCGTGGGGTCCAAAACCTACGCGGAAAAAATAATGCTTGTCAGGCAAGATCAGGTCACGCCCTTTCACTACCATGCCCGCAAGACGGAAGACATCATCAACAGAGGCGGCAAGGGAACAGGCAAACTGGCGGTGCAACTCTATAATTCATCCGACGACGGTGGATTTGCGTCTACCCCAGTCTTCGTGACGTGCGACGGCGTGCAACGGCGAGTCGAAGCCGGAGGCACGGTGATTCTGGGCGCAGGCGAGTCCATTACATTAACGCCCTATCTTTACCACACGTTTTATGCAGTGGAGGGTCATGGTCTGATTGGGGAGGTGTCTTCAGTCAACGATGATGATACAGACAACCATTTCAAAGAGCCGCTGCCCAGGTATCCAGAAATTGTGGAAGACGAACCGCCGTTTCGTTTGCTCTGCACAGAATATGCTAGGACATAGGCATGGAGAGTAAATGATGACATTAACCCGAAGAATGTTGATGTCGCTTCCCATCGCTCTACCGTTTCTGAATCTCGCGGCCCGCGCAGGCGTGAATGAGGCGCCTTATGTTCCGCCAGCAGATGCTCAAGGAGGCTGGCGGACAATAGATCAGGACTCTATGACTCGCGTGGTCGGCGGAATGGAGAAGGCCAGCCTGGACGATGCCTTTGAATATGTAAAAACGAGCAGCCGGCATGGTGGATTGCTCGTTTTGCGCCATGGCTATTTGGTGTACGAAAGATACTTCGGAAGAGCGGGCCGTGAAACCCGCCCAAACATGCATTCCATCGGCAAGATGTTTACAAGTGTTTCCTGTGGAGTCATGCTGTCGGAGCACGAGGACCTCTTCCCTGACGGCCTCGCCCAGAAGGCCTTTACAAAAGAGTTCCTGCCTGAGGCATTTCCGCTGGACGATCAACGCATGGCCGGCATTCGAATCGGCAACCTCCTCACCATGACCTCAGGAATATCGAGAGCAAATTACATTCCTGTTGGATCTCCGATTCCTCCCACTGCCGGTCGTTCCACAGGAATCGTACATGGTGAAAATACGGACGTATCGTCCTGGTACTCCGGCGACTCAGTTTACGACCCGATAAAGAATCAAGATGGCAGCGCTGTGCACGGACGGATGTGGACATCCCCAGGCGAAGGATATCTCTATGGGCGCGATCCCCATGTCGCATCCATGATTCTGCGTCGCGCCGTAGGGATGGAATTGAGGGAGTTCATAGACCAACGGCTGGCCAGGCCAATGGGTTTTGGCGCCTGGAGCTATGCGATCCACCTGGCAAATGGAGATCTACTCCATACGCCGGGGGAGGCGGGAATTGCGCTTCGCTCAACCGATATTTTGCGTTTCGGATATATGCTGCTGAACGGAGGAATGTGGGGGAGCAAACAGCTTGTGCCACGGACGTACGTGAAACTGCTGAGTCAGCCGTCGCCCTTCAACCCGCATTCCCCGTTCAGCCTTATGTTTGAAGTAAATGCGGATGGCCATGTGCCTCGTGTTCCCCGCGACGCTTACTTCAAGTCAGGTGCGGGAGGGTGCGCCATGTATGTGGTTCCCTCCATGGACATGGTCATTTACAAAATGGGAGAGGCGGACGATCCCATCGAAACTGGCCTTCCATCTGCATATAATCCCCATCTGGATACTTCTCGTGATAGTTGGAAGCCACATCCGTTCAACCAGTTTTCGGATGGC
>JARLFX010000221.1 GCA_031296355.1 Acidobacteriaceae bacterium
CCCGTAAAGCCTGGCTTTGCGGGCGCATTTTTTTGTTAAATTATGGCGCCCGCATCCAGCGTGGTTAGGGCTGCTAAAGTTTTCCGCACCAGGTTGTTGCGAAGCGCAGTTATGATGGCCATATGTCTCTCTGGCAAGTCATCATTCTCGCATTCGTACAAGGGCTGGCAGAGTTGTTGCCGGTCTCCAGTTCCGCACATGTGGTTGTCACCGAAAAACTGATGGGGCTGGACCCTTCGTCGCCGGAGATGGCGCTGCTGCTGGTACTGCTGCATACCGGCACTATGTTTGCCGTGATCCTTTATTTCTGGAAGCAGTGGAAGCAGAGCTTCTTCTCCAGCGCGCACACCTTCTGGCGCATTGCGCTGCGCCTGTTCGTCGCCACGGCGGTTACGCTTGTTGTGGGCGAAGGGTTGATGAAGACCATTGAGAAGATTTTTGGACATGGGCAGAAGATCGAGCCGGAACAGTTCTTTGGCCGCCTGGATATGATTGCACCCGCACTGCTGGCCGCCGGCGTACTTATTCTGATTGCAGGCTGGAAAAACAACAATAGCAAGGAAGGCAGTGCGTTTGAAGATGATGGAACGCCGCGGCCCTGCATGAAGCAGGCGAGCATCATCGGCGCGGTGCAGGGAATGTGCCTGCCCTTTCGCGGCTTCTCGCGCTCGGGCGCTACGATCTCTACCGGCCTGCTGATGGGCGTGGCGAAGGCGCAGGCGGAGGCATTCAGTTTTGCTCTTGCCGTGATACTCACGCCGCCGGTGGTGGCGCGCGAACTGCTGCGGCTCATAAAGATTCGTCATCTGGAAGGCGGCGCAGCATTAGGAGCAGCAGTCGTTCCAGGCATGATTGGCATGGTGTGTGCATTTCTCGCCGGCCTGCTCGCACTCAAATGGCTCAGTAAGTGGCTTGAGAGCGGCAAGTGGTATCTTTTCGGCGTGTACTGCATCGCGGCATCGATTGTAGTGGGCGTGTTGCACCACGCAGGCTACTAAAGACCACTGTCTCGGTTATCTGATAGCAAACACACTCTTTCATCCGGACATGCAGTATGGCTGGATGGAAAGCAGCGTCTGCATTGCAGAAAATAATTCTCTTTTTTTGCAATCCGCCTGTTCCAACGTGCAGTTGGTTGCGTACATTAACCAACACAGTCAGGGTGGAACCCGGCGGCCGGTAAGTCCATGGCCCTCTTCCCCAGCCTGAACTTCACGGAGGAACACAATGACTCACTCAATGAAAGCACTGATGGTAACTGCCGCGGTCTCTGGTCTGCTTGGCGGTTCCGCAACCCTGTTCGCAGCTCCGGCGCCGGCAGCAAGCGGTTCCACAACCGTCTCTGTCGCGGGTAGCCCGGCAACCACCGGCGCGTACTTTGCTGACAAACATGCCTGTAAGGGCGCAAACAGCTGCAAGGGACAGGGCGGTTGCAAGTCCAGCGACAACGGCTGCAAGGGCAAGAACAGCTGCAAGGGCAAGGGCGGATGCGCCACCGACGGCAGCAAGATGCCAAAGGAGTAATCGCAATCCCATCCTGTGAAGAGGGCAGCGGCCAACTGGGTCTGCCCTCCACACTTTGCAGCTCAGAGCTCACTCCCCGGAGTTTCTCACTTCCATGCCAGCCAATCGCTTTAATGGATTCACGGACTATGGTGTTGGCATCGGCCTGCGCATACCGCACTATGTCCACATCCTGGAAAATAAGCCGGTCTGCGACTGGTTTGAGATTATTTCTGAAAATTACATGATCGATGGCGGACGTCCGCTGCAGGTGCTGGATGCCATCCTGGAGCAGTACAAGGTGGTGCAGCATGGCGTGTCGATGTACTTCGGCTCGGCGGGCCAGCTGGATGCGGAACACCTGAAGCGGCTGAAAGAGTTGACGAAGCGCACCAAGACGCCGTGGCTCTCTGACCATCTCTGCTGGGGCTCGGTCGACGGACGCTACACGCATGATCTGTTGCCGATGCCGTATACGTGGGAGGCAGTGAAGACTACAGCGGATAAAATTCGCCAGGTGCAGGATTACTGCGAGCTACCTGTTGTGGTTGAAAATGTTTCCAGCTATGCGGAGTTCCACGCATCGGAGATGAATGAGTGGGAGTTTTTGAATGAGGTGGTGGAGCGCGCGGACTGTGGCATTCTGCTGGATGTGAACAATATTTATGTCTCCTCGCAGAATCACAGCTTCGATCCGATGGATTACGTGAACGCCGTTCCCGCCGAACGCGTGGCGCAGATTCACATCGCCGGCCACTCGAAATATCAGAAGTACATTCTGGACACGCACGATCATGCTCCGATCGAGCCGGTGTGGCAGCTCTATGCCCGCGCCATTGAACGCTCTGGGCCTACGGCCACGCTGCTCGAATGGGATGACAAGATTCCTTTGTTCGACGAAGTGCACGGCGAGGCGATGAAGGCGCAAAAGTTTCTGGATGATGCGCGTGCGAAATCTGCCACGGCAACGTTGGCGGTGCAATGATGGCGGTATCGGCGCAGGAAGAGTCTCCGCTGCTGGAGCTGCAGCGACGCATGGCGCGTGCGGTGATGCAGCCCATCACGCGTAACGAAACCATGGTGCGCCGCAATGCAGACGGCGTGAATATGCAGCAGGAGGCAGCAGAGTTCATCAAGCCGAATGACCGGCTGACTTCGTTTGACCGGTTGGAGATTTACAACCGGCAGTACTGGTTCCGGTTGTTCGGTGCCTTTGAGGAAGATTTTCCCGGATTGCAAGCGATTGTGGGCAAGAGAAAATTCGAAGCGCTGATGCGCGCGTACCTGGTGGAGTGCCCATCCACATCGTTTACGCTGCGCAATCTTGGAGCGAAGCTGGAGGCGTGGTTGCGCGGCAATCCGCAGTACATCGACGAGCGCAAGGAGCTGGCGCTGGACATGGTGCGGCTGGAGTGGGCGCATATTGAGAGTTTCGACTCCGCTGAGGTTGCCCCGCTTGATCCTGCGCAGCTTGCGATGATTGGGCCGGGCAGCGTCTTTCAACTACAGCCGCATATTCGTCTGCTTGCGCTGCGCTATCCGGTCGATGATCTGCTGATCACGGTGCGCAGCGATGCGGGCGATAGCGACACCAGCTCGAACAATGCGACGGTGACGCGCAAGAGCCGCGCGGTGAAAAAGGTGGCGCAGCTTGCACCGCAGGATATCTACCTTGCCGTGCATCGCCACGAAAACTCGGTGTACTACAAACGGCTCGCGCCGGAGGAGTTCGGCATTCTCGCTGCGTTGCAGCGCGGGTTGACGCTGGAAGCGGCGATTGAGCAGGGTTGTGCGGGCAGTGCGCTGGAAGCTAACGAAGCATCGGAGCTGCTGCAGGGAATGTTCGCAACATGGTCCAGGCTGCGCGGATTTGCGCCCGCAGGTAATCACCAGGTGGTTACGTCTGCGTGAAATTGTATTCCTTCACTTCACCAAACCATTGCTGACGCCGATAGATAGCTCAAGGTAAAAGAGCGAGCCGTGTCTCTGTACAGCTTGCCTTACTTGAGACCTGCCCGGAGCCTGCCGTGAGAACCCGCGCCGTTCGATTTCTCTCTACCGACAGCGGCATCTTGACGCTGCTCGCTGTCATGACGCTTCTGCTTGCGCTTGGCGGGGTGAAGCTCAGCCGCATGGTGGCGGCGAACATGCTGTGCGCCGATGCTGAATTTACCTCCAGCGCATGGGCCGCGGCGCTGATGGATAGCGCGAACATTCCTGCGCTTATCGACGGCGCACCGCCCTCAGCTACGACGCGCCACTTTCTGGAAGCTGCAACGCAGACCGGCAGCATCTACCGCTACGCTATCTGGAATCGCAGCGGGGAACTGGTCTTCGCTTCAACGCGACGGCAGCCGCTGGTTGCGCCCATCAGTCCGGTGGTGCGCTATGGTGATCATATTGGTGGCGGCATTCTCTCTGGCTGGCGGCGCACGGAGACGCATCGCAGCAAGACTGCAGAGGATGCGGCGTATTATGCGGATTCGTTTATTCCCATCCGCCGCAATAATCAGACTATTGGCGTAGTGGAAGCGAGTCTCGATCTAACCGCTGCTGAAGGGATGTACGAGAGATCGTTTCTCATCACGGAAGGCATTATCGCGCTCGGCGTTCTGCTGGCCGGCGGTATTCCGGGGCTGCTGGTGTGGCGCAAGATGCATGCTCATCGTGCCGCGCAGGCGCGCGCTATTTTTCTGTCGGAGCACGACAATCTTACCGGCATTGCCAATCGCAAATCGCTGGAAGACCGTGCGGATGGCGCACTTGCCTGGAGCCAGCGGAACCAGAGTTTTATTGCGGCGCTGCTGATTGATATGGACCGCTTCAAGGAAGTGAATGATAATTTCGGCCATAGCGTGGGCGATCAGATGTTGAAGGCTTTTGCTGCGCGGCTGAAGGACACCATCCGCGCCGGCGATATGGTGGCACGCCTGGGAGGAGACGAGTTCGTTATCCTGCAGGTCGGCATTGGCCAGCCCGTGGGAGCGCGTTCGCTGGCCGGCCGTTTGATTGAGGCGCTGGCGGCGCCCTACCAGATTGGCGATCTGCAACTGAGCTGCGGGGCCAGCATTGGCGTGGCGATTGCGCCAACGGATGCGGACAACTGGGAGTCGCTGCTGGTCTGCGCGGATGTGGCGCTTTACAACGCCAAGGCGGAGCGCGGCAACGCCGTTGCATTCTTTCAGGCGGGAATGGATGCCAGCTTTCGCGAACGCCGCCAACTGGAGCAGGATCTGCGCCGCGCTCTGGCGACGAGTGCATTTGAGCTCGCCTATCAGCCGCTCTTCAGCTTTCACGATCACCGGCTGCTCGGATTTGAAGCGCTGCTGCGCTGGCCACGCGGGTGGACTCCACAATCGCCCGCGCAGTTTATTCCTGTGGCGGAGGAGTCCGGGTTGATCGTCCCCATCGGAGCGTGGGTGTTGCAGGCTGCATGTATCGCGGCTGCCGCATGGACGCGGCCGCTGAAGATCGCGGTGAATCTTTCGCCGGTGCAGTTTCGCAACGGCGATATTGTTTCCGTGGTGGAGGAGGCGTTGCATGTCTCCGGCCTGGACCCGACACGGCTTGAACTGGAGGTGACGGAGACGTTGTGGATTCAGAATGCGGATTCGGTGCTGGAGCAGCTGGCACGGCTGCGCGCCATGGGAATCAGCATTGCGCTGGATGATTTCGGCACGGGCTACTCCAGCCTTACGTATCTGTGGAAGTTTCCCTTCGACGTGGTGAAGATCGATCGCTCGTTTGTCTCTGGCATGAAGCTCGACCCCAAGGCGAACGCTATTGTGAATACCATTGTTGCGCTGGGGCGCACACTCGATCTGACAGTGACGGCTGAAGGCGTGGAGACGGCGGCGCAGGCGCTCGCGTTGAAGGAGGTTGGCTGCGATCAGGTGCAGGGCTTCCTGTATGGCCGCCCGGTCAACGGCGTCTCAGCCAGCGCGCTGGTGGATGCCGATGCGCGCTCTACGCCGATTACGGTGCAACTGGCGGCTGCGGGGTAGAATTTGCCATGCGTCTTACGGTAGACAGTGGGCATCGTCGGCGCATATCGTTAGACCATCGCGGGCAATAGATTGTGGAGGCACGCATGGCGGCAACTTCGCAGCATTGGTATGCACGGATGAACGATGAATTTTCGCAGATGGCTTCGTGGCTGCAAGCTCCATTTCTGCTGGCGGTGCGGCTCTACTGGGGCTGGCAGTTTGCGCAGAGCGGATGGGGTAAGCTGCACAATCTGGCGAAGGTGACGGACTTTTTCACTTCGCTTGGCATTCCTGCGCCTGCACTGCTGGCGCACTTCTGCGCGGGGCTGGAGTTTGTGGGCGGCATCCTGCTTATCCTGGGACTCGCCAGCCGCTTCATCAGCCTGCTACTGGTCGGTAATATGGTGGTGGCGTTCTACACGGCAGAGCGTGAGGCGCTCTTCTCTGTGATCCGCGATCCGGGCAAGTTTTATACCGCGGATGCGTACACTTTCCTGTTTGCAGCGCTTTTGATCCTGATTTTCGGGGCTGGCGCCCTCTCTGTGGACCATCTTTTACGCCATCACTTTGCAAAAAAGCATCGCGATCGTCTCGCACAAAGCGAGGAGACAGCCTGAGAGATCGGGATAAAACCGGACCAAAAGGGGAAATGCGACGTTTTCTGTCTGTGACCGTTATCACTTAAATCACAAAAAAAGCGATTTTTTCCACAAAAATTTGACACATGTGCTAGTCTATGTACACCGTTCGAAACAAATACGGTTTCAGCACAAACATGCCGAACCCCCGATTTGGATCAAGCGTCAAATTAAAATAAGCAAGGAACATAGCACAATGGAACAGGGAACAGTGAAGTGGTTTAACGATGCCAAGGGGTTTGGCTTCATCAGCCGTCAGAACGGCGAAGATGTATTCGTACATTATTCCGCCATCAACTCGAACGGATTCAAGAGCCTCCAAGAGGGTCAGGCCGTTCAGTTCAACGTCGTGAAGGGCCCCAAGGGCTGGCAGGCGTCGGACGTGCAGCCTCTCTAATTGAGAGCTGCTCTACACAAGATCGGCGGAAGGGACGGCTCAGGCTGTCCCTTTTCGCGTTTAAAAATCACCGGTTCAGCTACTTAGGCTGTTCGGGCGTCGTTTGGCTCCCCGCTGGCGCGACCTGTGGCTCCCCATCAGGCTGCTCTGCTGGGAGAATACTGATGGTTGTCCCGAACTTGCGGTAGTTGCTGCGGGTTACGGTCAGTGTGCCGTCAATCAGGCTGTCAACCAGGAAGACGCGTACATGGCCTTGCCCCTGTACGTCACCCGGTAGCCACACCTCGTCGCGCACGTGGGTAAACTCCGCCGTGGCGGTGCTTCCTTTGCTGATGTTTGCCACCAGTCCGAACCATCCCACGTGGAATGCTTCGGGCAGGGTTCCTGTGATTTTGGCGATTTGCCGGTCCTTTTCGTCGATCCAGGCGGTGCCGTTGATGGATTTGACCAGAGCTTCGGCGATGCTGTGCGTCTTTACGTCGCGCCTGCCGGTGAAATCGAAGGCGATCACGCTGCGCCCATGCAGCATCTCCCGTCGCTCATTGCTGACCGTAGAAAGCTCCAGCAGCCGCGCTGCGGTGATGAGCTTATAGCCGGCTGGGTCGGTTTCTGCACCATCGGCCTTCTCTTTGCGCTCTTTGGCCTTGGCCATGGCCTTGTCGATGCGGGCCTTTTCCTTGGCCGCGTCTTCAGGAGGCAGCGGCTTGCCATTGCGGCTCAAGACGCGTCGCAGCGGTACCCCACCGACGTAGAAAAACTCTGCTTGTTCCACCGTGGTATGGCCTTTGCTGTCGCGGGTGGTCACGGTGCTGTTGTAGATGTAGTCCTGCGCCACCGCCTCATTGTGCTGCTGGTGAATCTCCACCTCGTGCATCAGGGCTGGGATTGGCGGCAGGGGAGCGCTGGTGGCGGCGGTGGCTGGCGGCGCCTGCGCCCACACCAGCGTGTGGGCTGCCAGCAACAGCATCGAGACGGCAAAAAAATGCTTCATTGGCGCAAGGCTTCGCATTACCATCCTACCTATGATTCGAATTCTGGTGAATTGGCTTCTCAACGCGCTCGCGCTCCTGCTGGTCACGTATGTGGTGCCCGGTTTTGAGGTGGAGACTTTCTCCACTGCGCTTATCGCTGCGCTGGTTATCGGTCTGCTCAACATTACGCTGGGCTTGCTGCTTCGCTTTGTTACATGGCCGTTGAACTGGCTTACCTTTGGACTGGTCTACCTGGTGGTAGATGCAATTATTTTGTATTGCGCGAGCAAGCTGGTCAGCGGTTTCAAGATTCGCAGCTTATGGAGCGCGTTTCTCGGTGCGCTGGTGCTCACGATCTTCCAGTGGCTGATCGGCCTGCGCTAGAGCAGTAACGCCAGAAAACAAAAAGCGCGACCGAAGCCGCGCTTTTTTGTTTTCAAATTTATTGACTTACTGCGCGGTATCGCCGCCGCCCAGCTTCTGTGCTGCGACCTGTCCGGCAGCGCCCTTGGCGTCCTGATCCTTCAGCTGCGCGTAGATCTTCTTGGCGTCAGCATCGCGGCCAGTGGACTCGTACAGTGTAGCCAGTTGCAGCTTGGCCATGCCCGCCGTCTCTGTCTCTGCCGGCTTGGCAATGAGCTGGTTGTACAGGTCAATGGCCTGCGAATCGCGGCCGCTCTGGTGATAGAGCGAAGCCAGCGCCACCTTGGCCAGCGCGGCCATATTCTTGTCCATGCTGCCGGCCAGCTTTTGCAGCTCAGCCTCGGCAGAGGCCGTCTGGCCTACTTCGATATCCGTGAGTCCGGCAAAGTAGAGCGCATTGCGCCCTGCCGGGGTCAGGCTGTACTTGCTTGCGGTGGCGGCAAACGCTGCATGCGCTTCCTTGGCGCGGTCCGCCGTGGTGGCGAATGTCTTCACGCCGCTCGGCGCGGGCTCACCCGGGCTGGCAATGGCGGTGGTATAGACCAGCATGGCAGAGCCAAACTCGGCTGCCGCGGCGTCGGCGCGGTAGTTGTAAATCGCCACGCCGCCCACTGCCAAAACGATCACGGCCAGCAACAAGATGCTGGTGGTGATCACGGAACGGCGGTTTTCGCCCGCCCACTCCAGGCCGTGCTTGGTTGTGGTGATGAAGTTGTCCTGCTTCAGCTTGTGGCGAGTCTGGTTATCCAAATGCTTTTTCCTTGCCTGCGATCGTCTGTTGGATCAAATAGGTCTGTTGGATTGGAGATAGCTTGCGCTGATGGCGCACTTATCAGTTTAGCAGTGCCGGCACGGGCTGTCATGCGGCTGCCGGGGGCGGCAGCCGCAATGGCCGCAATGGTTATTTGCTCGCTGGGGGCGTTGCAGGGGCGTCAGTAGCGGGGGCTGCGGGCGCGGGAGCAGCGTCAGGCGGCGGCAGCTTTTTGGCCAGGGCGCGGATGTAGATCACCAGGTTCCAGACATCGTCGTTCTTGGCGCGGTCGGGAGCCTCTGCCGGCATCTTGTCAGTGCCCTTGCGGATGATGTCGAAGATCTCGCCATCGGAACGGCTGCCCAGCGTATTCGGGTCGCCCCAGTCCGCGAGCTTCAACTGCATGTCCTTGGCCAGGTCGGTTTTGCCGCTGCCGTCGGCGCCGTGGCACATCTCGCACTCCATCTTGTAGAGCTTCTTGGCGCGGAGCTGCGATTCGGTTGTGGGTTTTACGGGATTCTGCACGGAAGAGCCGGTATGCGGCGGCGCTCCGCCGGTGGCCTGCTGCAGCATCCGGCCGGAAAAGGGCGCTGCGATCAGCGCGGATAGAACGAGAGGGGAAAAGTACAGGAATGATCTTGGCATGATGCCTCCTCAGCCGCAGGTGTATGGGGAAGAGGAGCGTGCACCTGGTGTAACTTCACAGCGGAATTATATGCCTGCATATACACGCCTGAGCAGGACATACATCACATGTGCTGCGAATATAAAACACTGCCCCGGGAGCATCTTTGCATGGCCCGCGCTTGCCCCGGCGGGTGCCCAGCCATTACGCTAGAGCTATGTATGAGAACTTCACCGTAGCCGACCGCTGGACCGCCGAGCCGCTGGTTTGCAAGTGGACGGCCAATGTGGTCGCCATCGCCACTCGCCACGCCGA
Organism: Acidobacteriaceae bacterium; assembly: GCA_031296355.1. The sequence continues at coordinate 9,610 of JARLFX010000221.1, forward strand.
CGCGGTGGATGTGCGCTTCAGCGTGAATGGCCGCACCGTGTGGATCGCGCTGCCCTGCATGGCCTGGGTGGAGCAGAAGCGCCGCACCGGCAACGTGATCACCGACCGCCTGGCCGCGCAGATCGCCGGACACTATCTGAAGCAGAGCATCGAAAACGGCTACGACAATGGCCGCGAGATGTACACCATGACGCTGGACGAGGTCTTCCAGCACATGGACGCTGTGATTGCCGAGGCTGGGCGGACGGATTTTCTGCCGAGCTTGCCGGTGATTGCGGATTAGGTCCGGACCATGAACCTGCGACTTTATCTTAATCGCAGCTCTATCTCTAATCTGTGAAGTTTACCGTGATGGTCGTATTGACTTCTACGGGCTTGCCATTGAGCAGGTAGGGTTTGTAAGTCCACTTTTGAACCCCGGCCATTGCTGCATCCGTGAGGGCCGGGTCGGAGGATTTCACGACGTGGAGATTGCTAATTGTGCCTGTCTTAGTGATTATGGCGCGAAGCGTCACTGTCCCCTTCAGGTGCTTTGCTTCAGACGGAAGGACGGGGAATGCGATAGGTAGTTGGATATTTCCTGCCATTACTTCTGGGGAAACGATAGTTGGCTTCGTCGCTGTGGCAATAGGAGGCGGAGGTGGGACGGCAGTGCTCACGGTCTCTTTCCGCGGGCATCCCAATAGTGACAGTGCTGTAATGAGTGTGAGAATCGCGAGTACAGGACGCTTGCAACTGTTCATTTTGTTTCTCGCTTTCGTGCAGGGTGGTATTTTAGCCTGCCCGCAGATCAATTTTTTTTCGGCTTCTTAGGTTTAGCAACGCCTATGGAATAGCCCACGGTTATGGTGGTGTCCACCTCAGTAGGGACCCCATTCAGCAAGTACGGCGTATAGATCCATTGCTCCACGCCAGCCATCGAAGATTCACTCAGAATCGCATAGGGTGAGCTCACAATGCATAGGTTTGTGATCTTTCCTTCGGTAGAGATATTGGCATGCAGTATCACCGACCCCTGAAGATGTTTCCGCTTTGCTTCCTTAGGATAAATCGGCTCGACCTTGTGCAGCAGTAATCCCGTAGTTACTTTTCCTGGCAATTGTACCGATTTATCCGCATGGGACTGCGTGGCTTTCACCGTCTCCGTTGAACACATTACTGGTGGCGGCCCAGGAGCTGCTGCCGTCGCCGGTTTGCGCGCACATCCGACACACAACAGCAAACTGCACAGGATGCAGAGAGTAGGGTACTGCTCTATCAGGCGCAAATTCCGCTTCTCGCTTTCGTGGATGAGTAAGGCACGGCCAGTCTACGCCCGTTTCATCGCAGCACGGACCAAAAAATACGCAGCCGAAGCCGCGTATTTTTTGATTCGCATGGTGTCTTGCTTGGCTACTCGTCGTAGTGCAGCAGGCTGAAGACATCGTACTCAGCGAACTTGGCGCGACCCTTCAGGAAGTCCAGCTCGACGACGAAGGCCAGTCCGGCGATGTGGCCGCCGAGTTGCTGCACCAGCTTCACCGTCGCCTGCATGGTGCCGCCGGTGGCCAGTAGATCGTCCACGATAATGACGCGCTGGCCGGGCTCGATTGCGTCCAGATGAATCTCCACCGCGTCCGTGCCGTACTCCAGGTCGTAGCTTACGCGGGCGGTGGGCGCGGGCAGCTTCTTGGGCTTGCGCACGGGCACAAAGCCCGCGTTCAGGCGATAGGCCAGCGCTGGGCCAAAGATGAATCCGCGCGCTTCGATGCCCAGCACCAGGTCGATCTTCTTGTCGATGTAGTACGCCGCGAGCGCATCAATCAGTTGCGCAAAGCCTGACTTATCTTTCAGCAGCGTGGTGATGTCGTAGAAGAGGATGCCCGGCTTGGGAAAGTCCGGCACGGTGCGAATCAGGTGCTTCAGCGGTTCGCAGTTGATGATCTTTGACGCCATAGTTACCACGCTCCTTCAATTTGAAAAGGGCCAAGCGCTTCAGCTTCGCTCTCAGCCAGTTCGTGTTCAATCACCGTGTCCACACGGCTTCCGCGTGAGCCCTTGCGCAGCAGCGCACCGAGCTCTCGCAGTTTCTCTTCCGGCCCTGTCGCCACAATCTCCACGTCGGCGTCGTGGGTATTGCGCACCCAGCCGCGCAGCCCGCCGATCTCATGCGCCTCGCGATGAACAAACCAGCGGAACCCGACGCCCTGCACCCGGCCTTTGACGAGATAGTGGCAGACCATAGTCGTTTACTGTGCGCGGCCCAGGTACGATCCGTCGCTGGTATCCACGCGGATCTTTTCGCCTTCGTTGATGAACGGTGGCACGTAGACCACGAGGCCAGTTTCCGTCGTCGCCGGCTTCTGCACGGACGATGCGGTGGCAGACTTGATGCCCGGCTCCGTCTCAACCACCAGCATGTCGAGCGTACCCGGCAGCTCAATGCCGACGGCCACGCCGTCAAAGAAGCTCACGTTGATGCTGAGGTTCGGGATCAGGTACTCCACGGCGTCGCCCAGGGTGGAGCGCTTCAGCATGGTCTGCTCGTAGTTCTCGGTGTTCATGAAGTAGTAGTCGTCGCCGTCAGCGTAGAGGAAGTCCATCGGAACTTCGTCCACGATCACGCGCTCAATCGGATCGGGCGAGCGGAAGCGGTGCTCAAACATCGCATTGGTGCGGATGTTGCGCAGCTTGGCCTGGATGAATGCGCGCAGGTTGCCCGGCGTACGGTGCTCTACGGCGAAGACCAGGTGCAGCTCATTGTTGTGCTTGATGATCATGCCCGGACGCATCTGTGTGGCGTTAATCGCCATAAAAAAACTCCTCGTTGCTTCGGTGGATTGGTGTCGGCAGGAGACGGACGGGGCCGTTGCTTCAACCCCTTAATTGTAGCGCAGTAGAGGGCTCCAAGACGCCGTGCAGCGTGGCTTTACGCCAGCCTTCTACGGGCAGGAAAAGGGGGTTATGGAGCAGGGAATTCCTACGATTTCCGCCGGAAGAGCCAGCGGTAGAAGCGTTTCACCACATGGGCCAGATCGTCTGGAGGCCGCGGCGGCGGCGCCTGTGCCACCACGTGCTGCTGCGCGGGTGCTGGAGCGGCTGGCTGCGCCATCTGGGTGACGCTCTGGTCTGCGCTGATCAGTGCGCCCGCGGCCGAGCCTGACCCCGTTGCGGTGCCGCTCGCGCTGCCTTCCGCAGGATGTTGCGCGGCCGGCTGTTTACCATCGAAGTTCAGCGTCAGTCCCAGCTCCGCGTGCGTCTGACCGGGGGCGGCTTGCGGCGGAGGCGGTGCGGGAGCGAGCCCCATGCTCACAGCCTCTGGGAATGGATGCGCCTCTGCGGCAGTCTTCGCCACGGTCTCTCCCGGTCGCGCGGTGTTCGCTCCGCTCACGCCGCTCTCTGCAACAGACAACACCGGTGGCGGCGGGCAGCCACAGGGCGACGATTCGTTGTCTACCACCTGCTTCAGGCTGCCGTGTTCAAAGAGCACGTGCTGCTTCGCGTGGATGATGTAGCTGGATTCGCCGAAGGTATCGCTGATCATCAGTGCGGGTGCGGAGGCGCCGCGGTTCTCCACGCAGGTATCGCCATTGCTCACCACACGGATGCGCAGGTCCAGCGGCCCCGGTGTGGAAGGCTGAATGCGCATGTCTGGAGTCATCAGCGCATCGCCGCTGTTGGCCTGCAGTATCAGCTCCAGAGCGCCGCGATCCAGCGCCACCAGCAAGGGGCCACCGGCCTTGGCGGCGTTCTGCGAGAGATGCACCACGCTGGTGGAGCAGACGTTCACTGAGCCGCCACGAGCCAGCTTGATTGGCGTGGCGTGGTCGTGCGCTGTCACCACGCCATTGTTCAGAATGGTGGCAGTACCGCCGCTGGTCTGTAGCACACCGCTCACCGTCGCCTCTGTAGTGGAAACGGTGCCGATGGGTTGTTGCGCACGTGCCGCAGCAGTTGCCACAGCCAGTACCGCAAGGGCATACAGCGCTTTGCAGAAGGCGCGGAGCATATCTAAATCGTTTGCTCGCGTACGCGGAAAGCAGGTCCGGCAGCAATGCGCCGTTGTACCTCATCCATGTTGCGCAGGTAGATAGTGTTTGTATAGCCGACGTGCTTGGACGGCAGCGCTTTTAGCTTCCGCGTAAACGGATCGTATGCATAGGGTGCGAAGCCATGCCGGAGCATACAGTCGTGGGTGGCGCGCTCGTTAGCGTCAAATTCAGCGCTGTCTCCGTTCATCTCCACGATCCACCCCAGCAGTGACGGATTCTGCAGTACCGCTTCGGCTCCAGTCAGCACGACAGACTCCCACCCTTCCACGTCTAGCTTGATCAGGATGGGCGCCTCACCCGCCAATACATCATCCAGCCGGCGCACCGGCACGTCGATGGTAGGCCCCTGGTACTCCGCATCGGTGATGATGCGGTTGGCGGTATCGCGATCGGACGTAAAACGCAGCTTCTCCGTCGCTTTTCCCAGTCCGATGTTGTGGGTTGTCACCAGGCTCTGGAGTTGGTTGATTGCCACGTTCACCAGCATCTTCTGATAGGTCGAAGGAATTGGCTCCATGCTTACTGCGCGCGCTCCTGCCACGCCTGCAGCCAATATGGAGTAGACGCCTACGTTGGCCCCTACGTCCGCGAAGAGGTCCCCAGGCCGCAGCAGGTGCATCAGGAACCCGCAGTCGGGAAAGTCCGAAAGCCCCGTGTAAATATGCATGGTCGCTCCTGTCATGCCGGGAGAAACAGCAAGGCAGGTCTGATTGATGAAGGGAACCACGGTGGCCGTGCCGGGTAGCATCCGGCAGCCGATCTGCCAGCGCAAATAGCGCATCAGCGCTTCCTGCTTGTTGTTGGCGTTCAGTGGATGGTTCAGTATGGCCTGCAGTGTCGCGAGATAACTCATATAGTTCATCTCCAGAGGCAAATCTTTAGATATGTAGAAAATTCTCGATCAGCCGCTTGCCATCTGTTGTCAGCACGGATTCGGGATGGAACTGTACGCCTTCGATTGGATACTCGCGGTGGCGCAGCGCCATGATGATGTCGCCCGCTTCATCGTGCGTACGCGCTGAAACTTCAAGCTCCGCCGGCAGGTCTTTTTCTTCCACGATCAGCGAGTGATACCGGGTGCAGGTCATGGGGCTGGCGATGCCGCTGAAGATGGTCTTGCCATCGTGCTCGACGACAGAGGTCTTGCCATGCATCAGTTTAGGAGCGCGCACTACGTTGCCGCCGAACGCTGCGCCGATGGACTGGTGGCCCAGGCAGACACCCAGTACCGGCACGGTCCGTTTCGCTTTGCCCGCAAAGTGCCGGACCAGGTCAATGGAAATGCCAGCGTCCTGCGGCGTACACGGCCCCGGAGAGATCACAATGCGTTCGGGATTGAGCGCCTCCACCTGCTCTGGTGTCAGCTCATCGTTGCGCTTGATTACCATCTCCGCACCCAGCTCGCCCATGTATTGCACCAGGTTGTAGGTGAAGGAGTCGTAGTTGTCGAGGACGAAGATCATGGCGGTGCTACCAGTTTACCCGGCCTGGAGGCCTATCGGGCAACGTCCCTCGGGCAAACGGCCTCAAACAGCAGCAGGGGATACGAAAATGAACAAGCGTTGGGCACATTTCGCAGCTATGGCCCTGATCGGCGACGGCGTGATGGCCGTACTTCGTCCGGCTTACGATGCGCAGGCGTGGAAGGCCGGCCCTCAACCCTGGCAGAGCCTGATGCGGACCTGCCGCAAGCGGCCCGCGCTTACTCGGGCGCTCGGCGTAGTGCAGATCGCCGCCGGCGTCTGCTGGGTTCTGCGGAGCGAGAGCTCCAGCAAGCGTTTCGGCCCGGTGAATGCGGCCGCGACGGACCCGAATGAGAATGTTTTGGTGCGTTGATGATTGAAGGTACGGTGCCGTCTAGCGAAGCGAGATGCCAATTCGCGCCTGTTTGGAGCCGATGATATACAGTGCTTTTCCCGTTATATCTGCTTCTGTAACACGGCCAAATTCTGAAAGTCGGCTGTCTAGACTGTCATCCCGGCTGTCACCGAGCAGGAAAACCTCTCCTGGGGCAACTGTGATTGGGCCAAACGTATTCATTTCTTCTGTCGCGAGGCCACTATGGCGGACATATGATTCAGATAAGCGCTCCCCATTCACCCATACATCGCCGCCTTTGCCGAGTACGGTATCTCCAGCCCGTGCCACCAATCTTTTGATCAAAAAGAGGTTGGTGTGGTGGAAAATCACAATATCGCCACGGGCAGCTGGCTTGGAGCTGTATGCCCGCATATCTGCCATGATCGAATCTCCAGCATCAACTGTCGGCGACATGGAAGTAGAGGTAAGGCTAAACGTGCGAAATCCAGACAAGCGCGTTGCAACGCCAAAAGTAAACGTGGTGATGCATACGGAGATGGGGATGAACAGCGTCAGCCACCATAAGCTGCGGCGCTGCTTGCGTGAACGAAACCGCAACCCGGCAGTGCAGAGAATGATTATTCCCAGGATATCAATGGCCATCATGAGGGCTGCAAATCCAGCATAAGTCCGTAGCAATCTGAAAGGCCAGAAGCAGGGGATGAGAAAGAGAAACAGAATGATCGGGATGCGTAGCCACGAACGCCGCTCTTTCAGTGATAGCTCAACGGTTTCCGAAGCTGTGGTTTCGTTATCCATAGCACCTTGTCTCCGAGCACTCTTCACACTCTGTGAAGAAAAACTAGATCTCCCGCGCCCGCTCAATCGCCCGCACGACCGCCTTCGCCTTGTTGCCGCATTCGGCGAACTCTTTCTCCGGTACTGAATCCGCCACAATGCCTGCGCCGGACTGGATATGCCCTTGCTCGCCGTGCATGAAGAGCGTGCGGATGGCGATGCAGCTATCGAGATTGCCGCTGAAATCCGCATAGAAGATGCTGCCGCCGTAGACGCCGCGCCGGGTGGGCTCCATCTCTTCGATGATCTCCATCGCGCGGATCTTGGGCGCGCCGCTCAGCGTGCCGGCAGGGAAGCAGGCACGGAATGCATCCAGCGGCGCAAGCTCTTTGCGCAACGTGCCTTCAATCGCAGACACCAGATGCATGATGTGCGAATAGCGCTCTACAAACATCAGGTCCTTCACGCGGACGCTGCCGTAGTCGCTCACCCGGCCCACATCGTTGCGGCCAAGATCGACCAGCATGATGTGCTCGGCGACCTCCTTCGCGTCGTTGCGCATGTGCTGCTCGTTGGCGAGATCTTCGGCCTCATCTTCTGAGCGCGGCATAGAGCCGGCAATTGGCCGGTACTCCACCGTGCGCCCCTGCACCCGCACCAGCAGTTCCGGCGAAGAGCCCACAATATGGGCAGGCAGCATCTTCTTTCCGCTGGCGAGCGGGAAGCGCAGAAAGTACAGGTACGGCGACGGATTCACGATGCGCAGCGCACGATAGATATCGAATGCATCCACGCCCGGCGTGCAATCAAATCGCTGCGACAGCACGCACTGGAACACATCGCCCGAGGCAATGTACTCCTTCGTTTTCTTTACCGCGTTGATGAATGCAGCCTTTGTGGTGCGCGGCGTGATCTTCAGCGCGCCCTGGGCCTTCTTGCGCGGCATCTTTGGCAGCGGCCCGGCGAGCCTGCGCTCCAGCCCATTGAGCCGTTTCACCGCAGTGGCGTAAGCCGTGGCCTTCTTCTGTCGTGTCAGGTCTGCCGTCACGATCAGGTGAATCTCTTTCTTCACGTGATCGAAGGCCATCACTTCGTCGAAGAACATCAGGCACGCATCCGGCACCTGCAGATCGTCTTTCGCAATCTGCGGCAGCTTCTCGATCTGCCGTACGACGTCGTACGCGAAGTATCCGACCGCGCCAGCGGTAAACGGCGGCAGCCCCGGCAGCCGCGCCGGCATGTGTTCGCTCAGCGCCAGCTTGAGTTCGGCAAAGATGTCTCCGGTAAAGCTGCGGGTGCGCTTGCCTTCGTGCACGGTGATGCGGTCGCCCCGCGCAATCATGGTGCGGTAGGGCCGCAGCCCGATGAAGGTATAGCGCCCAACGCGCTCGCCGCCCTCGACGGATTCCAGCAGGAACGCCTGCGGCTCATTGGCAGCAACGCGCAGAAATGCCGATACCGGCGTCTCCAGGTCGGCTGTCACCGTGCGATAAACGGGCACCAGTGTGTGCGTCTTCGCCAGCTTCTGAAAATCGCGGGTCGCGGGCAATGTAGGTCTGGGGGGCATCTTGTTCATCATAAACGTATGGCTGGCAAGGCGGAAAACGCTGGAGAGTCCACCGCCGCGTGGCGTACACTCCTCTCGCGGCCGCACACACTTGTTTGCACCGTAAGACTGCGATTCCGCGTCTAACCAATGGTGTGACCGATAGGTCAGGAGATTTCCCCGCATGTCTGCAACGAAGCTCGATCCCATCAGCACTTTCTCTCATCCCAACGCCACCGCAATCGCAGATGCACTGAAACAGGAGACTAATCCCTGGGCGGCGCAGGCTGCGCGCTTTGAGTTTGCTGCACGCAAGCTGAATCTTGATCCCGGCATCTGGAAGGTTCTCAGCCTGCCATCGCGCGAGATCATTGTGCATATTCCGGTCGCGATGGATAACGGCCAAGTCGAAGTCTTCACCGGCTACCGTGTGCAGCACTCTATCGCGCGCGGTCCGGCCAAGGGCGGTATCCGCTACGCACCAGATGTTTCGCTGGACGAAGTGCGCGCCCTGGCCGCGTGGATGACGTGGAAGTGTGCCGTGGTGAATATCCCCTTCGGCGGCGCCAAGGGCGGCGTGATTTGCGATCCGCAGAAAATGTCGCAGGGCGAACTGGAGCGCATGACCCGCCGCTACACCGCCTCGTTGATTGAGTTCATCGGCCCGGAGAAAGACGTTCCCGCGCCCGATGTGAATACCAACGAGCAGACTATGGCCTGGATCATGGACACCTACTCCATGCACATGGGGCAGACCGTTACCGGCGTCGTCACCGGCAAGCCGCTCGACCTGGGCGGTTCGCGCGGGCGCCGCGAAGCTACCGGTCGCGGCGTGAGCGTGATGTGCGATCAGGCACTGAAGTATCTGGGCAAGCCGTGCGATGGTTGCCGCGTGATCGTGCAGGGATTCGGCAACGTGGGCAGCCACACCGCCAGCATCCTGGCGCAGAAGGGTTACAAGATCATTGGCATCGCGGAGTATAATGGCGGCCTCTACAATCCCAACGGCATCAATATCCCCGCGCTGCTCAAGCACCGCGCCGCCAACGGCACGATCAACGGCTTCCCCGAAGCAGAGGCGACCGATCCCGCCCAGCTGCTCGTGACCGAGTGCGACATCCTGATTCCTGCCGCCACGGAGAACGTGATTACCAGCAAGAACGCCGGCCAGATCAAGGCGCGCATCTTGTGCGAAGGCGCGAACGGCCCCACCACTGCCGCAGCCGACGAGATTCTGGCAGCGAACGGCGTCTTCGTAGTGCCAGATATTCTGGCGAACTCCGGCGGCGTGACCACCAGTTATTTTGAGTGGGTGCAGGACCGCCAGGGCTATTTCTGGGCAGAGGTGGATGTGAACGACCGACTGGACCGCATCATGCGCGAGAGCTTCGCCGCGGTGCTCAGTTACGCCGTCACCCACAGCGTGAACAACCGCATCGCTGCGTACATGCTCGCGATCGACCGCGTCGCGTTTACCATCAAGCAGCGCGGCATCTACGCCTAGCGCGGATGCCTACAGATTCACCTGTACCTGCAGATCGACGGTGTGGCTGGTCGCATTGCCTACACCGCTTGCGGTGATGGGGACGTGGTACGTCCCCGGCCATGTGCCCAGGTCGGTGCAGTTTCCGGCGCAGCCCACCACGCCCGGCAGTATGCAGAGCATCGCCAGCAGCAGCGCTTTCATCACCCGCCGCTTGCGTGGGATGAAGATGACCAGCAGTCCAGCCAGCGCCGCTGTTCCCATGCGCATCTCAAGCTGGGCCGTGCCGGTGAAGTACGGTGGATTATTGCCGCAGTTGTGCGGAGCCACGGTGGTGAGCGTCAGCGTTGTATTTCCGCTGCCGCCCGCGATGGTCGTCTTCTGCAGCGTGCAGGTGAAGTCGTACGGCAGGTTCGCCGGACACGCCAGCGTTACATCGCTGGTCCATCCGTTCAGCGGCGTCACCGTGATGGCGACAGAGCTGGTCAGGCCTACTCCTACTGAAAATGGATTCTGCGCGATGGTGAAGGTAAAGTCCGGCGGCCCACTGTAAGCCGGGTTGATGACCTCGAGCACGATGTTAGAAGTCTGCGTCAGGTAGTTCACATCGCCGGAGTAGACCGCCGTAATATTGTGTCCACCCACCGCCAGCGTTGCCGTATTGAATGTAGCTGAAGCGGTGGTGGTGTTCACCGTTGAGGTACCCAGCAAAATCGCGCCGTCGTAGAACGCAACCGTGCCCGAGGGCGGCGCAGGCACCGGCGGCGTCACGCCGCCAACCGGGGCTGCGGCAATCGCCGCGGTAAACGTCACGGTCTGTCCATACGTCGCCGGATTGAGCGAGCTGGTCAGCGTTACCGTGGATTGCACAGCGACAGCCAGCGGCAGAATCACTTCTTGATAGTTCACGGAAGCAGATGCATCAAAGTCCAGTGATGCATTCACCTGCGCTGTGATTTGGTGGGTTCCCACGGCCAGGGAAGATGTGGTGAAAGTAGCTGTGGAGGTATTTCCGCCGGCATTCGGCACCAGCGTGACCGTGCCAAGTGCCACCCCCAGCGTACTGCTGAGGTTGTCAACGAACGTCACAGTCCCGGTTGGCGCGGCGTAATTGCCGGTCACGGTTGCAGTAAATGCCACGGGCTGGTTAACGTACGATGGATTGCTCACACCGCTGTTCACGGTTGTCGTGGTGATGTCTGGTATCACCGTTAGCGGCACGGTGATGGCTGAGCTTGGCCCGTGCACGGCATCGCCCAGATAGTCGCCGCCGAGCTGGTGTGTGCCCGTATCCGGGTTCGGCCCCGTGCATGGCACCGGCACCTGCAGCAGAATCGAGCAATTGAAGATACCGTCAATGGTGAAGTTGAATGTTCCTGTCGGCGCTACGGAGCCGCCGTTGGTGTTGTATGTGTTGGCGCACGCCCAGAAATCCTGGTTGTAGTAGTAGCTGGGCGCGGGACCGCCAAGCGGCACGCACCCCGCCTGGGTCAGCGTCACGGTCGTCGTGGTCGGAATCAGCGTGATCACGTGCGTGCCGGTCGCTGTGCTGCCGCTGAAGTTTGTGTCGCCGCTATAGACCGCTGTGAGCGCATGCGACCCGACGGAGTATGTGTTGCCCACCGCGATCGTCGTACTGGCCGTGCCTCCGCTGAGCGCCATGGCAGATGCCACCACCGTGCCGTCAATGGAGAAGTCCACCGTGCCCGTCGGCGTGTTGGTATTGGTTGCCGTTGGAGCAACCGTGGCCGTGAGTGTAAAGCCATCGCCATACACCGTCGGCTCCGGTGATGCGGTAACTGTGCTGGTGGACGCCGCAGTTGTACCGGAGCCGGGAGTAAAGTAGGCAACCAGTCCATCGTGGTCTGAAGTGCGTTCCATTCTCAGTTGGCCGTAGTCCGCGACCGGGTAATATGCGTTTCCTTTTGCGATGACCATGCGCATGGATGGTGCTATATCTTGTGTCACCAGAATATGATCCACCATCGACGCGTTGCCGCTCTCTGTGACCGTGTATTCCGTGTAAGAATATGGCGGAGTGAGTTCAATCAGCGCGGGGTTAGGCGCAATATAGTCCAGAGTCGTACCTTGTACGATCTGGTTCGAGTTGGTCGGTGTGCCCTTTACCACGCCCACGAGATCCGTATAGCCGTCCGAAAACTGAAAGGCGTTGTAATCCCCGACGGCAATGACATGCGCACCTGCGGTGGCATACGAATTGATCGCATACGCAAGATACTCAGCCTGGTCTTCACGACGCAGCCGTACGCTCGTGCCTGTCCCCGATACATTATCTTCGTTCGTGCGGTCCAGCAGTTCGCTGTTGAGCACGGTCACCGGATAGCTTCCGCCGGCCCCACGATGAATGTTTGCTTGCAGCACGAGTGGCTGCCGATTGAAGTTAGCTCCTGCAACGAAGCCTGGAATAGGGCCGCCCCCGAATCCGAGCTGGAGTAGGCTGCAATTTATGACCGTCACATTGTTTGGGTTGTAAAGAAATGCATTGCTCAATCCTGTGCCGTCCGTGCCGGTAAAAATACAACTCTTATACTGCGGATCCGTCTGCCCTGCCGCGATTGCATCCGTGCTTATCTGCGCGCTGAGATCGTCCAGTGTTTGGTGGATGTTTGCCGTGGGTGTGCTTACTTCCTGTAGCGCCAGTATCTCCGGTGAGAACATCGCATTGCGGATATAGAGTGATAGCTTTTGGAGCCGCAGTTGGTACCCCGCAGATGTCATCGTGATTACGGATGAACCACTGGTGGGGTTCGAGCTGTAAAGCTGCTCAACATTCAATGTGCCAATGCCTACCTCATTCGCTGTCTTGGTGGCCCTGTTATTCAATTCGGAAAAATCATACGCACTCGTACCTGGCTCTAGCATGATCGTCGCCCGACCCGACTGAAAGTCCACTGCGCCGGTCATATTGGCATATATCGTGTACTCGGCTCCGCCGACTACCTTCAGAGCGGTTCCGCCAGCAGAGATGCTGTCGAAGATCATCACCTCGGGATTCGCATCCCACCACGTTATGCCGGGCGGCGCACCCGCAGGCAGTGCAGGCTCCAGTACTGACACACCCTGCTCGGTATAACCGGCTGGTGGATTTAGATTGCTATCAAACACTGCGGCGTAAAAAATCCCATTGCTCGTTACTGTCGCTGTTGCCGGATCGATTGTCCCTCCGGTAGGCGCTGTGCCTACCCAGGCGTTCGCGGTCACCCGCATCCCCTGGTAACGCAGCATGGGGGTGAACCCCCCAGTTCTGGGCGTGTCCGTAAGTGTCAGCACGATTGCCGGCGGCAAGGTATTCCCCGTGCTGAGCAGCGTTACCGTCACATTGGTGCGGATCTCGGTGCCGACGGTGAGTGCGCCTACGGGGGCGGCGGGGTATATCTGGAGCGTTCCCGCCACACTGACTTCGTTGCCCACTTTGGCGGCGGCAGGTGGGGTGCTGCCGGTGTAGACGAAGATACCTTCTGAGGCCGTGGTCAGAGGGTTGTTCCAGTCACGCTGCTTTGCTTCCAGGTAGAAACCCACGGAGGTGACGCCAACCACGATGCCTGTGGTCGTTATCTTGCTGCCGATGTAGCTGCTATTGGGTGCGCCCGCCTCCAGCGTATGGATCGGGACGATGGTTTGCGCGTGCGCGCTCAGCGATATCATGCATATCGCGGCCCAGCGGACTAGTCTTCGCAGGCACTTCATTGCGCTACCACCGTGGATGATCAGTACCAACCGTGCCTCCTATTATGCACTGCTGCTGTTGCGCACAGACGCTGCTGCCCAGCTTGTGACAAAATGTGTGTGTCGCGATATTGCTATGAATCTGCCCAACTCCATCACGATGAGCCGGATTGCATGCGTCCCATTGCTCATCTGGCTGCTGTCGCCGCATGCGCCGGTGCATGCGCATCCGGGTATGGTGGATACGGGAGCGCAGGAGCTAATCGCCTCCGGGGTCTTCATCCTGGCGTCGATTACCGACGGGCTGGATGGCTACCTGGCGCGGCGCAGGCACCAGATCACCACCATGGGCATGCTGCTCGATCCGCTGGCCGATAAGCTGATGGTGACGGCAGGCTACATCTGCCTGGTGCTCTTCAATCCCCAGATCGTACCGGCGTGGATCGCCGTGGTCATTATTGGGCGCGAGTTCCTGGTGAGCGGGCTGCGCTCCATCGCGACGGCAGAGGGCTTCACCATTGAAGCCTCTGATGTGGGCAAGCTGAAGACCGTGATCCAGATCGTCTCCGTTGTGGCCGCTATCCTGGCGCATCGCTGGGATTACTGGCACTTCGGCCCGGTCATCGTGGCGGTGCATACCATCGCGCTGACGGCGATCTACTGGATGACGATCGTATCGATCATTTCGGCGGTGGACTACTTTATCGGCTTCTGGAATAAGATTGACCACGTTGCCGAAGGACGCCGCAAGCGGCGCGCGAGCTTTGTGTTGAGCCGGCGGAAGAAGCAGGAAGCGACGCTGCCCGGCTCGCAGAGCTAAGGGACATACCTCTCTCCGGCCAGGAATCTAAACACAGTATGTTCAGTGGTTTACCGGAGATGCGTGGGCATGCACGGGAGATAAAAAAGGCGTGGCCGAAGCCACGCCTTTTCGTTGCAGGCTTTGAGTCAGCTTACGGCGTGTAGCTTACCTGTCGCGTGGCTGAATCGCCAGCGGTATCGTTGGTTTGAATTTGCCAGTTATAAGTAGTGCCATGAGTCAGAGCGGTCCCTCCTGACAAATTGTTACTCGAATTTGTAGGATCGATGCCCCAGGTCAGGGATGCCCCCGGAATCTGTGTACTGGTGAATCCGCCGTTGCTATGCGAGTTATTTCCCGGTATCTGCCAGATGGTTCCGTTGGTGGAGCAGCAGAGAGAGAAGTAGAACGTATAGCTGCTGGCGTTCGCCGGATAAGTCCAGGCAAACGTCGGCTGTGTATTGGTGCCGTTCAGCGACGGTGTGAGGCCGGTGGCCAGCGCGGACGGCCCAAGCAATCCTGTAGTGGTTGCGTTTACGGTTCCGGTCGATGCGTCGCTGTAGGTTACGCTGAAGCCGTAGGTATCACCTATGGTTGGCGCAATGTTGTTTGTATTGAAGAAGGACTCAAACCCAGAGCCGCCGCAGCTGTTGCAGATGCCGAGGTCTTGTGGGACCACGGCATTGGCGCCATCTGCATTGGAAGAGGTCGTGAGGACTACCGCAACCGGCTGCTTGATCAGCGCGGATAGCCCTGCGTTCACACTGTAGTTGGCGCTGCTTCCAGAGGAGCTGGTGGAGCTGAAGTAATTGGTGGTCGCAAGCGTGTATGCGGCTGAGGTGGGAAGTACCAGGCTTGCCCCCGCCAACGGAACGGTAGTGAGCGTCTTCAGATTATTGGTATTGGTGACGTCGCCTGCATCGATGATGCCGTTATTGTTCTGGTCCATCGCGCCAACGAAGTAGTAGGTCGTTCCAGCCGGCACGTTCACGCTGAAGGCCTGCGTGGCTGCCGGGCTTGGAATCCATTCGCCATAGAAGACGCCGGTGCTGGTGTTGTAGAAGCCCACATAGAGCGGCCCGGTTGAGGTTGAACCCAGAGTGACAGAGCCTGTCTGCGTAGTACCGCCTGTGGGCGGAGCCAGCGAGACGAGCGCTGCGCTGCTGCCGCTTCCGTTATAGGTTCCATAGGGGCTTGTCCCCCCTGCGGAGGTGCCATAGACGCGGAAGTAGTAGCTGCTGGTGTTGGTGAGTGATGGATGCGAGGCGCTGTTCAGGAACCAGATATCGGCTCCATTTACGCCGTTCGCAAGGAACGTCTGGCTATCGGTGATGGTGCCGGTGGCGAAGGTGGACGAGGTGCTCCACTGCACGGTATAGCTGACTGCTGTTTCTACATTGTTGCTGTTGGATAGGCCGCTGTACGCCAGCAATAAACCAACGCCTGTGCCGCCCGCACTGCTGGGGATTGGGTTGACGCTTTGCAGGGTAGGAGCCGTGGTCAGCGTGGTGGTGCCGGGGTCAGTGATGGTGAAGTTCGCATTGGTCACCGCCGCCGTGCCGACTGTAACGCTACCCGTGCCGGACGGATCGGCCGTGTTGCTCTGGCCGCGACCCAAGGTATCGATCCACGTGGTGACGCTGTAGCTGCCCGGCGCAACGCCGCGGATGCTGTAGCTGGTTCCCGACGAACTGACCGATGCCAGACTGGTGCCCGGATAGTAGTTACCGCCGCAGTTATTGTTGGAAAGGCTGAGGTAGACCCGGCCGGTCTTCGACCCGGTGTAGGTAAGCGTGCCGCCTACCGTATAGCCGAGGGCCACGCCGAAGTTGTTGTTCGTGCTATTGCTGCTGCCTAGCGTCACGCCGGACGATACAGGATAGAAGACTGCAGAAGCTCCTGAAATCGAGGGTGAAGGCGTGATGGTGTAGGTGCCCGGAGCAATATTCGTGAAGGTATACGCTCCGTTGGTTGCTGTCTGCGTCTGCACTGTTGTGCTGCCCTGGGTCAGGGTGACGGTGATGTTGGGCAGCGTGGGTGAACTGCCGCCGCAGTAGTTGTTGAGGTTGATCTGGCCGCTGATGGAGTAAGCGGTGATGATAGTGACGTTGGACGTGGACGACGTGCTGGTCGCATTGATTGCATCGCCGTTGTACACGGCATCGACGCCGTTCGTTCCCAGCGGCAGTGTTGTAACCGCCAGTGTTGCGATGCCGGAAGCTACCGTCCCGTTTCCGAGGAAGGTGGAGCCGCCGTAGTAGAAGCTGATGGTTCCTGTAATGGCTGTGCTCACGGAATTGGTGACTGTAGCCGTGAGGGTGACGGTGGAACCAACCGTAGCAGTGGTTGGCGCTGCGACCATGGTGGTTGTGGTGGTTGCGAGGTTGACAGTGATGTTACTCGTCGAGGAAGTACTGGTCGCATTGGTTGTGCTGCCGTTATAGACGGCCTTGACGCTATCTGAGCCCACCGGCAATGCGGTAGTGGCCAGCGTGGCTACACCGGAGCCGTTGAGGGTAGAAGTTCCCAGCAGCGTAGAGCTAACGTAGAAGCTGACCGTTCCTGTGGGAGTGGTGGTGCCCGAGCTGGGTGCGACCGTCGCCGTGAGGGTGATGCTGGTGCCGGCCACGATCGTGCTGGTTTGCGGGCTCAGGACGGTTGTGGTGTTGATCAGCGGATTGATGGTCAGTGTTGGCGTAATGCTCTTTGTCTGCTGCTGATTGGTCGCGCTGTCGGTTGCTGTAATGGTGACGGCGGAGGAGTACGCTCCCGTCGGCGTGCCTGAAAGCACGCCCGCCGTGCTCATCGTCAATCCGACGACAGGCGTTGGCGACATAGTCCAGTTGATCGTGCCGGTGCCGCCGGTTGACGTCATGGTGGCGGTGTACGAAGATCCCACACCGCCTGCCGGGAGCGATGTAGTTGTTATTGCCAGCGTGACCGGATTGACGACGAGAGTCACATTACCGGAGTTGACTACGACCGGCGTAGACGCACTGTCGGTCGCCTTGAATTGAACGACGCTGCCCGCAACAACGGTCGGAGCGGTCGGCGTACCGGAGAGCACGTTGCCAATCAATTGCAACCCGGCAGGAAGCGTGCCCACCACCGAGTACGTGACGGAGCCGGTACCGCCGGTTGTGGCCAGCGTGTACGGGGTCATCGCGGTGCCTACGGTCATAGCGGGCAGGGTGGTTGCTGACGCCGGGTTGGTCCAAACCAACGGTGCCGCCGTGACGGTGATGGTGTATGTGCCGGAGGTAACAGAGACGGGCGTGGTTGCTGCGTCTGTCACTCTGACGGTGAAGGTGTAGGTGCCAGCTGCCGCAGTAATGGTGCCGGAGATGGTGCCGCTGCTGGAGAGCGAGAGGCCGCTGGGCAGAGCGCCGGTGACCGGGGTTGTGGTGAAGGTCTTGGTGCCGCTGCCGCCGCTGGTGGCAATGGTTGCACCGGCGTAAGGCGTGTTGGTGGTGGCTGCCGTCAGTGCGCCTGCCGCTGTCGTGATGGCGAGCGCAGGATTGACGGTGATGGCAGAAGTGGACGCAGTTCTGGTGGTGTCTTTAATGCTGGTTGCGGTCACGGTCACTGTGGAGGCAGTGGTGCCGGTGGCCGTCAGGGTGGTGGCAGGTGCGTTGCCGGTCGCGCTGGAGGGGCTTACGGTGCCTGCGCCAGACGCGGAGAAGGTTGCGCCGGAAGCACCGGAGTCATTCATCAGCGCCGCGGCCAACGTGAGCGTCTGCCCGGAATCAAGCACGACGCCGCTGGTAGTGGTGGTGAAGGAGACAGAGATGGGGGCAAGGGTGACAGTGGCGGTCGCCGTCTTGGAGGTGTCTTTCACGCTGGTCGCGGTGATGGTGGCGGAGGTAATAGAGCCGATAACCGTCGGCGCGGTATAGACGCCGGTGGTGCTGACGATGGCGCCCGCGCCGCTGGACGGGCTGATGGACCAGGTGACGCCGGAGTTCGATCCGTCATAGGTAAGCGCCGCGCCGCTGAAGTTCTGTCCACCGCCACCGCTGACGGTGACCGTGGCCGGGCTGATGGCGGCGATTGCGATGGGCTGCAGGGTGATGGCGGCGGTGGCTGTCTTGGTGGGATCCTTCACGCTGGTGGCTGTCACCGTGACTGTGGTCGCCGTGTTGATGACGGTGGTGGGCGCGGTGTAGACGCCGGTTGTGCTGACAATGGTGCCTGCGCCGGTGGCTGGGCTGATGCTCCAGGTGACGCCGGAGCCGGAGGCATCATTCGCCACGGCAGCGCCAGTGAAGGCCTGCGAGCTGCCGACGCCGAGGCTGACGGTCGCGGGGCTGATGGCGCCCACGCTGATCGGCGTAAGCGGGATGGTGATGGTGGCGGTCTTGGAGGTGTCCGTCTTGCTGGCGGCGGTGATGACTGCGGTGGCGGTGGTGACGGGCAGAGGCGCGTTGTAGGTGACGCTGCTGGTGGTGACCGCGGTGAGCGTGCCGCCGCCGCTGGTGATGGTCCAGGTAACGCCCTGGTTCAGCGTGGCATCGCCCGCGACAGTCGCGGTGATGGCTTCGGCTCCCAGGCCGGCGATGGCGGTCGGCGTTGTGGGAATGGTGACGGAGATGGGTGTGAGAGTGACGACCGCCGTTCCGGTCTTGGTGGCGTCTGTCTTGCTGGTGGCGGTGATGGTGGCTGTGGCTGCACCCACCGGTGTGGGCGCGGTATAGACGCCGGCGCTGGTGATGACGCCGGTGGAGGCTGTCCAGGTTACGCCGGCGCTGGCGGAATCATTCGAGACGGTCGCGGTAAACGTCTGCGTAGCCCCTGCAACTAACGTTGCTGTAGCGGGAGTAACAGCTACGCTGAGGGACGGTGGAGCGGGTGTACTGCCACCGCATCCAGCGATAAAGCCTAAAACTGCAAGACCAGCAAAGACGCGCGTAATCGAACGAATGATCGTCATAATCGCCTCGAGAGTTTTCAAATATCTAGTGGACAGCCCAGCCCAATGTTTGGAAGTGGATGAAGCATATCCCTCTGATATTGCAAGTGCAAGACTTTCCTGCATAAAAACCGCAAAAATGAATGAAGGGCTATTCAGCGACGGGCGCAGGACAACGAAAAACCCCTTCCGTACGGAAGGGGTTTTTCGTTGTAAGGCTTGATTGGCGGGTGGTTAGCTCGCCTGCGAATGGCTGTGGCGCTGTACGAAGTGATAGGGCGGCCAGGGGCCGGAGAGCTGCATGGAGCAGTCCTTCATCTCCTGCGTGGCGGTCGAATATTTGTTCTGGTAGCGCTCAATGGTCTTGTTATCAATCAGATGGGCGATATCGAGCAACATCTTGCCGGAGTCGGTGCGGCGGCAGGTGATCTCTTCGGCCAGGGGCAGGAACATGCGGTGCATCTGGACGGAAAGGGCGCGGGCGCGGGACTGGCGTTCGCGCTGGCGGCTGGCGCTCTCGCGCAGGTTGCTCAGGTACTCTTTGCCCACGCAGTTGCCATCCAGGGTGCGGAGCTTGCCGGGACAGGTATCGTCGATCAGCAGCTTGATGTGCATCTCGGCCTTGCCGCGCAGTCGTTCTACGTTGGCCTGGAAGTGGCGCTGGTTGGAGCGGACGGAGCGGCGCAGGGCGTCGTCATCCTGAAAGACGGTGTTGAAACGGAAGGGCAGAACGGTCGATAGCTTGAAGCAGTCTGAGATCACGCGGGCGTGATCGCGCTGCGCCATCTGGTTCATCATTTCTGGAGTGGCTTCTGCGGGATCATGCTCGGATACGACAACGGCAAGATCGCTGGCGGGGAAGAGAAAGACCTGGTTGCCCAGAACGCCTGAAACATTGACGAGTGGAACTGGTCTGCGATGCCGATCCAATTCCGGAAATGCTGCTTTCTCTGCAATACAGTAGGCATACCATGCCATAGGACTTACGCTCCACGCTTCGCCGACGGTTTAACCGCCTGGCCTATTCTTAGTCCCGCTACGCTTTCAACTGGCCCAACCAAGTGACCGGTGTTCAGGATGCCGAATTGCAGCATTTACACCGAGCCGATGCAGATACTATTCCCGTAAATACACGATTGGCAAGGCGATTTAACGGAATCTTTACAGGTAGATGGGCGTCTGCGTGCTATGAGCCCTGATTAAGTGATACGGGTCACATATATGGCGGTTATCGGGCACATTTTCCCGCATTGGGCAGACCTCTCTGCCGCGGTGCAGGGCGCGTTTTACCGCCGCTAGCTCTTCTTGTTCAGCGAAAAGATGAAGTACGTGGCCAGCGTCGTACCGGCGTTACGGAAGCCGTGCATCTCGTTAGGTGCGGTGTAGCCGACGCTGCCGGGGGTGAGGGTGGTGTGTTTGTCGCCGACGATAAAGTCGATCGTACCTTCGCGGACGAGAATGAACTCCACGTGCGGATGCTGGTGAGCTGCGTGCGGCATGGCGCCCGGGGCGATGGTGGTCTCGTGCAGCTCCACCAGTTCACCGCCGTTCACGGGAACTGTGCCCTGCAGAATGTCGTGGGTGGGCGCGCCGCCGTCAGAGTAGCGCAGCGGCATGTCTTCGAAGACGAAGGCTTTGCAATGGTCGAGCGGAGTCTGCAGGCGGTTCTGGCTCTTGCCGGGAGTGGTGGCGGCGGTGCTTCCGCTCTGGGCGGCGGCGGCGCCGGAGAGGCCCAGTGCGGCCAGCGCGAGGCTAAGGTCAAGGCATGCGGTACGGCGGCTGATATCGCTCATGGGCAGCTATCTTACGCTGCGGGTGAAACGCTGGTGAAGCGGGCGCTATTCGCTGGCGTCGATGCGGACGGCGCGCGTTCGCCAGCCGAAGCGTACACCCAGCAGCCGCACCACTAATCCGGCGACAATACCGATGGGGCTGGCCCAGCCGGCGGAGACGCCAACGCGGAGCAGTAAGAGGAAGAGCAGGGCGCTGATGGCGGCGGCAATCGCATAGGGCTCGCCGCGTTCGAAGACGCGCGGTGTGCGTCCGCTGAAGACATCGCGCAGGGAGCCGCCGCCCACCGCCGTCATGACGCCGAGCAGGAGGCAGGGGAGCATGCCGAGTCCTGCAGCCTGTGCGCGCAGAGCTCCGGCGATGGCGAAGAAGCCCAGCCCGAGGGCATCGATGACCAGGATAGCCTGCGTCATGCGCGGGCCTACGCTGGAGCCGAAGAGCAGAGCGAGGACTGAACCGATGAGGGCGAGGTAAAGGTAGCGGGGAGAGGCCAGGGCCAGCGGCAGGCCGTGTTGCAGCAGGGTATCGCGCGCCAGTCCGCCGCCCACGCCAGAGATCATGCCGAGGCCGATGATGCCGACGTAGTCAAAGTGAAAGCGGGTATCGCGCCGCGAGGCCAGAGCTCCGCCGAGGGCTCCAACGACCACGCCGGAGGAGTCGATCAGCGAGAACAGCGAGGTTGTAATCTCCTGCGGCGGCGTAGGAATCATGCGATGCTTTCGTGTTGGATGGGTGGCAGGCGCGCGGCCTGCCATCCCGGGAAACTATGCTGGGCGCGCGTGCAGTACGAATGCCATCACGATGAACACGATCAGCAGGACCACGGTCGTGATGCCCAGCGCCTTGACCCACAGACTGATGGAGGAGAGTTCACGCTCGACGCCTTCGATGCGGCGCTCGCTGTGCTCCAGCGCCATGCGCAGTCGTTTTACTTCTTCTTCCACGCTGGAGAGTTGCAGGGTCTGATCCTGCAAGTGGCGGACAAGGCCAGCCTGGGCGCGGCTGACGCCGTTGATGTCGTCGCGCAGGCCGCTTACATCCATCGCTGGAGGCGGAGGCAGCAGCGCGGCAGAGAAGTTGGTGCCGGTCACGCCGTTTTCGAGCATGCGCAGCAGGTTTGGGCCATGCTTGCGGAGCAGCCCGACGATGTCTGTGATCCCCATAGAGTTTGAGTTTACGCCAGGTGCTGCGCGCACGGCGAGGCCGCGCTTCGCGCGCAACCGCAGGCTGGCTATGCTGCCCGGCTGCGGCGCGTCTGCAGCATGACGTTTACGATGCCCAGCAAGACCATCACCGCGACGACGCTCTGCGACCATACGCAGTAGATGCACCATTTCTGCAGGATGGCGTCTTCGGTGTACGAGAGGTAGGCGGCGAAGGCACAGCCGGCGATGGCCGCCGCCAGAAACAGGCGGTCGCGGCCAAAGGCGATGAGCAGAAGCATCACGGCGTATCCGGCGATGCCCAGCGCGGCGACGGGAACGTTGAAGCCGCTCTCAGGGGTGGGATTGTCCCACGTGGGTTTGGGCGAGGGCGGGAAGACCGAGAAGCGCGAATGGTTCACAATGCCGCAATCCCACTTCTCACTGACGGCGCAGGGAGGCGCCTGGCTGGGGTCTTGCCGGTGAATCCGCAGCGCAAGGGTGGAGATGACGATGCCGGCGACGGCGAGCAGAGCGAGCAGAGTACGGAGTGCAATTCGCATGGGCCATATTCTACTCACGTGGGGGCGCGAATACACCGTGTTCGGCGTCACAAGGGGCAGCTCTAGCGCTTCACGCCGCGATAGAGCCCCGCAGCGCCGAAGGTGTAGCCGGTCCAGCGGGCGTCGCTGAATCCTGCGGCGGCGATCTTCGCCTTCATCTCCGGCGGCTGGGGAAAGCGCGCGACGCTTGCGGGCAGGTAGCTGTAGGCGGCGCGATCGCCGGAGACGCGGCGTCCGATCCAGGGCAGTATCCGCGCAAAGTACAGACCATACATCGCGCCGATGAGGCCGCGGGGCTGGTTGGCTTCGAGCATGCCGAGTATGCCGCCGGGCTTCAGCACCCGATGCAGTTCGCGCAGGGCGGCGTCATAGTTGGCGAGATTGCGGAAGCCGAAGGCTGAGACGACGAGGTCGACGGATGCGTCTGGCAGCGGCAGGTGCATGGCGTCGGCTTCGATGGGCTCGACGCTCTCGTAGTAGCCTGCTGCTTTGAATTTCTCGATGCCGCGCGCCAGCATACCATGAGAAAAATCCAACGCGATCACTTTTTCGCCGCCTGCAGGCCGCCGCTTGAGCAGCGCCAGCGTCATGTCTCCGGTGCCGCAGCAGAGGTCGAGCACACGCGCTTGGGGGCGGCGCAGAATGGCGTCAAAGCTGCGCGCTGTACGCCACCACCAGGTACGGTCCAGGCTGGCGGAGAGCACGTGGTTCAGCAGATCGTAGCGGGGTGCGATGCTGTCAAACATATCGCGGACGGCGAGCGCGGCTT
The DNA here is from genome assembly GCA_031296355.1 of Acidobacteriaceae bacterium. Next base: position 32,928 of record JARLFX010000221.1, read on the forward strand.
CGGCCTCACTCTGCGCGCCTTCGATCTGCGCACCTTTTGCTGGCTGCTGCTTCATCGCGCAGCCTTCATGACCGCGAACATGTCTTCGATGCCGCGCAGCAGTTCGGCTTCGGTCACGTCGGTCACGGTTGCAGTCGCGCCAATCCTGGTGGGCAGTACGAAACGCTTTACGCCGCCGCGATTCTTTTTGTCGCCGCCGGTGAGGGCGGCGAGCTTCTGCACGGGCGCGCGGAAGGACGGCAGCGGGCCATAGGCCAGCACCAGAGCGGCAATGCGTGCTGCATCTTTTTCTGTAAGCAAGCCGCGGTTCGCAGCGAGGCGCAGTGCCGCGATCATGCCCCAGCCGACGGCTTCGCCATGTAGCAGCTTTTTGAACTGCGTCGCTGCCTCGATGGCGTGGCCGACGGTGTGGCCGTAGTTCAGGATCATGCGCAGTCCGCTCTCGCGCTCGTCGATGGCGACTACGTCTGCCTTCATGCGGACGGACTCGGCGACCACGTAGCTCAACGCAGTGGGGTCGCCGCGCAGCACGGCGGCGGCATTCTTTTCGAGATAGGCAAAGAGCTTCGGCACGCGAATGACGCCTGCCTTCACGCTCTCCTGCAGGCCTGCGCGCAGCTCACGCGGGGGCAGCGTGCCGAGCACGTCGATGTCTGCGAAGACGGCGAGAGGATGATTGAATGCGCCGGCCAGATTTTTTCCGTGCGCAAGGTTGACTCCGGTCTTGCCGCCGACGGAGGAATCGACTTGTGCCAGCAGCGTGGTGGGCACCTGCATGTAGCGGATGCCGCGCATGTAGATCGCGGCGAGAAATCCGGTCACGTCGCCCACGATGCCGCCGCCAAAAGCGATGAGCAGGGAATCGCGGTCTGCGCCTGCCGCGGCGAGCTCTTCGCAGAGGCGCTCCAGGGTGCGCAGGCGTTTATGCGTCTCGCCCGCGGGGATGAAGAGCACGGTGGGCTTTTCTTTGAACGATGCGGCGAACTGCCTGCCCCACAGGTCCCATATCGCAGGAGACGTCACCACGAAAACGCGCGGCAGTTTTTTGCCGGTGTGCGCTGCACAGCGCGCAGCAAGATTCTTCAGCAGTCCCCGGCCAATGGTCACGGGATAGTTCGCAGTTGGCGTGTTTACGGCAATGGTGGGCACGTCTTCATCGTATCGCAAGGGCGCGCTGCGCTGCCGTGCGGTGGTAGCCTTAACCCATGTTGAACGCATCGCCGCACGCCGGGCCCGCCTCTATTCCAGACGCAGTCGATTACCTTATTATTGGCGCCGGCATCGCCGGTCTGCGCGCGGCCATCGCATTGGCCGCCACGGGTCGCGTCCTGGTCATTACCAAAGAAGAGCTTGCCGAATCCAACACAGCATACGCGCAGGGCGGCATCGCGGTTGCGCTGGGCGGCGACGAAGATGTGGCGCTGCACTTGAAGGATACGCACGACGCCGGAGACGGGCTGGTGAACGATGCCGCCGCGAAGGTGCTGGTGGAGCAGGGGCCGCTGCGGGTGCAGGAACTGCTGCAGTGGGGCACGGCGTTTGACCGCGAATCCGGTGAGCTGATGCGCACCCGCGAAGGCGCGCACTCGCTGCCGCGCATTTTGCATGCGCATGGCGACGCGACCGGGCGCGAGATCGCGGAGTCGTTGCTGCGCATTGCGAAGCAGCAGTCCAATATTCTGCTGGCGGAGTGGGTGACGTGCATCGATCTGGTGGTGTGGCAGCAGCGGGTGATTGGTGTGACCGTGCTCGACCGCGAAGGTAATGTGCGCAACATCGCCGCGCGCGCCACGCTCATCGCCAGCGGGGGCGCGGGGCAGGTGTATTCCGATACCACGAACCCGGCGGTCGCTACCGGAGATGGCATTGCCATGGCGTATCGCGCCGGAGCGGCGGTGGCAGACATGGAGTTCTACCAGTTTCATCCCACGGCGTTCGCGTTTCCCGCCGCGCCGCGCTTTCTCATGTCAGAGGCGTTGCGCGGCGAAGGGGCGCATCTGCTCAACTCCGAACAGAAGCGATTTATGCAGAAGTATCATCCGCTGCTGGAGCTTGCACCGCGCGATGTGGTGGCGCGCGCCATCACGCGCGAAGGCATGCCTGCAACGGGTAAGCAAGAGCTCCCGGTATATCTCGACATGCGCCATGTGACGGGCATCGACCTGGTGCAGCGATTCCCCGGCATCTCGGCATTTCTTGCGAAGTACGATCTGGCGCTGGCGAAGGACCTTATCCCCATCCGCCCTGCCGCGCACTACCTGATGGGAGGCGTGCTGACCGATGTGCATGGGCGCACGTCGCTGCAGGGGCTTTACGCCGCGGGCGAGGCTGCGTGTACGGGCGTGCACGGCGCGAACCGGCTGGCCAGCAATTCGCTGCTGGAAGGGCTGGTGTTTGGCGCTGCCGCCGCCGATGCCATGCTGCAGGATGACGGTGGTTCCGCGGAAACGTTTGGAGAGCCGCCGCCTTCACCTGCCACTACGCACACGCCCGAGGAGGCGGAGAAGTGGATCGGCAACCTGCGCGCGCTGATGTGGAAGCATGCGGGGCTGCTGCGCGGCTTCCAGAGGCTGGAGCGCGCCAGACTGGCGCTGGAAGAGATGGCCTACGAGATTCCGCGCGGGCACTCGCGCCGCGCCATTGAAGCGCGCAATCTGCACCAGGCGGCGATGCTGATTGTGGAATCTGCGCTGGCACGGCAGGAGAGCCGCGGTGCGCACTTCCGCATCGACTATCCGCAGCGCGACGGCAAGAACTTCCGCAAGCACTCGGTGATGGAGCGCGGCAGGCTGCGGTTTGCGGAGTTGTAACCCGTGGTCAGGATGTTTGCTTCTTTGGTATCAGCAGTGAAGCCGCTACCGTGACGCCGAGTACGGCTACGATGACCAGCAGCGAGACCGCGGCTGAGATCTCTACTCTGTGTTCCAGCAGCATCTTTATGCCCACGAACGCGAGCACACCGGCCAGGCCATAGTGCAGCAGGCGCAGCTTCTGCAGCGCGCCGGCCAGCACAAAGTAGAGCGAGCGCAATCCCATGACCGCCATGATGTTTGAGGTGTAGGCGATGAAGGGATGCCGGGTCACGCTGAGCACGGCGGGGATGGAATCCACGGCAAAGACGATGTCTGCCAGTTCGATGGAGACCAGGGCGAGCAGCAGAACGGTGATCATGCGCTTCCCTTTTTCGCGGACGAAGAACCTGTCTTGCCGCAGGCTGACGGGTTGTACGCGCTGCAGCCAGAGCAGCCACCCCGGCGTCTCGTCATCATGCGTGGGCAGAAGCAGCCGAACGGCGGCGACCAGGATGATGACGGCAAAGATAATCCGCATCCAGTCAAAGTGCGAGAGCAGCTCCACGCCCGCGGCCACGCACGCGGCGCGCATTACCACAGCGCCCAGCACGCCCCAGAAGAGCACGCGGCGCTGCTGCTTGCCGTAGATTTTGAAGGCGCCGAAGAGCAGAAGGAAGATGAAGAGATTGTCGACGCTGAGCGACTCTTCAATCAGGTAGCCGGTGGCGAACTCGGTGGCTCGGGCCGCGCCCATGGCGTACCAGACGAAGCAGCCGAATGCCGCAGCCACTGCGACCCAGCCCGCTGTCCACATGGCGGCGCGGCGGGTCGAGGTCTCGCCACGCTTGCCAGAGGCGAATATCTCCACCCCCAGCATGACGGCCAGCAGAAGGTGGAATCCAACCCAGTAGGAGAGCGGCGTGGTCACGCCTCTAGTGTGTCATGCCAGCGAAGGCTACGGAATGGATATCTCGGCGGTCATGTAGAGCACCGAGCTGCCGATGATGACGACGTGAGCGCCCTCAAGCTCGCAGATGAGCGAGCCGCCGCGGGCGGAGAGCTGCTGCGCGGTGAGCCGGTTGCGGCCCAGCCGCCCTGCCCAGTAGGGCGCAAGCTCGCAGTGCGCAGAGCCGGTGACGGGGTCTTCATTGATGCGCAGTTTGGGCGCGAAGAAGCGCGAGACGAAGTCGCAATCGCGGCCCGGAGCGGTGGCGATCAGACCGCGCAGGTCGAGCCGCATCATGGCATTGAAGTTCAGGGTGAGGGAGCGAATCTCCTCTTCGGTTTCGAAGACGGCGACGTAGTCATAGGCCGACAGCATAAATTTTGGCACGCGGCCAAGTGCGGTGATGAGCTCCGGCGGCGTAGCGCAGGGCAGCGGCAGGGTGGCGGGAAACGTCATGCGGAGCTCACTGCCGTCGCGCTCGACGATGAGGATGCCGGAGCGGGTGTGGAAGCGGATCTGCGGCGCGGTGTAGCCGAGCAGATCGTAGAGCACATAGGCGCTGGCCAGTGTGGCGTGGCCGCAGAGATCGACTTCGGTGGCGGGCGTAAACCAGCGGAGGTGGAAGCCATCACCCTGGGGCACGAAAAAGGCGGTTTCGGCGAGGTTGTTTTCTTCCGCGATGGCCTGCAGCGTGGCGTCGGGCAGCCAGGATTCCAGCGGCACGATGGCTGCGGGATTGCCGGCGAAGACGCGATTGGCGAAGGCATCGACCTGGTGCATTTTCAGCTTCATGGGTTGGACTCTCTGTGGCGATGAAGATTCGCCTTTTTGATTTTGCTGCTGGACCTGGAATAACAAAGTGAGCTACTGCGGCTTGTCGCCCTTGAAGCGTTCGTCGAGGGGCTGGCGGCTGGCAAAGCCGGTGTCGGTGGTGTGCCAGAAGTCGATGCTCTTCTCGCCGAGGCGCCAGCAGAGCAGCACAACCTGTCCATCCATCTTGCAGGGAAAGTCGAGCAGGCCGGTGTCGAGGTCTTTCACCTGTACGCCGATGGAGTCGATCTCGTTCAGCGTGTCTTTGGCTTCGCGGATGGCGATGTGGCGCTCGCCGCGGCGGCGGGCCACGTGGGGCACGTCAACGTTCATGCCTCCGGAGAGGAAGATGCGCTGGTTCAGGCGCTGCATCTCGTCTTCCAGGGTGACGGCCTTGGCGTTGGCGGCGATGGCGCGGCGCAGCAGCGACTCCAGTACGGGGAGCAGGGTCTGCGCTTCGGAGAGTGTGAAGGTGCGCATGGTGTTTCCCTATTATCCTGCGTTGCGGTCAGCAATCAAAACTACCGCAGATGGACGCCCCAGACCAGCTTCACAAATGCGACCACAAGAACTGCGATGAAGACGACGAGGAGAGCTTTGTAGATTGTGCTGTGCCGTTCAAAGTGCATCATGGGCGGGAACTCCTCTAACGAACGTCGAGCATGCGGTCCAGGGCTACTTTGGCCCAGCGCTTGACGCCGTCATGTACTTTGATGCGGTTTACCACCCGACACTCCACCAGATTTTCCAGCGCCCACGCCAGATGTTGCGGCGAGATGCGGTACATGGTGGTGCAGAGGCAGCCGGCGTCGTCCAGTGTGATGACCTTCTTGCCCAGTGGGGCGAAGCGCTTGCTGAGGCGGTTGACCAGGTGAATCTCGGTGCCGACGGCGAAGCTGGAGCCCTCGGGAGCGTTCTCAATTACCTCGATGATGCGCTCGGTCGAGCCGAGAGTATCGGCCTTCTGGCAGACCTCCCAGCGGCACTCCGGATGCACGATTACGTGGATGCCGGGATACTTCGCGCGCACGTTGTCCACGTGTTCGGGCAGAAAGCGCTGATGCACGCTGCAGTGGCCCTTCCACAGGATGATGCGCGCGGTCTTCAGCCGCTCGGGCGAGATGCCGCCGTTAATCTGCCAGGGGTCCCATACGACCATCTCGCTCAGCGGGATACCCATCTCGAAGGAGGTATTGCGCCCAAGGTGCTGGTCCGGCAGGAAGAGGATGCGGCGGGCGCGGGCGTAGGCCCACTCGAAGGCCTTGCGCGCGTTCGACGAGGTGCAGACCAGGCCGCCGCGTTCGCCGCAGAAGGCTTTGATGGCGGCGGAAGAGTTCATGTAGGTGAGCGGCAGCAGTCCGCCGTCGACGGAGGCGGTGATGCCCGCGTGTTCGAGCGATTCCCAGCACTCTTCTACCTGGTCGATGGTGGCCATATCGGCCATGGAGCAGCCGGCGTTGAGGTCGGGCAATATAACCTGCTGGTAGTCGCGGCCCAGCACGTCTGCGCTCTCTGCCATGAAGTGGACGCCGCAGAAGAGGATGTATTTGGCATCGGACTCGGCGGCGATGCGCGAGAGCTTGTAGCTGTCTCCGGTGTGGTCAGCGAACTGGATGACCTCGTCGCGCTGGTAGTGGTGGCCGAAGATGACGGCTTCTTTGCCGAGCTTGGCGCGGGCGGCGGCGATGCGCGCGTCCATGCTGTGATCGGGCAGGGCGAGATAGTGGTCCAGCGAGCAGGCGTCAGCCGTGGCAGTGTCCGCGAGGAGGGGTTCGTCCAGAAGTACGCTCATAGATCCTAATTTCCGCCTTCAGTCCCAGCGGAAGCGCGAATATCCGCGGCGACCCTGAGACGGGGATGTTGAAAGCATCGTCAAATCTTGAACTGCAGCGGATTCACTGCGCCGGAGCGCCCAATCCGCGGGGGTGTTGCAGTTCACGTTTGGCATACGGCCTGCGCCGTACGCCACTTACAGAATTTGGACGTTTCAGGTGGGGCAAACGTCGCAAATTCACAGGCATTTGTTGTGTTTGCAACAAAATGCCTGCATGAACAATTTTACACGCCCAGCGGAGTGGGAAGAAAGCGATACGGGTATATTGGCTGGTATCAGAAAACAGCGTGGCCGGCGTGTGTGAAATCAGCGCAGGGTGGTATGAGAAGCCAAGGGGGACATCACGATGCGCATTAGAAACTGCACGGCATTACTGAGCATGGGATGGATGCTTTTGCTGCTGGGTGCCGCCTTGGCCGCGATGCCGGCGCAGGCGCAGACCAAGTGGACGCAGCCGACCGACGAAGAGCTGAAGATGACGGCGCAGCCCCAGGTGCCGGGAGCGCCCGCCGTCTACCTGTATCGCGAAGAGATGACCGACGATCTGTTGCACGAGCGCAGCGTGTACGTCCGACTGAAGATATTGACGGAGGCAGGCAAGGCGCTGGGCGATGTGCGGTTGACGTACCTGAGCGATCTGGCAGTGGACGATCCAGATATCAGCGACCTTACCGCTGATGTGACAGACATCGCCGGGCGCACGATTCACAGCGACGGCACGATTATTCCTTTTACCGGGCAGCCATTTGAGCGAACGGTGGAGAAGTCGACGGGAGCAAAGTTCTCGGAGAAGGTATTCTCGCTGCCGCAGGTGGAGGTGGGCAGCATCCTGGAGTACCGGTTCAAGCTGCGCATTGGCGATAACGAATACGAGACGCCGCAGTGGCTGGTGCAGCAGCGCCTGTATGTGCGGAAGGCCTACTACTACTGGAAGGCGAGCGACATCTTTACCGAAGGCAGCTCGACGCGCGGACTGGCGTGGAGCAATGTACTGCCGCCGGGCGCGGTGGTGAAGAGTTCAGCCGTGCCGGGCACTGGGAATACGCACCCATACCACCTGATTGAGCTGGCCGTACACGATATTCCGCCGATGCAACATGAGGCGTTCATGCCGCCGATGCGCAGTCTGAGCTACCGCGTGAACTTCTACCGCGCTGCATACCGCACGCAGGATGAGTTCTGGCGCGAGCGGGGCAAGGCGTGGGTGAAGCAGATGGAGCACTTCATGGGGCCAGCGCAGGGGATGACAGCGCAGGTGCAGACGCTGGTGGCTCCGGGCGACAGCGATACGGTGAAGCTGCAGAAGATCTATGCCGCCATCATGGCGATGGATAACACCACGTTCTCCCGCAAGCACAGTGAGAGCGAGGACAAGGCGCACGGATTGAGTAAGGCCCATACCGCGCAGGACATATGGGACCGCAAGCGCGGACACCCCGAAGAGATGACCGCGCTGTTTGTGGCGTTGGCCCGTTCGGCTGGAATGCACGCCTATCCAATGGTCGTGACTGATCGCGATACCGACATCTTTTCGCCGGCATGGCTGACCCTACAGCAGTTGAATGGTTCCGTGGCGATCGTCGTGGTGGATGGCAAGGAGCAGTTCTTCGATCCCGGGCAGCGCTACTGTCCGTTTGGACAGATGGCGTGGAAGCACACGGGAGCGGGCGGGTTGCGTGAGACAGAAGGCGGAGGCTCGGCGCTGGCCAACACCCCCGAGCCTCCGTATATCCAGTCGCAGACGCAGCGCACCGCCGACCTGACCATGGAAGATGACGGCACGGTACACGGCACGGTGAAGATCACGCTGATAGGCGCACCAGCGCTGAGTTGGCGGCACCTGGGATTGCGCCGCGACGAGACCGCGGTGAGAAATACCATGCGCTCGTGGATACGGGCGCGGCTGCCGGAGGGCATGGAAGTGAAGAACGGCACCATCGAGAACCTGGCGGATTACGAGAAGCCGCTGGTGGCAACCTACGATGTGCGCGGCATGTTGGCAACAGTCTCTGCCAAGCGGCTGATGCTGCCGGGGCAGCTCTTTGAGAGCCGCACCAAGCCGCTCTTTCCGCAGGAGACGCGGGATGTTCCCATCTACTTCAACCATGGTGGGCGCACGATTGACGCTGTGCGCGTCAAGTTTCCGGAGGACGTGACGCTGGAGTCTGCGCCGAAGGACGACCAGGTGGCGCTGCAGCGGCTTGCGAGCTACCGGATCAAGGCGGAGACGCAGCCGGGATCGGTGCTGCTGCGCAGGACGTATGACCTGGGGTCTCCCTTCTTTACGGTGGCGGAGTATCCCGAGGTGAAGACATTCTTCAGCAAGATGGCGACTGACGATCAGCAGCCTGTGGTGCTGCTGCGGCCGGCGCAGGCAGCGGGAAGCCAGTAGCGGCGTTTGTGAGCGTGCCGCTTAAGCCGCTATGATGGCCCTATGCCGGGGTTCGGGGATTACTTTTTTATCTTTGTGTTGGCGCTGATCCTCTTCGGGCCGAAGAAGCTGCCGGAACTGGCGCGCCAGTTCGGCAAGCTGATGGGCGAATTCCGCCGCGCCAGCAATGAGTTCAAGATGCAGATGGAAGA
>JARLFX010000222.1 GCA_031296355.1 Acidobacteriaceae bacterium
CGTGTGCGAACGACATCCGCTGACGCTTATGCTCAGGAGTGAGCTCGAACACGTGCCGAGCCACACGACCCGGCAGACCAGCCTCCTTCAGCCGACGATCGATGGTATCGGTGCTGACGTCGAGCTCGAGCTTCCGCTTCAGCTGCTTCGGCGTGGCGTAGTGGTCGTTGTAGGATTCACCCACGATCGCTGTGTCCATCGCCTCATCAGTGCTGCGCGGCCGTCCACTCCTAGGCTCGTCTGCGACGTCCTTCTTCTCCTCGTAGTGCTTCAACCAGTGGCGCACAGTCGGAAGAGAGGTGCCTGCCTGCTGTGCGACCTCGGTATGGGGCAGGCCCTGCTTGTCCAACACGACGATGGCAGCACGCTGCACCGTCGTCAGTGGGGCATGGTTGCCTGTGTGTGGAGGGAAGAGAGGTGGCGGAGCGGAAGCGGCTGCCGCTGGTGGATCGGGTGAGGGGTGCTGCTGCGTGTGGTGGCACTCGTTGCACCTGCTGCCGTGCTTGTATCGTGCGGCCTTCCACTTCTGGCACACCGAGCACTTGAACTACAGAAGGCGAGATGCCAGGCAAGGCCAGGCACAGCGGCACACGCAGACAGCACCGAGTCAGAGAGCAGTCGCAGGGGCACACAGCCAGCTTGTAGTGCTGTTGTCGATCCGCACGCTGACTCTGGTAGAGCTCGACATGTGTCAGTGACGCTCAATGGACGCTTTCCATATCTGCCAGTACGAGCAGCGCAGCAGAGCGAGTCAGCCATCCGAGCACACCAACAGAGGCACGGCCCCCAGGCGCTACCACACGCGCGCACTCAGGGTAGCCACACGCGCGCACTCACCGCCGGGGGTGCACCGTTGCATGCGCTGCCGGATGGATTGTGAGCCTCACGACGACCAGTGGTCGGCGCGTGCATGTCAAACTGCGCAGCTCGATGCAGCAGCAGTGCGGCTGCCAAACTCAGATCAAACAGCGTCTTTGCATAGTGTTACTCAATGCTGCGGTTGGCGTGCGGCGGTCGTGCCATGCTCGCTTGCGCGGCGCTCGAAGAGTTCGCCTCAGAGAAAACTACTTTTGCGGATAGTTGGC
>JARLFX010000223.1 GCA_031296355.1 Acidobacteriaceae bacterium
CAAAGTCGTACGGTTGAATAGCCTGACCCTGGCTTCGACAATTGCCTTGCCCGGCGAAAGTCCGATGCCCACCATACCTTTCATACGAAGCATTGGATCGTGTTCGCTCAGCCATACGGTTACGCTTCCATCGTCATGCTTCTCGATGCTTGCATGAACTGGCATATAAGTAGAGGGGCGATGGTGCTGCGGCCAGTTAAACTCGACCCCGCCGGAGATCCATGGTCCCAGAAGTCCAACCAGGGCTGGCTTGATGACATTCTGTCGATAGAAAAAGTTGTATTGATTGGTCTTGTCAAGGCCGGCGTGGATGCGCCCGCCGATTTCAGGGAGGATCATCAGTTGTATATATTCGTTTTCCAACATGATCGCCCGGAACTTCGCATCCGACTTTTCCAAGGCCACCTTGTCAGTGAATGGATTCGGGTATACCTTTCCACTGCTTCCCTGATAGACGCGCTTTTCAAGAAACATTGGATTCGGATCTGCATCCTGCACGGGATAAGTTGGAATGTGAATTTGCTCTTCCCAGCATCTGACTTGTTTGGATTCACTGAATTCAGTCATCAGGTTTGGACCTCGACGCATGGTTTATATTGGCCACTGTACGACCGGTCGGCAATTTCATGACAATACGAACGATGAACATTCTCGCAATCCGTTAACGTACACGTACTGACTATTTCGTGTCAATATTTGCTTGTCCAATTACCCGCGACAATTCCTGGCGATCGTCGAGAGCTTCTCAAATGTGGCAAGACAGAATCGTTCGTGCGCTTTATCAGGCGTAAATGCTGGCTGCTACAATGCTCATGACATGAAGCCACCCGGTATCAGGGATATTGCCAAGGCTCTTGGCATTTCGATCGGCACCGTCGACCGGGCATTACACGGGCGATCCGAAATCAGCCCAACTACACGAGACCTAGTCTTAAAGAAGGCCGAACAACTCGGATACCAGCCCAATGTTGTCGCGCGTTCCCTCAAGCTCAGCCGCAGGCTACGCATCGGCGTCTATTTTCCTCGCCAGATTGTTTCCTTTTTTGACTCACTTCGCGCTGGTGTTCGTGACGCCGCCGCCACATTTCCCGGTGTCAATATAGAACTCGTATTCCGCACGTTTCCGAGGCTCGACGAAGGTGATTTGGAATTATTCGACATCGATACCAACGAGAAGTTTGACGGCATTCTAGTAGCTCCTGGAAACCCCGACCACATCGGTCCTGCGCTTAGCGCTTTGGCCAGCCGCGGTGTGGCAGTGGTCTGCGTTGCAAGCGATGCCCCAGGAAGCGAGCGTCTTGCCTCCGTCACCGCCGATGCCGATGCAAGCGGAGCAATTGCAGCCGATCTCTTCTCCAAAAGCATCCAAAAGTCGGGCCGGATCGCCACCATCATCGGAGGAAAGGCTACGCTGGACCACGCCGAAAAACTCAGCGGGTTTGCGACGAACCTCGCTGCATTTGCACCGCATCTCTCGCTTCTTCCTGCCATTGAGTCACACGAGAAGCCCAATCTGGCTTATCGCCAAGCTGTATCGCTTTTTTCGCACAAACCTTATCCGCTCGGGATTTATATAAGTACGGCAAACAGCATTCCTGTCATGCGTGCACTTACTGAACAACAACTCCTCGGCAAGGTACAGATCATTACAACGGATCTCTTCCCAGCTCTCTTCCCATTTATTGAGTCGGGAGCGATCTTGGCAACTCTTTATCAGCGCCCGTTCGCTCAAGGGAAGATTGCGCTGCAACTGCTTCTCCGTTATCTCCTTGACGGAGTGGTCCCTGAGTCACATATTCGACTTGCCCCGCATATCGTCCTACGCGGCAACCTGGCTCTCTTTTCCAACTATTTTCCCAAAAAACAAGAACAAAACTAAACTCAGTCGGTGATTCGGGCCTGACTTTGAAGCCATTCTACATTTTGCGCAGAGACATTCATTTGCCTCGAACTCCATGCGCTTGTTGATACTTATGGCTCGGCGATGCTTTACCATTCGCCACGAGTACTTCTACCGCTACCTGCTTGAGATCCGATACAATCTGCTTCACTCAACGACTTCTTCGCTATCGCAAAATATCACCGCCCCGAACCGGGACCGGTGTTGCAAAATACTATCCGCTCCATCGGTCCTGTTCCAGCCGCGCCGCGCAAACCAACTCCAGGGTTCGACGAACCCCAGTATCCCCTTCCACAGTGCCATCCGAAAACTGGTTGAACGGATGTGGCTTCCAACTATCACGAGAAGTATCCAGATGGGGATTATATGCAGATGGAAGGCCAGTTTCGATGGGATCGTCCGCCTCTCCCATTTTGTAAATGACCATGTCCATGGAGGG
>JARLFX010000224.1 GCA_031296355.1 Acidobacteriaceae bacterium
CAGAGTAACACACGAGAGTCACGGCAGAATATACACCCGATAGTGAGGACGATAAGAGCCACTAAATTCATGCCTGAATATCCACACATCTTAGTATAGTCAATGAAGCTATTATCTCTCGTCTGCACTATATGGACACATGGATTTCTTCGATCGAGCATATAGATGAAGCAGAGTAAAATAAGTATTGAATAGATTCGGTGATCATGGATTCCAAGAAGATACTCATTGCGGGAGCCATTGCTGCCGGCACTGCGGTAGCCGCCTCCCTCAGCTACATGGGATGGAAAAAGATGCACTGCGCGGAGGACAAGAAGGTTCTCAGCAAAGGCAACCAGGATTCGACAACAACGTGAATAGATTCTGCGGACGGATTCGTGCCCATTCTGGTAGGCGACATCGGCGGCACCAACGCCCGGTTCACCCTCAAGAAGGTCTACAAGGCAAGTCGTCCGCTCGGTCTCATCTCTTGCCATAGGCGGACAAGAGCAAGAGAGAAATCATAAAGGAGGATAAGCTGGTGACGGTGGACTACAAGACCTTCGACGATGCGCTGATCGCCTTCCTGCTGCCCTTCAAGGGCACGCCCCAGTATCCCAAGTTGGTCTGCATTGGGATTGCAGGACCGAGGAAGGGCGACCTGGTGAAGATCACCAACGCCATATGGCCGGAGTTCCACGTCCAGGAGGTCAAGAAGCACCTCGGCTTCGAGGAGCTGTTCATTCTAAACGATTTCGAGGCCAACGGATACGGTGTCCTCGCCATGACCCAGGACATGTACACGGAGGTGAACAAGGTGCCGATCATGCAGGGCGCCCCGAAGATTCTGCTAGGGACGGGAACGGGCCTGGGCGAGTGCATCGTTACCAAGGGCCACAACGACCCCGACTACATCGTCTACCCTGGCGAGGGCGGGCACGTCGACTTCGCCGCCCGCAACGCCCTCGAGTTCGGCTTCATGGAATACACTAAGTAACGAGTCAGACTAAAAACGACTAGGAAAATACTCAATCTGGAACGCGTCTCTTACGAGCGCTGCTGCTGCGGTCTTGCCATCCCTCTGATGTACAACTATCTGTATCTGGAGTCCAAGAAGGAGCACGAGGAGGACAGCGGACTTCACGAGAAGATCAAGATGCCTCTGAGCCAGCTGCTAGGATTGATGGAGAAGAAGCCAGGAGACGACACCATCAACAAGCTGGTGGACGAGATCGACCGCGTGATCTTCGCGGCCGGGCTCAAGAAGGAAGATAAAGTCTGCACTCAGACTGTCGAGCTCTTCGCTGCCCTCTACGGGGCCGAAGCCGGCAATCTTGCCCTCAAGATCCTCCCTTACGGCGGAATCTATCTTCTCAGTTCCATCACTGTTGCTCTCAAGGACCACATCATTAAAGAGAAGACCTTCATGGTAAGAACGGAACGATAGGGGAGTAGGAAAACTTTTCGGCCAAGGGAAGGATGAAAGGGCTGCTGGAGAACATGCCAGTGGTCATCGTCGAGAAGGACGTTGGTGCTCTCGGCGCTGAAGTCTTCGTTGTTCGGCACATTAAGTAAGAGTGCTTTCTGATTCTCAACATTTACATTATGCGTCCGGTCTGTTCGTGAGGCGCGAGGATCATGTCTATGCATAATATGATTCATATATTATAACACGATCCACCATTACTGTGCGCACTCAGATGTTATGGCACACGTTATTATGCGCTCCTCACACTGACCAG
>JARLFX010000225.1 GCA_031296355.1 Acidobacteriaceae bacterium
ACGGCGGAGCAGGCGAATGCAGGGGCGCAGGTGTCGGTCATGATTGCTCCGGCGATGGTGCCGCTGCTGTATGACAAGCGCGGGCGGGTGATTATGCCGGCGGCGCTGAAGGGTTCGCACGACATCCTGGTGCATCAGAACCAGATGGCGGATTCCGAGGGACTGGACCGCATCCAGGACGACGCCGACCTGAACCGCAAGGTGGCGAATCACCAGCTGGTGGCGATTCCGGCGAGCAATATGTTGCATGTGGATGAGCGGCTGCCGGAGAACCGGCGCTACTGCAGGCCGTGGGTGGCGCAGTTTCTGAGCGACATGGCGCGGGCCCATTATGCGCGATTCCACACGCCGCTGCAGGTGAATTCGGCAGTGCGGACGGTGGAGTTCCAGGAAAAATTGCGGCGGACGAACGGCAATGCAGCGCCCGTGGACGGGGATACGGCGTCGCCGCACCTGACGGGCTTTGCCATCGACATCGCGAAGAAGCCGCTCTCGCCCACCGAGGTGGCGTGGATGCGCGGCTACCTGCTTCCGCTGGAGCAGCAGGGCAAGATCGATGTGGAGGAAGAGTTCCAGCAGGCTTGCTTCCACATGAGCATCTACCGCAAGTACATCCCGAGTGCGCCATCGAACCGGCGCAGCCAGCCGGCAACGGATGACAGCATCCTGGCGATCGGGCTGCGGTAAGAGCAGCTTCCTCCTTGCTAAATTGAACGAAGAACGTTTGGGGTCCGTGGTTTTTCATGGACGAGTTGTGGATGGTTCATGGATGACGCATGGTAGTTGCATGGATGATGCATGACGGCTTTATGGATGCTACGGGCGTCCGTGGGGTGTGGCGGGATTATTCGGCTTCGCTCAGGACGGCTCGGCGAAGTAGAGATGGGCAGGGGCGGTTCGCGCTTTGCGCGAATGTCCCACTCATCCCGCATGAGGCCGCGTGATGAATGGGGCACCCGATCTGGTGGCGAGTTAGAATAGGTCGCCAAGAGGTGATACATGGGCCACCCGCCAGGGTAATGCCGGTTGTCGGCGTGGAGCTACCCCGACCTGTCCCTCGCACGAAATAGAAGATATCAGTTCAACCCCGCAGAAAAATTCAAGTAGCGAGATCGTAACGCGGTCAACGGTTTGTTGATTCGCGGGTTGCGATTGCATGTACACTTGATGCGCCTTATCCGGAACATATTCAAAGGGCCTGTAGTATGCAGTCTTGCGCAGACGTTTGCCAAGATTTCGAACAGGTTATTGTCGCCTGAAGGTTGGCGAAGGCCGTTCCCTGGGGTATTGGCTGGAGGATAGAAAATGCAATCGCTCTTGCACTCACGGGTGGGCGCCGCCGCGTTGATCGTTCTGCTGATGGCTGCATCTGCACGGCCTGGCTTTGCGCAACGCTGGCAGGAAGTCGGCAGCCGGCCGAATTCGCTCGACAAGACTTACATTAATGTCGACTCGGTGGAGCAGCAGGATAGTTTTCGTATCGTCCTCATCAAGACCGTGCATCCGGAGCCACAAGTAAACAATAAAAATATCACCTTCGACAGTGTTATTCAGCAGACTGCTTTCGATTGCGCAAAAGGGATGTTTTACGGAATTCGGTCGTTCGGCTACCTGAACGGCAAGCAGGTTGGAAGCAGCCCAGAGGCGCCCGATTGGAAGACGAAGCTGGTTCCTGTGAGGAGCGATCCCTTCTCCCAGAGCATCCTGTCGAGTGCATGCAGCCTTCCAATAACCAGTGGGACAAAAGCCCCCGCCAAGGCTGCCCCATCCCCACAACCCGCCCCATCCCCACAACCCGCTGCACCGCCCAGCTCACCGAAAGCCTTGCCGGAGGGGGAGAATTTGCTATTCGCTCCACCCAGGGATTTCAAACTCGGTCATCACGACGAAAAAATCGGCATACTGACTGAGTTTGTTCCAAACGGCCAGACGATGGAAGATTGGACCGAGATGATCACCGTCCAGGTCTTTGGCAATCTTAAAAACGTTGAACCTGAGCGCTTCCTGCAGGGCATCGGGAAGCTCTATGTGAAAACCTGTCCTGGATTCGCTTCTCCTAAAGGCATTGTTACCGCACCGGACAATGGCTATATTGTTTCGATGCTGGTGGTCAACTGCCCCAACAATCCCGCCACTGGGAAGCCCGAAACCACTCTATACCGCGCAATCAAAGGGAAAGATGCACTGTACTCCGTCCAATACGCTTGGCGATTCGTCCCATCGGACAAAATTTTAGGTGACGCCGTACTCGCAATCCGTAAAGTCAACCTTTGCGATACCCGAGATCCAGACCATCCGTGCTCCTCATCCGTTTACCTGGCGCCCCCTGCCCCATCAAGAGCAACATACTTGACGGGCTCAGGGATTATCGTCAACGAAGAGGGCTATATTCTGACCAATGCTCATGTCGTCAGGAGCTGCAAGCTTATGATTGTGAAACTGCAGAACGGCGACACGCGGCTCGCGCATCTGGAGGCCCAGGACCCGAAGAATGACCTCGCCCTGATAAAAACCACGGCCTTCTATGGACAACCCGCTCAGTTTCGTCCGCAATCGAATCCGACCAAGCTTGGGGAAACCATCGGCGTGATTGGCTATCCCTTGACAGGCGTATTATCGGCAGAGCCTAAGGCGACATTCGGCCAGATTAACTCCGTCGCCGGCCCCGGCAATGACTACACTGTGCTGCAAATCTCCGCTCCGGTCCAGCCTGGAAACAGTGGTGGCCCGGTACTGGATACCGCCGGGAACGTAATCGGCATTGTGGTGTCGCAGGCAACGGCACCTCTGAATTCCAAAACCGCTGCCATGCCCCAAAATGTCAATTTTGCGATACGCGGAGAAATAGCCCAGATCTTCATGCAGGCCCACGGGGTAAAGTTCAAAGTCGGAGACCACAAAAAAGAACTTCGCACGGAAATGATAGCGGATGAAGGACAGAAATCGACGGCATTTGTAATCTGCGGATCCCAGTAAGCGGATTTAATAACCTAAAGTGTAAAGTCACAGCGCGGCGTCGCCGGGAGTACACCTCCCCTACCCAAAATCGACCGCTTAAAGCCAGCGACAGGACCGTTTTCACGGGATTTGTGGCGGGGTTGAGGCTATTGCAGGAAAAAGCCCCATGTCTCGCGGGGAGACATGGGGCTGGTGCGGCCAAAAGCGGCGGGAGAGTCCCGCAGGCCGCAGAAAATGCGCGGCCGGTTAGGCGAAGTGCGCGGCGTTCAACTCGGCGAAGTGGGCCTTGTCGGCGGGCAGCTCGTCGGCGACGAAGATGGCGTTGCTGGGGCACTCGGCTGCACAGCTGCCGCAATCGATGCACGCATCCGGATCGATGAAGAGCTGGGAGACGGTGCCGGCATCGGCTTCGTCTTTGGTGGGGTGGATCGCGTAGGTGCTGCAGGACTCTGCGCACAAAAAGTCTTTGGTACATGCATCGGTGATTACGTAAGCCATATCTTCTCCCTGAATGCCGGAGGGAGAGACTCACCCTGCCGGACTGCTTTAGTAGAAGGGTAAGCGGAAGGGGGCAGCGGGGGCTGTGATTGGGGTCACAAGGCAGGCGGTAGGGGTTAGGGATTCGGTGAATCATGCAGCGGCGAAAACTCAGGTCTCAGACGCGAGACCCGGGGCACCCGCATTTGTGCAGCGGAAACTTTCTGGCGGTATGGGTGACGCGGGGAGCGTCGGGATTCTTCGCCTGCGGCTCAGAATGACACTTTCTACTTTGTTACCGGGATTGGGAATGGGCAGGGGCGAAAGGCAACGGCCTTACGAAGGTGAGCGGCGAGTGCAGCGATAAAGACAAATACTGAGATCCTTCGCTAAGCGCTCAGGATGACGGCGTGGGTGGGATTTGTTGATGGCGTGGTGAAGATAGGCAGGGGCGGTCGCCGCTACGCGACGATGGAACAGCAGGTCCTTCGACTGCGCCACTCGCGATGAGACTGCGCGTGGCTCCGCTCAGGATGACAAGTTTTCTATTTATCGGGCGTGGATGAAGATGGGCGGGAGCGTCGTCGCGATGCGACGATGCAACAGGTCTCAGAAGCGCGACCCATTCGGCTACGCTCAGGGCAGGCTCTGGGGCACCCATTTCTGAGGTGGTATGGAGAGATGCTGGTCATGCGGGACATTCATAGAGCATTCATGCGCTAACGGGTATGATTTCTTCATCATGCGCAAACTCTCGTCTCATCTTCTCTGCTGGTGTGTTGCTGGATTGGCTTTTGCCGGTACTGTTTTTCCAACTGCCCGGGCGCAGCAGCGGCATAACGTGATCATCTTTGTGGCGGATGGACTGCGGCGCGGGTCGGTGAACGCGGAGCAGATGCCGACGTTTGTGAAGGTGCGGGCGGCGGGCGTGGACTTCCGCAACAGCCACTCGGTGTTTCCGACGTTCACGACGGCGAATGCATCGGCGATTGCGACCGGGCATGGGCTGGGGGATACGGGCGATTACAGCAACGGCATCTACCCTGGGGTGTGGCTGACGAAGCCTTCGGTGACAACTGCTGCACCTGTGAACGGGACGATTATTCCCTTTCTGGAGAACGACGAGATACTGGCGAATATGAACAGCGTCTTCGAGGGCAACTACCTGGGGGAGCGCACGCTGCTCTCGGTGGCGCGGGAGAAGGGGTTCAACGTGGCTTCGGTGGGCAAGCTGGGGCCGACGGCGATCCAACAGATCGAGGCGGTGAAATGGGATGAGTATGGCCAGTTGGACACTGGGGGGGCGATCATTGTGGACGACTCCACCAGCCAGACCGGCGGTCTGCTGCTGCCAGCGGAGATCAACGATGCGTTGACGGCGGCGGACCTGGCGCTGGATGCGCCGTCGCGTTCCAACGGTTACGGCGATGCATCGATCTGGAACAACGGGTTTGCCGGTGATGCGCAGACGCCGGGGACGCATGCGGCGAACAACGTGCAGGAGCAGTGGTTCGCCGATGTGACGACGAAGGTGCTGCTGCCGAGGTTTGCGGCGGAGAAGAAGCCGTTTGTGCTGCTGTTCTGGTCGCGCGATCCGGACGGCACGCAGCATAACCAGGGCGACAGCCTGCAGAACCTGACGCCGGGAATTAACGGCGAGACTTCGACGCGCGCATTGCAGAATGCGGACCGGTGCCTGAAGCAGTTGCTGGACTGGCTGGACGCGCATCCGGCGGTGAAGGCGAATACGGATGTGCTGATTACGTCGGACCACGGCTTTGCGACGGTGAGCCGGCGCGAACTGGCGAGCGACGGGACGCAGACGGGGGAGCCCTCTGCGGCGCTGACGTATGACGTGGTGGGCAAGGAGAAGCCGGAGCCGCCGGGCACGCTGCCGACGGGATTCCTGGGAGTGGACCTGGGCGTGCGCCTGCATATGCGCGTTTTTGATCCGGCGATTCGCGCAGTGACGGGATCGTCAGCGTATGCGGAGATTGTGATCGGGGGTGAGAAGGCGCAGCATCCGGCAACGGGCAGCGCACTGCTGGGCGATGAGGTGAAGCGGGTGGACGGCTCGGACGCGCAGCTGATCATCGAATCGAACGGCGGCTCGGACCTGATCTATGCGCCGGGCAAGAATGTGGAGGTGGTGCGGCAGACGATTGCGACGCTGACGCAACTGGATTATGTGGGCGGCATCTTTGTGGACGATGCGTACTGCGCGGCGGCGAGCGATTGCCCGGGTGCGTTGCCGATGAGCGCGGTGGGTCTGGTGGGGAAGAGCAAAGTGCCGCGGCCGGCGATCGTAGTGACGTACAAGGTGTTTTACATGACGCCGGGCGACCTGCAGAGCGCGAAGATGATTGCGGATACGACGCTGCAGGAAGGGCAGGGCAATCATGGAGGATTTGGCCGTGAGCAGACGCTGAACAATATGGCGGCGATGGGCCCGGA
>JARLFX010000226.1 GCA_031296355.1 Acidobacteriaceae bacterium
CGACCAGCCGGCCCGTCACCGCCGGCGTTGTCGATCCGGTCACAGGCCTGACGCCAACCGCAACCGGCTTCGTGCGCGATCCCTTTTATGCAGGCGCCATCGGCAATACGAAAGACTTCACCGGGGCCGCGGCTAAAGCGCAGATGAATCAACTACCGGCCGCGCGGCTCAACGCTGCCGCCGTTGCGCTTCTGAAGCTCTATCCGTTGCCGACCTCGACTGCGCTGACCAACAACTACACGGTCAGTCCCGCAGCAACAACAACGATCAACGGATTCGACACACGCATCGACCATGTATTCGGCGACAAAGACTCAGCCTTCGCGCGCTACAGCTTCGTCAAGAATACGCAGTTCCAGCCACCACCGTTTCCGGGAGTAGCGGACGGCGGCGCATCCCGGCCAGGAACGGGCTGGACTGAGTCGCAAAATGAAGCCATGAGCGAGACGCACGTTTTCAACCCGCATCTGGTGCTTGAAGTGCGCACAGGCTACAGCCGCGTTGCCGATCAGCGCCAGCAGTACGATGCGAACATCATGGGCATTCCGGCCCAGTATGGCATCCAGGGCATTCCTCAGATTCCTACCAATGGAGGCCTGCCGACCCTGACCTTTAACCAGCTTTCCGGTATGGGTTCGTCGGGGACCAACCCGAGCAGCAAGGCCAGCGATATTTTCCAGATCTCAGAAAATCTCTCCATCGATCGTGGCCGTCACCAGATCCGTTTGGGCAGTGAGTATCAGTACATTGCCGCACCAACATTAACTCCGACCACCTCGCGCGGCAGCTTTACCAGCAATGGCGTCTACACATCCGTCGTGAACTCAACCGACAGTTCGACCGATCGCGCCCAGTTCATCCTGAATCCTACTGCAACCACCGTACCGAGCGGGATCAATAACGTGGGCGGCGCAAACGCGGTGAGCGCTTCTAATTTTCCACCTGCTTTTCGTCTCGTCCGTCCGGTCGTCGGCGCATATGTGCAGGACAACTGGCGCATTCAGCCAAAGCTGACGCTTAACCTCGGCCTGCGGTGGGACTTCATCGGTGCGCCCGAGGAAGGCAACAGCCACTTCGCAAACGTCGTGCCGGCACAAACGGGGTTGACTGCTACTTCCACGTTCTACATTCCGCAGTCCCAGGTCGCAAGCGTCCCTACTGCTTTTCAGGCGCTCCTGGCCAAAGACGGCATCGCCTTCACTCCCGTCAATGGCAACAGCCTTGTGCTCGCGCAGAAGAAAAACTTCGGACCGCGTGTGGGATTCTCGTATCAGGCTTTGCCTAAAGTTGTTCTCCGCGGCGGGTTCGGCATGTTCTACCAAGGGAACGAAAACCACGGACTCAGCATCAGTAACTACGTTAACTTTCCCTTCCAGATCACCTCGTCTTACTCCAATTCCAATGCGGTTACTCCGCTCACG
>JARLFX010000227.1 GCA_031296355.1 Acidobacteriaceae bacterium
GCTGCGCAAGAGCGTGATTGAAGCGAAGATCGCGCTCTCCGCGAAAGAGACCGCGCAGTTGGAGGTGAAGCTGCCGGATGGCCGGAAGTATCTGCGCGAGATTACACGCGCGCAGTTTGAGCAGCTCGCTGCACCGGTGATCGCACGGACGGCGGCACCCTGCAGGCAGGCGCTGAAGGATGCGCGGCTTGCGCCGGAACAGATCGATGAGGTGGTACTGGTCGGCGGGTCGACACGAATCCCCGCAGTACGGGCGCTGGTAGATGAAGTGTTTTCACTTGGTGCACGAGGACGCAAACCGCACACGGAGCTGAATCCGGATGAGGTGGTTGCTCTTGGCGCAGCAGTGCAGGCGGATATCCTGGCTGGCGGTTCGGCGGCGACGGAAGAGCTGTTGCTGCTGGATGTGACGCCGCTCTCGCTGGGCATTGAAGCGCTGGGTGGCGTGGTGGCGAAGATCATTCCGCGCAACTCCACAATTCCTGCGTCGGCCACGGAGCACTTTACGACGGGCGTGGATGGGCAGACGAATGTGGCGATCCACGTGGTGCAGGGCGAGCGCGAACTGGCGAGTGACTGCCGTTCGCTGGCACGATTTGACTTGAAGAATATTCCGCCGATGACGGCGGGCATTCCGCGCATCGAGGTAAAGTTTCTGATCGATGCGAACGGCATTCTGCATGTGAGCGCGCGTGAGCAACGCAGCGGGCAGGAGGCCAAGATCGACGTGAAGCCGACGTATGGGCTGACGGACGAACAGGTAGAGACTATGATCCTGGCATCGTTCGACAATGCAGAGCAGGATCTTGCGAATCGCCAGGTGATTGAAGCGCGCAACGAGGCGGAGACGATCATTGCCGCAGTGGAGAAGGGCGCCGGACATCCAGCATGGCAACAGTTGACGCAGGAAGAGTTTGACCAGATCGCCAATGCGCGACAACACCTGGACGTGGTGAAGAAGGGCACGGATTACAAGGCGATCCGCGATGTCATTGATGCGCTGGACCGCGCGACGCGGCGTTTTGCGGAGCTGATGATGGATTCGGCGGTAACGTCAGCGATCAAGGGGCAGACGATGGAGGCGGCAGGCGCGAGCATGGGCGTGGCGCCGACGGCTCCGCATGCATTTGCGCCGGCAGAGTTTGAGAAGGAAGAAAAGAAGTAGGATTCTGAAGAAGGAAATGGGAGAAAGCCATGTCTGATGCGAAGCAGGAAACACCGGTTGATCTGACAGTGCCGCCGGCGGCCGATGTGGTGCGCGTGACGTTTCAGCCCGAAGGGCGCACGGTGGAGTTCAAGTACGGCACCATGCCGTATGACCATCACGGCAAGCCGATGTCGCTGCTGGACGTGGCGGAGAACTATGGAATTTTTCTGGACCACGCGTGCGGTGGTGTGTGCGCATGCACCACGTGTCATCTGCTGGTGACGAGCGGCGAGGCCGGGCTAAGCGAGGCGGATGACGAA
>JARLFX010000228.1 GCA_031296355.1 Acidobacteriaceae bacterium
CGGCGTAAAGATTTCAGAGACGGTGTTCACGTTGCCTGAGGTAGAGGTTGGCAGCATTCTTGAATACCGCTATAAAACGCGCATTCCAGAGGGGTATATCCACGAGCCAGAGTGGTTTGTGCAGCAGGACTTGTTTGTACGAAAAGGCTACTTTTTCTGGAAGGCAACAGAAGATCAAATCAGAGACGCGCTACGCGGGGATTTGAGCATTGGGATTGCATGGACTCCAGTACTGCCTGCTGGCGCCCAGGTGGTTCACGTGGAACGGCCTGCGGTTGGCAACGATAATGCGTTTCAGACCTTTGAACTGAAGGTTAACGACATTGCGCCGTTGCCGGAAGAAGATTACATGCCGCCAGTGCATAGTTTTACGTATCGAGTGCATTTTTATCATGCTCTTGACCACACTATGGCGGAGTACTGGAAGAATGAAGGCAAAGCGTGGGCCAAGGGAGAAGAGAAATTTATTGGATCAACCGGCAGCATGAGCCAACAGGTGCAGACGCTGCTGGCTGCGGGCGATTCCGATACGGTGAAGCTACAGAAGATCTATGCCGCAATCATGGCGATGGATAATACGTCGTACAGCAGGCAGCGCGATCAGGCAGAGAACAGAGCTGCGGGACTGAGAGAGACGAAAACAACTCAAGACGTGTGGGACCGCAAGAGAGGCTATGATGACCAGCTGACGGATCTTTTCATCCAACTTGTACGTTCTGCAGGCTTCAAAGCTTATGTGATGAGAGTTACGAATCGCGATAAAAAACTGTTTTTCCAGCCGTGGCTCACCCTGCAGCAGCTCGACGACAATATTGCAGTCGTGGTGCTGGATGGCAAGGAGCAATACTTCGATCCGGGGCAGCGCTATTGCCCATTCGGCCAGTTGGCATGGAAGCATTCGGGAGTGCAGGGCCTGCGGGAGCAAGAGGGTGGAACCGCAATCGGAAATACTCCACTGCCACCGTATCTACAATCGCAGACGCAGCGCATCGGCGACCTGGTATTGAGTACAGATGGGGCGGCCAGCGGGACGGTGAAGATATCCTGGCTCGGTTCATCAGCACTCTCCTGGCGGCAGGAGGGTCTGCGTAAGGATGAAGATGCTGTACAGCACTCAATGCGAGAGTGGCTGGAGCGCCTATTGCCCGGCGGGATGGAGATCGCGGTTACCAGCGTGCAAAACATGAAGGATTACGATAAGCCATTGGTGGCGAACTTCAGTGTGCATGGTCCATTGGCGACGATAACGCAGAAGAGGCTTATTCTGCCGGGACAATTGTTTGAAGTGAACAGCAAGCCGCGTTTTCCGCATTCCACTCGAACGGTTCCTGTTTACTTTGAGTATGGGGAACGAACGATTGATGCGGTGCGTATTAAGTTTCCGAGCGACCTGAAACTGGAATCTGTTCCCAAGGAAGACAGTGTTACGTATAAGAGCCTGGCGGGGTTCCATTCCAAGGCGGAGGCGCAGATGACTTCTATACTGATGCGAAGGACGTGCGATCTGGCCGCTCCGTATTTCCTTCCGGAGGAATATGCCAACGTGAGAGATTTCTTTTCCAAATTAGCTACTGACGACCAGCAACCCATTGTCCTGACGAATGCCGGAACAGCTTCTACTTCAGATGCTGCGGAGACGCATGTTAAATCAAATTAGGTTCCGGGCTCTACTGCTCCCAATCGCGTTGATGCTGGCCTGTACGGCTACAGCGCCTTTCGCCTATGCACGCAAAGACAGCGTGCCGGACTGGGTGCGCGATGCCGCTAAGGAGACACTGCCTGACTATCATCACGAACCTAACGCTGTGGTGCTGCTGGACGATCAGGAATATACCGTGCTGCCCAATGGTCACACGGTGCTGCATGAGCGGATCGTGAGACGCATTCTGCGACCGGAGGGACGCTCTGAAGCTAATTTTTCGGTCTGGTACAACAAGGACTCCAAAGTGAACTGGATGCACATCTGGAGCATTGGCCCAGATGGGCATGAATATGCCGTGAAGGATAATGAGCAGGCTGACGTAGCGGCAGTGAGCTACGTTTTGTATCAGGACGATCGCGCCCGAGTCGGCCATGCTCCCGCGGGCGATCCGGGGGCAGTCGTGGCCATGGAGTATGAAGAACAGCAGCCCTTTTATATTCCAGAAGTTCAATGGGAGTTGAATTCCAAGATTCCCATTCACCGTAACCGGCTCAGTGTGCAGTTTCCGCCGGGATTCACTTTCGATACGCGCTGGAAGCAGCATGAGCCCATTACACCGGTACAGGCGGGCAATAACCGTTGGCAATGGGAGCAGATGGATTCGCCGGCAATGAACATGAAGGAGATAAGGCTTGCTCCGGCCCACGGGGAACTGCTTGCCATGATGACGCTGCATTATGCCGCTGCGGGCGCGATAATCATGGAAGATTGGAAGTCGTTGGGCGTGTGGTACCAAGGTCTGACTGCAGACCGAATTGCTGCAACCCCCGAGATGATCGGTAAGGCACAGGCATTGACAGCCGGCGTTACTGACTTTTATCAAAGGGCGAAGGCGATTGATAATTTTGTTCGCGGAGACATCCGCTATGTCGCGGTTGAGGTTGGCATCGGAGGATATCAACCACATGCCGCGACCGATATCTTCCGCAACCGGTACGGCGATTGCAAAGACAAGGCGACGCTGCTGGCTGCCATGATGGCAGCAGCAGGCATCCACTCCACATGGCTCTGGGTGGATACAAACCATTCGATGGATGCTTCGATGCCGTCGTTGCTGGGGGATCATATGGTGGCAGCTATTGAGCTGCCTCCGGGTTACACCTCGCCGGAGATGTATAGCGTAGTGACGGCGAAGTCGGGCAAGAGGTTCCTGATCACGGATCCAACGTGGGAGAAGACTCCGTTCGGACAGATAGAGCATGAGTTGCAGGGAACGAGTGCGCTGCTGGTGGATGGTGAACAGAGCCAGGTGATCCAGATTCCGGTCATGGACCCAGGCCGCAATACCTGGACGCGTACCGCGCATCTGAAGCTAGAACTAGACGGCGGGCTCAAGGGAGACGTAACGGAACGCATGTACGGCGATGAAGGGTCAGAGTTCCGCTACGCATTCACCTACAGCGACGAGCATCAGCGCAGTGAGATACTGGATCGCCATGTAAATGCTGACCTGACTGGATTCACATTGGAGAATGTGAAGATCGATAATCTTCCTGACGTTGATAAAGAGGCGGTGCTGTCTTACTCGGTCACGGCAAAATCTTATGCGAAGACGATGGGGCCGCTTCTGATGGTGAGGCCGCGTGTGCTGGGCTCAGATGCCCTGAGACTGGACGACAAGCAGCGCCATTATGCCATCAACCTAGGACAAACGGTTCGGAAGCAGGATAGCTTTGATGTGGAGTTGCCTGAAGGCTATGTGGTGGACGAATTGCCAGCGCCAGTGAAGAAGGACGTGGGCTTTGCCAGCTATGAAAGTTCAACGTCAGTGAAGGGTAAGACACTGCACTATGAGCGCACGTATACAGTGCGCCAGGTGGAGGTGCCTGCCGAGCGCTATGGTGATCTGCGCGGACTGGTAAGCGCTATTGTGAATGACGAACGCAGCAACGCTATTCTGCGCAAGGCGCAA
Organism: Acidobacteriaceae bacterium; assembly: GCA_031296355.1. Next base: position 3,615 of record JARLFX010000228.1, read on the forward strand.
TGACCGCTATGGCAGCGGAAGCCGGCAGACCAGAACAGTAGCGTTGCGGTAGGGGCATGCAAAGTGCGTCTGGGCGGCGCCGGTTTGGAATTTCTGCTGCAGCACCACCCAGGAGACATGCGCCCCGGATAGGCGTGCAATACGTTCGCTGTCTGGGATGCGGCTGAGATCGACCGTAAGCGGCTCGTCTTGCTGCCAGCGTGGTGCCAATTGCGGAAAGATAGCGGATGAGCCACCATCCTTGGAATAATCCGAAAGGGCACTGCGTTCTGCGAGGGAGCGAAAGTTCTGCGCGTCTTCGCCGGACGTGGTGATGTAGTTCGCATCCAGCGCAAAGACCGCATCCTGCGGCGTATGGTCATGCGACCAGAGGAATGCTTGCTCCCAGGGGTTTTGCGGCGTGTGCCCCGGTATCTCAAAGTGGACGCAGGCAGGGAAGACCTGACGTTCTACATAAAACATGGAGAAGCCGAGGATAGCCAGCATCGTTGCAATGCAGGTTACTGCAGGCCGCAAGGGAAGGGTGCGGAGCAGCAGCTCTACAAGGGTTCCGGCGAGGAGCAGGAACATCAGCAGGTAGAGCGTATGAAATGTCCTCAGGGGCTGCAGCCGTGCCAGTAGATGGGAATGACTGCCGGGGTGCACGAGCAGGCTGCTGATGGTGATAGCGGTGATGGCACCGGCGGCAGAGGCTCCACTGAGCGCGGAACGATTACGCGCCTGGGGAGATGTTTGACCAGTATCTGCACGAAACATCCATAGAAAAACAGCAAGCGGCGCAATCAGGCCTACTATCTCATACCACTGCCACTCCTCCATAAAGAAGTACGTGCGGGTTAGTGCGGCACGGATATAGGCAGGACTTTCCACGACATGCTGCTGCGATAACGCAATCACGATGGCTGCTGCAACCGTAGCGAGACAGATACGCAGCGTGCCATGTGTACGGCGGGTACGAATAGTCCACAGTACCAGCGCAAACAGTCCAGCATAGAGAGCCATGAGTGGGTGGAAAAGGAAGGCGATGGTAAGCAACAGTATGGCCGGGCCGAAGCTTACATCCAGGACGGCGGAGAAAAGCAAGATGGCGAGCGGGGTAGCGAAGGACCGCGGGGTGAGATAGGGATCGGCGATGCAAAGCGCGGTGCCAGCGACCGGAGTGGCGAAGCAAAATGCTGCCACTGCCACAGCAGCCCACTGCACTACAGGACGAGGCCAGCAGCGGATAGCAAGACGTTGCAGGGCGAATACCAGAAGCCAGAGCAGGGCAAAGTGCACAGCCAGCAGGGTCCATTGCACGGGGAGATGGAGGATGCGCACCAGCATCGCTAAAAAATAAGGGAATAGCGTGTGGTGCATGTGTGCCAGAATAAAGGGCTGGGACGAAGGGTAAAGGGCCGGATTGAGAGCAAGATGGAGCCCGCTCAGGTAGATGCCGGCATCTTCCGCATAGGGGTGGTACCCCATAATTGCCGCTGAAATCAGGGCCAACAGGGTGACATAGATCAAGCTACGGAGCCGGGTTTGGGCTTGGGGTATAGGTGCAGATTTCATTACTGACAGAGGTGGCCTCAAGCCAAGTATAGTTAATGTTTCACGATTTGCAGCTCTCCAATTTCGGAAGGGGAACCATGGACCGTCAGGAAGTATTGCGTAAGCAAAAGGAATATATCTATCCGGCAATCGCGAACTATTTTAAAGAACCAATGGTGGTTGATCACGCTGAGATGCAACACGTCTGGGACAGCGAAGGGCGCAAGTACCTTGATTTTTTTGGTGGCATTGTGACCGTTGGAGTGGGGCATGCAAACCCGCGCGTTACCGGGCCGATGAAGCAACAGATCGACAAGCTGCAGCACGCTTCCACCATGTTCCCCAATGCTCCCATGATGGAGCTGGCAGAGAAGATTGCCCAGATCACGCCAGGGACGCTGCAAAAATCTTTTTTCACTAACAGCGGAACTGAAGCAAACGAGACTGCGATTGAATCGGCGCGGCTGCACACGGGGAATCTGGACGTGATTGCACTGCGGCATGGGTACCATGGGCGTTCGTCGCTTACGCGCGCACTTACCGGCATCAGCAGCTGGCGGCGTGCCTCGGTTGAGGTGGGCATCGTCCGCGCACTGAATCCGTACTGTTATCGCTGTCCGCTGGGCAAGACTTACCCTAGTTGTGGAGTGGCTTGTGCGCAGGATGTAGAGGCGGTGATCCAGAGTGCAACGCCGGGTAAGATTGCAGCGTTCATCGCGGAGCCAATCCAGGGCGTGGGCGGATTTATTACGCCACCGAAGGAGTATTTCAAGATCGTCTTCAATATTGTGAAGCAGTACGGCGGCGATTTTATCTCAGACGAAGTGCAGACCGGCTGGGGACGCACCGGCAAGAAGTGGTTTGGCATTGAGCACTGGGAAGTAGAGCCGGACATTATTACGGCTGCAAAGTCGCTGGGCAACGGACACCCCGTGGGCCTGACCGTGGCTAAGCCGGAGATTGCAGCAGCTTACACGGCGCCCACTATCTGCACGTTTGGCGGCAATCCGGTGACGAGCGTGGTGGCTAAGGCTGTTATCGACATCATCGAGGAGGACAACCTGCTGGAGAATTGCCACGTGGTTGGCGGCTACTTCCGCGAGAAGCTCAATGAGCTGAAGACAAAGTACCCCATTATCGGCGATGTACGCGGCATGGGCCTGATGCAGGCGATGGAGCTGGTGGTGGATCCGCAAACCAAGGAGCCGGCCACGGCGCTGGCGAACGAGATGCTGGATGCTGCACGCGATCGCGGCCTGCTGATTGGCAAAGGAGGCATGTTTAATAACACGCTGCGCATGTCTCCGCCTATGAATATCAGCAAAAGTGATGTAGACGAAGCTGCGCGCATACTGGATGAGTGCTTTGCGTTTGTTACCAAGAATCACGCAAGCTAACTGCACTGTGTTTCGGGATATCCTAGAAGGGATGGAATTCAGGAAACATACGCAGGACAAGCCCGCCCTTCTGCGAGGAAGGCGGGTTTGTCTGCGCGGTATAGGAGCCCAATGACGCAGCCTGCAAGCAGGCGCAACAATTTACTAAAGACGCTGCCAGGGTTTGCCATCAGCGGCTTCTTTCTGTGGTTTACTTTTCGCAATTTCAGCTTCCGCGAACTGGAGGATGTTCGCATTGTTGCGCCGGTGTGGATTGGAGGTGTGGTGCTGGCCATGCTCGGCAGCTACACGATTCGGAGCCATCGCTGGTATCGCATGTTGCGGCCTACGGCTCATCCCCGCTTCAGCGTATGCGCACGCGTCTTTCTTACCAGCATTGCAGCGAACAACATCATGCCGTTCCGCATTGGCGATTTCATGCGTATCTTCACCTATGCGGGAGATCTGGGAGCGTCCAGTTCGGTTATTTTGAGCACGGTTATCCTGGAAAAGCTGTTGGATGTATTCACGCTGGTCGCCTTTTTCGTGCTCACCATGGGCGGCGGATACGGTTTTCCGTCGCACCACGTAAAAGTGGTCGCTATCACCCTGCTATGTATTGCGGGAACTGGCCTGCTGGTCATGGTTCTGGGCGCACGTACGCTGGAAGTTCCGCTGCGGCGTTTGTTTGCCAAATTACCGTCAGGACCGAAGATGCTGAAGCTGGAGAACTGGCTCTTCCTGGCGTTTGACGCGATACGCGGGATTGGCGTGCGCGGCATGGCATTTCTGCTGGGAGAGTCATTTGTTGCGTGGGCCTGTGAGGGAATGATCTTCGTTTCTATCGCAAAGATCATCGGTCTGACGACCGACCTGCGCGGGCCCTGGCAGGCTTTCTCATCGAGCAACCTGTCGTACCTGGTTCCAAGCTCCCCGGGGGGGCTGGGACCATTTGAAGCTGCAGTGAAGACGGCCATGATGAGCCATGGGATGAACGCCTCGGTCGCGGCGCTCTACGGCATTGTGGTGCATGCCGTGGTGTTGATTGTTCTGACGATTGCCGGTGGCATTGCATTCCTATGGCACAGGTATCACAGGCTATCGCGTAAGCCGCTGCTGGAAGAGATCGAGGTGCTGCCGGAAGAGATTCCGTAGCAGGAGGCAATTCAGGCGGGAGTGTTTTCGCCTGTCTTGTAGATGAACTTGATCGCACTCTTGTAGATGAGAACGCGCTGTAGCGTGGTGAGGCGGAGCTTTACCGCATCCTTGTCAAACCACTCGATGACGCCGTCCAGACGCTCGCCATCATCCAAGACCACCACCATGGGCGTTTGCGCCTGCACCTGTTTTTGATAATAAAAGACTTCAGCGTGGCTAGGTTCCGGCTGTGTGGCTTCAGGGTGGTGCGAACGCACCGGAGTGCGGCGAGCACGCGGGGCTGCGAGATTGCCATTGGCCGCTGGGGGAGTGCGATGCGTAGGCGCGGCGTTCGCAGGAAGACGCGGACGGATCAACTTTCGATTCCCGTTGAGGGTAGTTTCTGGCGTATCAGACGCAGTCTTGTGTGCGGTCGGGTTCAATGGGAAGTGGACTCGCTTTTAGCTAGATTTGTTCTATTAAGACGCGTCTCATACGGCAAAAGTTGCGTAAATATAACCGCTGCATTCATGTGATAGTGAGATGCAACGTGCATCCTTTGTGGGATGAGCGCGCCACTGAATCAGTGCTCAGTGTGGACTTCGATTACCGGGCGGCAAGTTGTGCGGCGAAGGCATCCAGCGAGAGCGAACGCAGCAGGTTGCGGCGCATTCCGCTTTCGACCTGATCGAGAGCACGCGAAGCCTGCTCAACCCAGTGAAAACTGAGAGCGGATGCGAGCTTTTCGATCTGGGGTTCAATGTCTACGTTGCGGATCAGTGCGGGGGCGCCTGATTGGAGAAGAAGAATGTCTTCCAGCAAACTGGAGAGCGCGCGCAGCAGTGCCGTGGTCTTCTGCGCGCCATCTGCGCCGGCACGGTAGGTTTCTGTCACCTTGAAGAGCGCAGTGTGGTCGGGATCATTCACTGCATTTTGAATGAAGATGAGCGCATCTGTGCGTCCGGTGAGGTAGGCGGCGAGATCGAAGCCGAGGGCGCGGCCGATTCCTCCCTGGGCGAGCCGGGCGACGAGGGCGCGCTGTGCGGGCTTCCATTCAGGACGGTGTGTGGCGAGGGTGGATTCAATTTCTGCCGCAGGCAGGGCGCCGAGACGCACGATGCCGCAGCGTGAGCGGATGGTGGGGAGAAGCTCACCGGGATTTTCCGCGAGGATGAAGATGTGCGCATAGGCGGGGGGCTCTTCCAGCACTTTCAGCAGAGCGTTGGCCGCTTCTTTCATGAAGGCGGTAGAGGTGAAGATGTAAATCTTGCGTTCACCTTCGCCGGGGCGGTAGTAGATGCTCTCCGTAAGCGAGCGGACCTGACCGAGCTTGATGAGGAGCTGCGGTGGGTCGGGCGGAAGCACGAGAACGTCAGGATGCGTCTGGACGAGGATGCGGGTTTCTTTCTTGTCGACCTCGCGCAGGGATTCGCGGGCTTCGATGGCTTCGTCGATGCGAGTCTGAAGGTCGTGAGATTCGGCGATGCGGACGCAGTTGGTGCAGGTGCCGCAGAAGCCGGTTAGCTCGGTGCCGTCAGGGCCGGTCTCGCGCGGCTGGTTCTTGCAATTGACGGCCTGTGCGAGCATGAGCGCGAGAGTGTATTTGCCCGAGCCCCTGGGACCGGCGAGGATGAGCGAGTGGGGCAGACGACCGGTAGCGATGGCGGCGCGGAGATGATTGACCGCAGTGGTGTTGCCGATGAAATCGCTGAAAGAGTTCATGCGAGCAGCCCGAGCCTTTCAGCGACGATGGCGACGATCTTCTGGTGGATGGCTTCGATGCTGGCGTCATCTTCGATGAGGACGACGCGGTGGCTATCGCGGACGGCAATGGCGCGGTAGGCGGCGTAAGCGCGGGCGTAGAAGCAGTCGTCTTCGCGCTCGAAGCGATTTTCGTCGGTGCCGTGCTGCTGGGTGTGGCGTTCGTTGCGGCGGCGAGCGCGGGCGAGCGAGGCGGCTAGGGGCGGCAAGAGGAGAATGGTGAGGGTGGGCTGAAAATCGTCGCAGATGGTGTGGTGCGCGGCGAGGATGGTATCTGCCCCGAGCTGGCGGCCGCCGCCCTGGTACGCCTCAGACGAATCGGTATAGCGATCACAGATGACAATGCTGCCCTCAGTGAGTGCCGGTCGAACGATTTCTGCTATGTTCTGGGCGCGGTCCGCGAACATCAGCGCCAATTCGGCCTTGGGTGTGATAGTGCCGGTGGTGACTTCCGTACGGGAGTCAAGCAGGATGGCGCGGATGCGTTCGCCGAGTATGGTGCCACCGGGGTTGCGGGTGAGGACGACGTTGCGCCCGCGGGATTGGAGCCAGGCGGCGAGACGCTTGATCTGCGTGGTCTTGCCGGAGCCGTCGAGGCCTTCGAAGGTGATGAAGAAGCCTTGCATGTATGAGGTAAGTGTAAATGCAGGGAACTAAAAACAGGGATTAGGGGTTAGGGATTAACCCCAGGTTTGAGGTGGCATGGTTACTTTGTATTGCGGGCGATGGCTACGATGAGATCGTCTCGGAGCAGGCCGGCACGGGCGGAATCCAGCTTCTGACCGGCGCGGGTGATGTAGAAGACGTCAATCGCCATTTCGCCTTCGGTATCAATCAGTGCGACTTCGATATTGCATTCGTGATCGGCGACGGTGAGCGAGATGGCACGGAGCAGGCCGGGGACGTCTTGCGCGACGACCTGCAGGAGGGTGCTGTGGCTGGAGACGTCGTGGTCAAAGTTGATCTGCGTTTCGATGTTGACTTTGGGGGGCTTCCGCTTGCCGCCACGGGTGCGTGCGGCCAGTAGCTTCTCCACCGGGGTGGCACCGGTAAGCGCATCTTTCAGGCTCTTGACGAAGCGCTTATGCTCGGTCGGGTTCAGTTCGAGGGTGCGAAAACGATCGATGAAGCTGAAGCTGTCCACCACAATTCCGGCACCGTTGGCGAAAGCATCGGCATTCACAATATCCATGCCCCAGGCAGCGAGCGCTCCTGCGATTGTGGCGAAGAGACGAGGTCGATCCAGCGCGACCAGGGTGATTTCGCTGACGGGCAGCGCCTGACTGAGGATGAGATCGACGGCGGCGGCTATTCCAGCTTCAGTATCCTTTGCCGCAGGATTGGCGCTGACCAGGGTAGAGGCAATTATGAAGTGGCTGTGGACCTGCTCTGGCGTGCGCGTACGTAGATAGCGCTGTGGGAAACCCTGCAGGTAGGCGCGAATCTCCTTGGACTGTGCAGGAGCGAGCGTGGTGACGCGCTGGATGAGTTCGGATCTTGCACGAGAACGCACGCGGTCGTCATCGACAGTGCGGTCGAGATAGTTCGACGCACCGATGTAGAGGTTCCAGAGATTTTCTGCTTTCCACGGCGTAAGGGCGTCGGGGTGTACGGCGGAGATGTCGGCGTAGGTGAGCAGGGCGAGCATGCGCAACTGCTCCGGCGACTCGACCTGTTCGACGAAGACGCGCAGGGTTTCTAGATCGAAGATGTCCCGGCGCAGTGTGGCGGACATAACGAGGTGGTTCACAATGAGATGGCGAACGATGCCAGCTTCGTAGGGGTCAAGCTCCATACGGGCAAAGAGATTCTTCGCCATGCGAGCGGATTCTTTCGAATGATCCGGCGTCTCGCGGCCTTTGCCCGTGTCATGCATTAGTGCGGCAAGATAAAGCAGCTCAGGATGGGGCAAGTCGGCCAGCAGGCCGCCAAAGCGGCGCTGCCACTCGGCGAGAGTATTCGGACGGTTGTTTGCCATCATCTTTTCTGGCGGATGCTGCAAATTATGCAGCACATCAATCAGGACGAAGGTGTGCTCATCCACGGTGTAGCGGTGGTAGGCATCGCGAATGACGAGGGCATCGATGCCGAGAAATTCGGGCACGATGAGCTCGAGAATGCCGAGCGCGTGCATGGCGCGGAGCGCCTCTCCAGCATAAGGGCCATTGAGGATGTTGCGGAAGTGACTCCACAGCGCGGGGCCTTCTTCCAGATTTGAGGCGAGAACCGGTAATGCGGGTTCCAGGCTCTCTTCGGCTTCGGACGAGAGTTTGCAGCCGTGAGTGGCGATGGCCTCAAACAGATTCAGGACGGTGTCAGGATCGTTTGCTGGATCGGGGGCGCGTGGAGATGCCGGTGGATCGAAGACGATGCGGCCATGCTGGATGTGAAAGCCATCAAATTGCGCACGTTTATGCCTGCGGCGCAGCTGGTCGTAGAATGACGAACCACGGACGCGCGGGGCTTCTTCCAGTAACTGCATGGTGCGGCGGTGGATGGTGCGTGCATTGCGGAAGAAAGAACGCATCCACACAGACGCGTCGACGCGTCGATTGCCGATGTTGCCGAGTGCGAGCGCAGCCTTTGCCGCAGCATCCTGCGATTGCCAGTAGAGCGTATTGTCGTCACGCTCATGGGCGTAGTGGAGGAAGCAGCGCACCGTGGCGAGGAAGTCTGTGGCCTGATTGAATTCAGCGATATTGCCATGCTCGGGGCGCGCCTGTTTCTGAGCCTGAGCCGCGATAGCGTAGAGCGTGGTGAGCCAGCCACAGACGTGCATGTCGCGCAGACCGCCGGGGCAGTCTTTGATATTCGGTTCCAGATGGAAGAGCGTGTTGGCGTACTTGCCGTGACGGTCGAGTGTAATCTCGACCAGCCGGTTGATGAGCGTGCGATGATCGCGTTGCAGCAGTTTGGGCAGAGCGTCGTTCGCAAGTTTGTCGTAGAGCTTACGGTCGCCGCAGAGGAAACGGTGATCCATCAGCGACAGCGTAAATTCAGGGTTGCCAATGATGAGGCCATCACACTCTGAGAGTAGGCGCGTCTGCGGACTGGCTCGGATTCCGCAATCCCATATCTCCTGATTGATGCGCCGGATGGGATCTTTCATCTCGAGTTCCTTGAGGGAATTGTCGAGGAGGAAGAGCACATCGAGGTCAGAGTGAGGGAAGAGCTGCCGGCGTCCGTAACCGCCGATGGCAACAATTGCCACGCCGGACTTCAGCTTGGGATGTTCAGCAAACTGGCTCCAGAGACGCTGTACCAACTCATCGGCCAGCTGGGCGCGCTGCTTGACCGCAGTGGGGCCAGCTGCACGCGTTGATTCATTCTGCTCAAATTGCGCACGAATTTCCGCCAGTCCCTGCTGATAGAAATCACGCAGGACGTTGGGTGGCTGAGTGGAACCAGTCTGCTCATTCATAGACAGAGATGCCTCCCTTCACGGCTGCAGCAGGTGAGATGTACAGCAGAGAGCCGGAAATGCGTTAGATTGCGTTGTCGCCGCGCTCGTCATTGCGGATGCGAATAGCTGCATCGATGCGAGATACAAAGATTTTTCCGTCGCCTATCTTTCCACTGCGGGCCGTATTGGCGATAGTGTTCACCACTTGATCGACCATATCGTCCGTCACGATGATTTCGAGCTTGAGCTTGGGCAGCAGATCCACTGAATATTCGCGTCCGCGGTAGGTCTCTGTGTGGCCCTTCTGCCTGCCATGGCCGCGAGCCTCCAGGATGGTGATGCCCTGAATACCAACTTCGATCAGCGCCTCTTTGACGGCGTCGAGTTTGGACGGCTGGATGATGGCCTCTATCTTCTGCATGGTGTCTCCTGAAGCAAGTGCTTCCTGTTGCATTGTGTTTCTTTCATTCTAGTGCAATCGGACGGAAAATTTGCCAGCTATGGATGAGATCGCTCAACGTGTAATGGTCTCCCACTCGTAACCCTCTTCACCGTGCTGGGTGAGATCAAGGCCTTCTTCTTCCTCCAGTGGCGTCACCCGCAGGCCGATGAACTTGTCCACGACGAAGAGAATGGCGAGCGTTCCGATGATGGAGATGGCCCAGGCAAGGAGCACTCCGGCAGCCTGGTAGAGCAGCTGGCGGGGATACCCTTCGAGCAGTCCTGTGGCGTGTCCGCCGCGGTAGGTCACATTGACGGCTGAGTTGGCAAAGACGCCGGTGAGCAGCGCGCCGATGGTGCCGCCAGCGCCGTGGACACCGAAGGCATCGAGCGAATCATCGTAGCCAAAACGCGTTTTGACGCTAATGACCATAAAGTAGCAGAAAGCACCGGCTATAAAACCGATGGCGAGTGCGGCCATGGGCGTGACAAAACCAGAGGCAGGTGTGATGGCAACCAGGCCAGCCACGGCCCCGGAGATGGCGCCAAGCGCGGAGACCTTGTGCTTCTTGTTCCACTCCATTGCGCACCAGCCAATCGCAGCCGCTGCTGCGGCAAAGTGGGTGGCGACGAAGGCGCTGGTGGCCAACGTGCCAGCGGAAAGGGCGCTGCCAGCATTGAATCCGAACCAGCCTACCCACAGCATGCAGGCGCCAATCAGGCTGAGTACGACGGAGTGCGGGCGTGTATCAGACTGGGGATACCCGAGGCGTTTACCGAGGTAGAGACACGTGACCAGGGCAGAGACGCCGGAACTGATGTGGACTACGGTGCCGCCCGCGAAATCCAGGGAAGGAAGATAGCCGCCAAGATGACCCGAGCCGATGGCGGCGAAGTTGAGCAGGCCGCCCTTACCCCAGACCATGTGGGCCATAGGGCTGTAGACGAAGATGATCCAAAGCGTGGTGAAGGCGAGCATGGCGGAGAACTTCATGCGCTCAGCAAAGGCTCCGCTGATGAGCGCGGGGGTGATGATGGCAAACATGAGCTGATAGACCATGAATGTCTGCGCGGGAATGGTGGGGGCATAGAAGAGATCGGGGCTAAGCCCGACGCCGTGCAGGAAGATCTGGTGAAAACCACCGATAACGCTGCAGCCCGGACTGAACGCGAGCGACCAGCCGAAAAATGCCCAGAGTACCGTGACCACAGCCATCATGGCAAAGCACTGCATCATGGTGTTGAGCACGTTTTTCCGGCGGACGAGGCCGCAGTAAAAGAGCGCCAGACCGGGCCCGGTCATGAGCAGGACAAGCGCGGATGAGGTTAGCATCCATGCGTTATCGCCATTATTGACGGAAGTCGTGGTGACCTGCGCGTGGGCGGAGGGTGCGAGAAGGGTAATGGCGGCGAAGACGGCAAACAGACGGCGTGCGGAACTGCTGGTTAGCATTTCACTCCCTGATCCTACGTGCAGAGGGCTCGGGGAAGGCCCGATGTGGACATGCAGGAACATGTAATTGAACCGATGAGATAAATTTACCGAATACGGCGCATAAAAATTGCACAATAAGGAGATAGAAAATTATGCAATTCGACATATAAGAAATCGTTATATTGAATATGCGCTGATACATCTGCGATGATGCAATCGATGAGACAAGTGGTTTGGAAGAGACGAACAGCGATTGTCGTGCTTCTGGTAATGGGAAGCGGAATTGCAGCAATGGCTGCCACGGCAAAGGCGGCTTATAAGCGGACGCAAGCTGGGACTTTGTGCGCCAGTGCAAGCTTTGAGGGTGAGGTAGAGGCAGGACAGAGCTATACACACGCGTTGGGTAACGGCCAGATGTTTGATCTGGAAGCTGTGCGGGCCGGATGGATTGTGCGAGTACTGCCGGTGAAAGGCCCTCGGCCTCCGCATGATGCAGCAGAACTGGCGACGCCACCGTACAACTCGGTCACGCCGCTGGCGTTGACGACAGACTTCAGCTTCCGCGCGCAGGATGCGGTGGCGTGGAACCCACGGAGGTTCCAGTTTGCTTTGAATCCGGTCAGATTCGCGCAATTGCAAGGCTTGTACGCGGCATACATGGCCGCACCGGACAACGCTGCATTGGGAGAAAAACTGGCGGAAATGGCTGCAGCTTCACCCACCGCAGAACTGCAGGTACTGGATGCCCGGCTGATTCCTGGGACGGCGAACCAGGCGCAGATGGCTGCAGCAGTGGCTTCGCACTTTTCGCAGACGCCCCATACCACCGAGCCCAGTGGCGCCAGTCCTCTGGGAGCAATCACCTGGATCAGGTTTCGCGTGATATTGCATCTGCCGGTGGGATATCAGCCGGACGCTGGACTGACCGTGGATCGACGTGGCTGCCGGTAAGGCTGGGAGTTCAGCTTGATTCAGCAGGCGAAGTTTCTTTTCATGACGGTGCAACGCACATGAGGCAGTGGGGCATCCATTGAAGTATTGGATTTTGAAAACGTGTCATAAAATCGATTGAAGTTCCTTTATATTGAACATATGAGCATCAGCCCAGGACAAAACTCGAGTAGTGGACGCCCAACTGCTGTTCCCCAGCAGGATGATCGGCACCTGTTCGGCACACTGACGAGTTTCGGAAAAAATCAGGACAAACTACGTGAAGTGAGCTGGGGGACTGACCTGCCAGAGGGTGTCATTCTGGCATCGCTGGACGCAGCAGTGAACTGGGCGCGCAAAAATTCCATCTGGCCCATGACCTTTGGTCTGGCGTGCTGCGCCATTGAGATGATGTCCATGGGGGGATCGCGTTATGACATTGCCCGCTTCGGGTCCGAGGTTTTCCGGCCTTCGCCGCGGCAGAGCGATCTGATGGTGGTTGCAGGACGGGTATCGCAGAAGATGGCCCCTGTCATTCGCCGCCTGTATGAGCAGATGCCCGAGCCCAAGTGGGTAATTTCCATGGGGGCCTGTGCGACTTCGGGCGGAGTTTTCAATAATTATGCGCTATTGCAGGGAGTAAACCAGGTGATTCCGGTCGATGTATATGTACCGGGATGCCCACCCCGTCCAGAACAGCTTTTGTATGCGATCACGTTGTTGCAGGAGAAGATCCAGCAGGAGCGTGGCAGCCTCAAGAAGACATTGAATTTATAGGGATTATGTAGGATTTTTTATAGGCCAGGATAACGGTTTGGATACCGCTTGAAGATTTCTAAAAACAGATGTTGAACAAGGCGGGAATTGCAATAATGTAGTCTCGAAGTGGATTTTGTGCTTCATTTGCCGTTAGATAGAGTAGACTTTGCAGGTACATCAAACCGGAACTTCACCCGGCGCTATTTTTTAGCCTTAGGGCTTTTTGAATACTCAGATCGTAACTTTTGGAGGATACGTCGTATGGTTGATCGTTCGTCACACAGAGTTGGCCGGCTCATAGCGGCCGCATGTGCGGTAGTGTTGGGAGTAGCCGGCGTGGCTGCAGCCCAGACTTCCGCTCTGCCCAGCGCACCCAATCCGTCACGCGTGGATGTCTTCCTGGGGTATTCGTATTTTGGGGCCCACGGAACACTCAAGCCACAAGGCGTCCGCTTCTCCTCGATCAACGAAGGGGCAATCGGCAGTGCAACCTATTTCTTCAACAAGTACCTCGGTGCGCAGGTTGAAATTGCAGCGCATCCGTCTGGTACGAACGATGGTCTGTACACTGTCATGGTCGGACCGGAAGTTCGGCTGCCCTTGCAGAACTACAGCCTCTTTGCTCATGCTGTTGGCGGTACCGCCAAGCTGGGCTACTCCGGCACCTCTATTGGTACCGGTGGTGATCCGTATAAGTTTGGCCCCGCACTGGCAGTAGGCGGCGGCATGGACTACGACCTTCCGTTCTTCAATCATCGCTTTGGCTTCCGTCTCTTTCAGGCGGACTATGAGTTCATGAGCGAAAATTGGAGTGCTCCAGTGGCTCCCGCCAATGCAGTGGGTGGCAAGACCAGCCTTTCGGCGGCGCGCCTGAGCACTGGCGTCGTGATCCATTTTGGATCCATCGTGCCTCCTCCTCCGGTTACCTATGCCTGCGTTGCATCGCCGGCAGCGGTTTACCCTGGTGATCCGGTCACGGTGACTGGCACGGCAACCAATCTTAATCCGAAGAAGCCGGCCGTATATACCTGGACGTCTGATTCAGCGAAAGTAACTGGAAATAGTGCAACGGCGGCTGTCGATACTACGACACTGGCGCCGGGCACTTACACGGTCAAGGGCCACGTAGCAGAAGGCGTCAAGGCTGGCCAGATGGCAGATTGTGCGGCGACGTTCACCGTGAATCCCATCCAGCCCCCGACGATTAGCTGCTCGGCGAATCCGTCCAGCGTGAACCCCAGTGACTCATCCACAATCACTGCAACGGCAGTCAGCCCGCAGAATCGCCCCCTGACGTACAGCTACAGCGCGTCAGCAGGTTCGATCAGCGGCAGCACTTCTACGGCAACCCTGAGCACAGCAGGCGCAGCGCCTGGCAGCATCGTAGTGACCTGCAATGTGGTCGACGATAAGGCCAACGCTGTAAGCGCAACCACTCAGGTAACAGTCATTGCTCCGCCGCCGCCGGCGGCTCCGACGACGTCCTCGCTCTGCTCGATCAGCTTCGAGAAGGACAAGGCCCGTCCGACCCGCGTCGACAACGAAGCGAAGGCTTGCCTCGATGACATTTCACTCAGCCTACAGCACTCCGCCGATGCGAAGGTCGCACTGGTAGGGTCTTCTTCTCCGAAGGAGAAGAAGGGCGAGAAGTTCGCTGCTGAGCGCGCTGTGAATGCCAAGGCTTACTTGGTAAGCGAGAAGGGCATCGACGCATCCCGCGTGACGGTATACACGGATGGAACCGACGGCAAGACGGTCGCTGCCACCCTGGTACCTGCAGGTGCTACCTTCAGTGCAACCGGTGATACCGCAGTGGATGAGGCAGCCGTCAAGGTTGTACCTCGCAAGGCGCTTCCTGCCAAGCACCACAAGAAGGCCGCCAAGTAAAAGTAGCTAAGCCAACCAAAGGGCTGACTGGGATCACCCAGTCAGCCCTTTGCATTGCAGGGTGCAAATTTCACTGCCGAAGCCAAACTGTGACCGATGGCATCTGATTGACTGAGACTAATGATTGATCGTCTAAGCAGGTCGTTACGAGGAGTTTGTGTCGCGTTAGTATCCATTGCCGCCCTGTGCCCGGCTTATGCCGTGTCGTGGCTGCCATTTGGGCCAGAAGGCGGCGATGTTCGCAGCTTCGCCGAAGATCCAACAAACCCGGCGCATGTGTACATGGGCACCGCGAATGGCTGGATATATGAAACCACCAATGGCGGAGCAAAGTGGCAGCGGCTGGCCCGCATTGCACGGCGAGACGACCTAGTGGTCGACAGCATCGTTGTCGATACAGACAACCCGAAACACATCCTGGTAGGTGCCTGGGTACTGGATCATCCCGACGGTGGCATCTTCGTTAGCGATAATGGCGGGCATACGTGGAGCAGTAATGCCACAATGAGCGGGCAGTCGATTCGGGCACTGGCAGCAGCACCATCGAACGCTAAGATATTGATCGCCGGTGCGTTGAGTGGCGTCTACCGGAGCACCGACAGCGGACGGCGGTGGGAGCAGATTAGTCCTCCGGGAAGCACGGAGATCCACGAGATAGAATCTCTGGCGGTGGACCCGCATGATCCGCAGGTTATTTATGCAGGTACGTGGCATCTGCCGTGGAAGACGACTGATGGCGGGGAGCACTGGAAGAACATTAAGAATGGCGTGATCGAGGATTCAGATGTGTTCTCGATCATCGTGGATGAACGCGATCCGCAGACGATCTACGCGAGCGCGTGCTCAGGAATCTACAAGAGCCAGAATGCCGGTGAGTTATTCAAGAAAGTGCAGGGAATTCCGAAGACCGCGCGGCGTACCCGCGTACTGATGCAGGATCCCGTACGCCCGGATATTGTGTTTGCAGGCACAACAGAAGGCCTGTTCCGGTCGTCGGATGCAGGGCAGAGCTGGCTGCGGATGACGCGTCCGGAAGACGTCATCAACGACATCTATATCGACCCGAAGAATCCTGAACATATGCTTGTAGCGACGGATCGTGGTGGCGTGCTGATGAGCGACGATGGAGGCTTCACGTACAAGTTATCGAACAGCGGATTTTCTGCGCGGCAGATTTCAGCCTATGCGGCAGACCCGCAGAGTCCCGCAAATATTTATGTGGGGGTCGTCAACGACAAAGATTCCGGCGGAGTATTTGCAAGCCGGGATGGCGGGATCAGCTGGCAACAGCGGGCAGACGGCTTGAATGGCCGCGATGTATTTGCACTGACTATGGCGCCTGACAATACGTTACTGGCGGGCACTAATCACGGAATATTCAGTTGGCATGATTCTCAGTGGCAGCAGTATGGCGCAGATAGCGGCACAGCTAATGTGGAGTTCCCAATGCAGGCGGGACCAGCTGACCCAGGGCTGTCCGCATCACCTTTGGCAAAGCATGGCACCGCATCAGCCAGGACGGCGAAGAAACCTGCTGTGCCGAATGCAGCAAAGAAGATTGCCGGTTTCGACGGGCCGGTCTATGCCCTGATGACCGCTGGCTATGAGGTGTATGCCGCTACGCAGCAGGGTTTGCTGGAAAGCTCCAGCTCCGGGGCCGTATGGAAGCAGATTGTGGCCGCCGGAACGGAGCCGCTGCGCTATCTCGCAGCAGGGGGAGGCAAACTGGCGGTTGCCGACCTGAAGCGTATTGAGCTGTCCCATGACAGTGGCAAGAGCTGGAAGCCGGTGAAGTTGCCAGCAGGTCTAACCCAGATATCCAGCCTGACCGTCGATGGGGCTGGGGAAATATGGGTGGTAGGCGGAGAAGGCATCTGGTTCAGTGAGGATGATGGTGCGCGCTGGCAGATGGTGCCCAAACTCAACCTAAATGACGTAAACAGCATCTACTATGATGCGACAGGTCAACGTGTGCTGGTGACTGCCAATAATTCCAGTACATTTGCCTGTGCGATCACGGTAGCAGATAAGGGTGTGCAGTGCTGGGATACTGGCTGGCATTTGCGGATGCTGCGGCCTGTAGGAGATCACATGGTGGCAGCCACACTGTTTGACGGCATCGTGGTGCAGCCCAGGATGGTTGAGTCGAAGTAGAAATCAACGGACCTACACGGAGGGTTCATGAGCGAATATGTGCAACTGAAAGCTGAAGACGGCAATCAGCTCAGCGCGTATGTGGCGCGGCCTGCGGTGGCGCCTGTGGCGGCGTTGGTTATTGTGCAAGAGATCTATGGCATAAATGCACACATCCGCAGCGTAGCAGACGGCTATGCAACTGCAGGATTCCTTGCAATTGCTCCGGCTTTATTTGACCGTATTGAGCATAAACCGGCCCCGGGCGTGGAGCTCGACTATTCAGGCGAAGGCGCAAAGAAGGCGACTGAATTCTACGGAAAGCTGAATGTTGATCTGGCGCTGCTGGATATTGCAGCAGCATTCAAGTGGGCGCAGCAGAGTGTGGCTCACATCGGCGTAGTGGGTTTCTGCTATGGCGGGCTGATGGCGTGGCTCTCTGCAACACGGCTGAAGAACCTTGGGCTGGAGCCGAGCGCGGCGGTAGGATACTACGCGGGCGGCATCGGAAAGTTTGCCCAGGAGAAGCCGACTTGTCCCGTAATGCTGCACTTCGGCGAGAAGGACGACCACATTGGCGCGGATCAGCGCGAGGCTGTGGCGAAGGCGCATCCAGACGTGATTATCTACACGTATCCGGAGGCGGGACACGCATTCAACCGGGATGTGGACCCGACTAAATACAACGCGGCGGCGGCGAAGCTGGCGCTGGAGCGGTCACTGGCATTTTTGAAGAAGAATGTAGCTAGTTAGGTTCCTGGTATCCGGGCAAGCCGGGTTTTCCTCAGCATTCTGCTCCTGACCGGCGGGCGGATGCTTTACGGCGTTAAAATGGGGTATGGCCGTCCCCGAGTTTACCCACCTTCATCTGCATACCGATTATTCACTGCTGGATGGCGCTTGCGATATCGACAAGCTGATGAAGCACGTGAAGAAGATGGAGCAGACCGCCGTGGCGATGACGGACCATGGAAATATTCATGGAGCTGTCCACTTCTTTGACTCGGCGAAGAAGAACGGCATCAAGCCGATCCTGGGCTGCGAACTCTATATCTGCAAGGCGGAGGACCACCGCACGCCGGGTGCAGGTACTGACGACAAGTACAATCACATGCTGGTGTTGGCAGAGAATGAGGCCGGATACCGCAATCTAGTGCGCTTGACCAGCGAGGCCGCCTTGCATGGTTTCTATCGCAAGCCGCGCGTGAGCAAGAAGTTTCTTGCGGAGCATGCGGAGGGATTGATCGGATTTTCCGGATGTCTGGCTGGGGAACTTTCGCAGCACCTGATGGCCGAGGAGTATGAGAAGGCCAAGGCGACGGCAGGGATGTATCAGGACATCTTCGGGAAGGACAATTTCTTTCTCGAAGTGCAGGACCATCATCTTGCGCCGGACGCAAAGGTGTCGAAGGCGATGTTCCAGCTGGAGAAGGACCTGGGCATTCCGCTGATCGCGACCAACGACAGCCACTATGTCTCCGATCAGGACAGCCGGGCGCATGAGATTCTGCTGTGCGTGCAGACCGGCGGATCCATGAACGATCCCAAGCGGTTCAAGTTTGATACGCAGGAGTTCTATGTAAAGTCTGCCGAGCAGATGGCGCAGCTGTTTCCGCAAAACCCTGAAGTGCTGACGCGGACCATGCAGTTTGCCGAGCGCTGTAATCTGACGATGCACAAGGTGGAGAATTCCTTCCCGAAGTTCGATGTGCCGGAAGGCGACACCATTGACAGCTATTTCGAAAAGGTGTGCCGCGAAGGCTATCGCATGCGCATGGATACGGCGGTGCGGCATCTGCAGGAGAAGGGTTTACTGCGGAGCACGATCTCGGACTACGAGGCGCGGCTACAACGCGAGATTGATTGCATTAAGCAGATGAAGTTTCCGGGATACTTCCTGATCGTGTGGGACTTTATCCGCTACGCGAAGGAGAAAGACATTCCGGTGGGTCCGGGACGTGGCTCAGCGGCTGGGTCGCTGGTGGCTTACGTGATGGGGATTACCGACATCGATCCCTTGCAGAATAATCTTCTCTTTGAGCGCTTCCTGAACCCCGAGCGTGTGTCCATGCCTGATATCGATATCGACTTCTGCATGAATCGCCGCGGCGAAGTGATCGAATATGTGCAGGAGAAGTATGGGCGCGAGCAGGTTGCGCAGATCATCACGTTCAACACGATGGCGGCAAAAGCGGCTATCAAGGACGTAGGCCGTGCGCTGGACATGCCGTATGGCGAAGTGGACCGCATTGCGAAGATGGTGCCGGCGACGATTGGTATCACACTGGAGCAGGCGCTGAAGGACTCGCCGCCGATGGCGCAGGCATACGAGAGCGACGCGCGGGTGCGCGAGGTGATCGACACGGCAATGCGCCTGGAAGGATTGGTGCGAGGCGCAGGCGTGCATGCAGCGGGCGTGGTGATTGCACCGGCACCGCTCACGGAGCTGGTGCCCGTGACGCGCAACAAGAACGAAGAAATCGTTACAGCGTACGACATGAAGGCCATTGAAAAGATGGGCCTGTTGAAGATGGACTTCCTCGGCCTGACGACACTGACGGTGATTGATGATGCGCTGAAGATGATCAAGATGAATCGCGGGGAGACGGTAGACCTTGCAACGATTCCGCTGGATGATCCCGAGACGTACGAGAAGGTGTTTCATCGCGCGCTGACGTCTGGCGTGTTCCAGTTTGAATCCGGCGGCATGCGCGATGTGCTGCGGCGCTATAAGCCGACGAACGTGGAAGACTTGACGGCACTGAATGCGCTCTACCGGCCTGGTCCAATTCAGGGCGGCATGATCGATGACTTCATCGAGCGCAAGTGGGGACGGCGGCCGGTGGAGTATATGTTCCCGGAGCTGGAGCCGCTGCTGAAGGAGACGCTCGGCGTCATTGTGTATCAAGAGCAGGTGATGCAGATCTCGAGCGTGATCGCTGGATACTCGCTCGGCGGCGCCGATCTGCTGCGCCGCGCGATGGGTAAGAAAAATGCCGAGGAGATGGCGAAGCAGCGCGTCTTGTTTATGGCGGGCGCGGCAGAGCTGAAGTTCAACAAGGACAGGGCCGGGCAGCTATTTGATTTGATGGAGCAGTTCGCTGGATACGGTTTCAACAAGTCGCACTCGGCTGCATATGCGCTGCTGGCGTACCATACGGCGTACCTGAAGACGCACTATCCGACGGAGTTCATGGCAGCTCTGCTGACCAGCGAAACCTCAAAGCCTGAGAATGTAGTGAAGTACATCCAGGAGTGCCGCGAGATGGAGATAGCTGTAGAGCCGCCGGATGTGCAGCTATCTGCCGCTACGTTTACGCCCGTCGGCAATGTGATTCGCTTTGGGCTGACGGCGATCAAGAACGTGGGCAGCAACGCAATCGAATCTATCCTCACGGCGCGTAATAAGCTACAGGCAGAGGGGAAGCAGGGCTTCAGCAGCTTCTGGGAGTTCTGCGAACTGGTGGATCTGCGGCTGCTGAATAAGCGTGTGCTTGAATCGCTCATCAAGTCCGGCGCGATGGATTGCTTTGGCGGACGCGCCTCCGTAACGGCTGCGCTGGATAAGGGGATTGAGCAGGCGCAAAAGGCGCAACGGGATGCGGAGAGCGGCCAGAATGGCCTATTCGGCATCTTTGACGATGCTCCAGTGGCTGGTGGAGGCAAGGCTGACCCGTTGCCAAAGGTGGCGGAGTGGGAGGAGCACACACGTCTGCAGAACGAGAAGGACGTGCTGGGTTTCTTCGTTTCCGGTCATCCGATGGACAAGTATCGCGAAAAGCTGCGCAACATGAAGGTTGTAACCACGGCGGCGGCGTTGGAGATGAAGCCGGAGCCGCAGACGTTTCGCCGCGGGCAGGAGCCGCAGAACGAAATCAGTATTGCAGGCGTCATTACAGGTCTGAAGGTGGCGAAGTCAAAGCGTTCGGGCGAGTTGTACGCGCAGGCTGCACTGGAAGACACGCTGGGTAAGATCGAGCTGATCGCGTTTCCGCAGAGTTACGAGAAGCTGGCTGAAAAGCTGAAGATTGATGTGCCGGTGGTGATCCGTGGCTCGCTGCGCGGGGAGGAAGATTCAGCTCCGAAGCTGGCGATCTCGAGCATTCAGGCGTTGGAAGACGTGAAAATTAAGTTGCCGGAAGCGCTGCGCATCAAGGTGCCGCTGCATAGCGAAGACACTGCGTTGATGGAGAAGCTGCTGGCGCTGTTTACGGCAACGCCGGGGCCGGCGAAGATGCTTCTGGATCTGGAGGAACCGGATGAATTCTGCGCCGTTCTGGAACCACAGGGGATCACGGTAACAGCGGATAGACTGTTCATCGACCGGGTAGAGGAACTGGTAGGCCGCGGAGCCGTGCGGATCATCGAATAGCATATTGCGATATATTGAGCGGATTTCGCTACAATAGAGCGTGCAGGCAGGGCAAAGATGGCAGACCACGAAGTGACCCCAGTAGAATCCGTGCAGGCAGCAGATCCTGCTCCTCCGCCACCGGCAGCATGGATCAAGACGGAGATGGCACGGCATCCGCAGCGGCCTTACCCCATGGACTTCATCGAGCATCTGTTCACCGATTTCAGCGAGATACATGGCGACCGCGCCTTCGGAGACGATCCTGCGATGGTTTGCGGTATGGCGCGCTTTCTCGGCGAAGAAGTGTTGGTCATCGGAAATCTAAAGGGAAGAACGACCAAGGAAAAGGTGCAGCGCAAGTTTGGCATGCCTGATCCGGAAGGTTATCGCAAGGCGCTTCGCTGCATGAAGATTGCGGAGAAATTTTCGCGTCCCATCTTTACCTTTGTAGACCTCGCCGGGGCAAATCCTGGTCTGGGTGCGGAAGAGCGCGGCCAGGGTGAGGCCATTGCGCGTAATCTGCGTGAGATGTCGCGACTGCGCGTACCGACGATTGCCACAATTACTGGTGAAGGTGGCTCGGGTGGCGCACTGGCGCTCTCCGTGGCCGATCGCGTGCTGATGCTTGAAAATGCTATCTATTCCGTGATCTCGCCGGAGGGTTGTGCATCCATCATGTGGAAGGATGCAGCGAAGCGGCAGCAGGCAGCGGCGGCCATGCGGATTACCGCGGCAGACGTGAAGGAACTGGGCTGCATCGACGATATTATTCCTGAGCCTGAGGGCGGCACACAGGCCGACGCGATTGCGGCAATGAATATCGTAGGAAAGCGGCTATCGCACCATCTGGCCGAACTGAAGGCTATGCCTTTGGAGGCAATGCTGGAAGCGCGCTATAACAAATTCCGCAACATGGCACAGTTTTATACCACGGCATAGAGGGACTTCGCGTTGACTGAAACCCCTGCGCCTTTTCAGGCAAATTATCCATCGCAAAAGAAGCCGTTTTCAGGCCTGCTCAGCGGACCGGGGCGCGCACGTTCGTTGCTCCGCTTCGTGCTAGCCTGTGCTTGGTACGCAGCAGCTATGCGGCTGGCGGCAGTAGCAGGCTGGTTTACGCGCGGCGATTTCGCTACGCTGCTGTACCAGTGCGGATTGGTGATCCTCTTACTGGTTGGGTACAGCCTGATGGGCATGGTACTGGACGGGCAGGACGAACCCTTCAACGCCATGGGACTGGTGCGCCGGGCCACCACTGCGAAGGAGTTCGGCGTCGGCGCAGCACTAGGTTGGGGACTAGTGCTGGTTGCGGTTTTGCCCATGGCGCTGACTGAAAGACTGTACGTTGACTTCTGGACGTCGCCGCGAATGTTTTTTCTGTTTGCGCTGAATGTGGGTGTAATTGCTGCTGGTGCACTAGTGGAAGAGCTGGTCTTCCGGGGCTATCCATTCCAGCGGCTGATTGAGGCGACAGGCCCGACTAAAGCGACCATACTGATGGCGATATTTTTCGGCCTTGTGCACATGGGCAATACCGACGCCTCACTGACGAGCGTATTGGTCACAATGCTGGCAGGCGTATTACTCTCCATCGCTTACCTGCGGACACATGCGCTTTGGCTGCCCTGGGGATTGCATGCGGCGTGGAACCTGAGCATGGGGGGATTCTTCGGCCTGCCGGTAAGCGGGAATACCGACTTTGCCACCATAGTGCAAACCAACGCGGTGGGGCCACGCTGGCTGACCGGCGGCGTCTATGGGCCAGAGGCGGCATTGCCGACCTTCCTGGTATTGATCGTGGGTATCGGGGTGCTGATGCGGGTGACACGCGATTACGCATGGGAGTACACGCATAAGCCGATCGTGCCAGCAGGGTATCCGATGGACGTTGCGCCGCCTAAAGCGCATGTTGATATGGAGAATAGAGCAGCTGCAACTCCGCAACTCATTCAGATTGCAGCGACTACCCCACAAGAGCCATCGTTACACAGCAAAGACGTATTGCCGGAGCTACCGGGGGTGAGCCGGGAAGAGTAGGCGTGGCTGGTGTAGAATAGAGTTTGAGCTGGACCGCAATTCTTCCGTTCGCCTTATCCCGGTGACAACGTATAGAGCATACGGTCGCAGATTGATGCGGCGCCATAGGCGCGCGGCAATGACTCTAGAAAACCGAGGAGAGATTTATGGCAAAGATCGCCAAGACAGCAGACCGCAAGAAGGAAATGGACACCACCAAGAGCACGGATTGCCCGAAGTGTTCGAAGCCAACCCGCATTGTGAAGCGTGTGAAGGATCGTGAGCATGGGATTCCCGGCGGCGTGTACATTTCTTGCTCGGCCTGTGAATTTTACGAGAAGCTGTAAAAAGAGAATTCAGTAGAAGAAAAAAGGAGACCTTCGGGTCTCCTTTTTTGTCGCTCTCAGAAATATAGCTGGGAACAGTGTTTACGGCTTGGCAGCTTGTTTAGCACGACGTTTGGCCGCCCAGCCATCTTTGGTGACTTGCGGAACACGGGTGAGCGCAAGGGCATCTTCCGGCACATCGTGGGTGATGCAGGAGCCTGCGGCGACGTAGGCCCCGTCAGCCAGTGTGAGGGGGGCGACGAGGGTAGAGTCACTGCCGACGAAGACGCGGTCGCCGATGGTGGTGGTGTGTTTGTTCACGCCGTCGTAGTTGCAAGTGATGACGCCGGCGCCGATGTTTACGCCGCTGCCTACCACGGCATCGCCGAGGTATGTGAGGTGGTTGGCCTTGGAGCCTTTGCCGAGCTTTACTTTTTTGGTCTCGACGAAGTTGCCGACGTGGGCGTTTTCGCCGATCTCGCTGAGCGGGCGCAGGTGCGAGTAGGGGCCCAAAACGGCACCGTTGGCCACGGTTGCATGGTCGAGAATGCAGCCGTGGCGGACGAGAATGTTGTCGGCAAGGGCAGAATCCTGGATGACTGAGTAAGAGCGTATGCGGCAGTCAGAGCCGATGGTAGTGGCCCCGAGAAGCTGCACGTAGGGCTCGATGATGGTGTCTGGACCGACGGTGACGGAGGCGTCAATCACGCAGGTATCGGGTCGGAAGATGGTGACGCCACCGGTCATCAGGCGGTTGGCGGCGGCGGTACGCATGGCGGCGTCAAGGTACATCATCTCGGCGATAGTGTTGGCCCCAAGGACTTCATCGACGTTTTCAGCGGCGAGGGCGACGACCTTTTCTCTGGCGGCGACGAGCAGGGCTGCAACGTCAGTGAGGTAGTACTCGGCGTGCGCGTTTTCTGTGCGGAGATGATCGAGCTGCTGGAAGAGGCTGGCGGTGGTGAAGGCGTAGATGCCGGAGTTGATCTCGGGCGTGGCGAGCTGCGCTGGCGTGAGAGATTTCTGCTCGACGATGGCGGAAACTTCAGCCGAATCCTTTGACTTGCGAAGGACGCGGCCGTAGCCGGTGGGGTCCGAGGGCAGCGCGGTGAGGATGGTCATGGCGGCGTGCTCGCGGAGATGAAAGTCGCGGATGGCGGCTATGGTTTCCGGGCGGATAAGTGGAACGTCGCCGGAGAGAACGAGGAGATTCTTCGGGGGCGTAATGCCGGCGGCGGCAAAGTGCGCCTTAACCTGCTGGATGGCGTGGCCGGTGCCACGCTGTTCGGGCTGGTCGACGAACTGGACGCCGGTTGAGGCGACGGCGGCGCGCACGGCTTCAGCCTGATGGCCGACGATGACGTAGATGGAGGCGGGAGGGACGATCTGCGCAGCGGCAGCGATAACGTGCAGCAGCAACGGCTTGCCGCCGATCTCGTGCAGGACCTTGGGACGGCGGGACTTAAGGCGTGTGCCTTTGCCGGCGGCCATGATTGCGATAGCGAAGTCTGGAGTAGTCACAAAATAATCTTCTCACGGACGAAAAGAAGTGGTTGACAAAATGAATGACCATTCAGTACGCTGGGCCTGCTGATTCGACCGCCAGGAGCTTTGCCCGCATGAGCACAGCACTCTTCCCCCTGCCGGCCACCGGCGCAGGCTCGTCTGCGCGTGGAGCCCGGCTGCAGATTCGCAAGGTCGCCGTATTAGGCGCGGGCACGATGGGCTCGCGCATAGCCGCTCACATCGCAAATGCCGGTGTGCCCGTGGTTCTCCTCGACATAGTGCCCAAGGATGCTCCCCCAGGCGATGCGAAGGCGCGCAACGCAATTGTGAACGCGGCGATGGATGGACTGAAGAAGTCCAGGCCAGCGTCGTTCTTCGACAACGCCAGTGCGCGGCTGATTACACTCGGTAATTTTGAAGACGATCTCACGAAGATTGCTGACTGCGACTGGATCATCGAGGCCGTCGCGGAGAATCTTGAGATCAAACGCACGCTGCTGGAGAAGGTGGCGGCAGTGTGCCGGCCAGACGCTATCGTGACGACAAACACGAGCGGGCTGCCGGTGGCACATATTGCGGAGAAGATGCCGGCGCAGTTCAAGCGGCGCTGGTTCGGGACGCACTTCTTCAATCCGCCGCGCTACATGCGCATGCTTGAGATTATTCCGACGGCGGAGAGCGATCCGGCGTTTATCGTAGCAGTGGAACGCTTCTGCGATCGACGGCTGGGCAAGACGATCATCCACGCAAAGGACACGCCGAACTTTATCGGCAACCGCATTGGCACGTTCGCGATGCTGAACACGATGCGCATCATGATGGAGCAGAAGCTGAGCGTGGAGGAGATTGACGCGCTGACAGGCTCTGCGATGGGCTGGCCGAAGACTGCGACGTTCCGTCTGGGCGATCTGGTGGGCGTGGATGTGCTGGCGCACGTAGCCACGAATTTTGAGAAGCAGGCGCAGGCGATTGGCGATGAACGCGCTGAAGTAACAGTGCCCGAGTTTTTACTGAAGATGCTGGCGAACAAGCAGCTCGGCGATAAGACAAAACAGGGGTTCTACAAGAAGGAAGGTAAAGACGCGGAGGGGCGCGATCTGCGCAGCGTGTGGGATTGGGAGTCGCTGGAGTACAAGCCTGCGACGCGTCCGAAATTTTCTGCGCTGGAGATGGCGAAGAACGTGGAGGCGACGCCAGCGCGGGTGAAACAGTTGCTATGGGGTGATAGCAGCGAGAAGGCGGCTCAGTTTTATTGGCCCGCGCTGACGGAGCTATTCACGTATGCAGCGAACCGGATTCCGGAGATTTCTGACAACGTGGTGGAGATCGATCGTGCGATGAAGACGGGCTTCAACTGGGAGCTTGGCCCATTTGAGATGTGGGACGCCGTTGGCGTGAAGGAGACCACGGAGGCGATGCGGGTGGCGGGCGCTCCGGTTGCAAAGAACGTGGAGAAGCTGCTGGCGAGCGGCAACATGAGCTGGTACAAGGACGATGCGACGGCGGCTTCGGGGCGCAGTTACTTCGATGTGGCAACGGGCGAGTATCTGGCGGTGCCACAGGCTGAGGGCGTGAGCGCAGTGACGGTGATCAAGAAGGCCAACGGAGTGGTGAAGAAGAATCCAGGAGCGTCGCTGGTGGATATCGGCGATGGCGTGGCGTGTCTGGAGTTCCACTCGAAGATGAATTCACTGGGCGAAGATATTGTGTCGCTGGTGACCAACGTCTTGAAACCGCAGAGTGAGGCGGTAGCGCAGTTCGAGGCGTTTGTGATCACGAGCGACGCGACGAACTTCTCCGTGGGCGCGAACCTGATGCAGCTGCTGATGGCGGCGCAGGAGGAGGAGTGGGACGAGGTTGACCTGATGATTCGCGGCTTCCAGACGATGACACAGACAATCAGGTTCTGCCCGAGGCCGGTGGTAGTGGCACCGTTTGGGCTGTGCCTGGGCGGCGGGGTGGAGATCGCGATTCATGCTGCGGCGCGGCAGCCGCATGCGGAGCTCTACATGGGGTTGGTGGAGACGGGCGTTGGTCTGTTGCCGGCGGGTGGCGGATGCCGTGAATTCACAATGCGCAGTGTGGCGGCGGCGAACAGCATACGCCCAGATGCGCGGGGCGAGGGGATTGAACTGTTTGAGGCTCTGAAGAAGAACTTCGAGACGATTGCGATGGCTAAGGTTTCAACCTCTGCCGCAGAAGCTCGGGGGCTGGGGTTCATTTCACCGGCGGACGTGATCACGATGAATCGCGAGCGGTTGCTGACGGATGCGAAGGAGCGAGCGCGGGAGCTGGTAAATGCTGGCTATGTCGCTCCGGTGATGCGAACGGATATTCCTGCGCCGGGCGAGAGTGCGTTGGCAACCCTTAAGCTGGCGGTATGGACGCTGAGGGAAGGACAGTTCATCAGCGAGCACGATGCGCACGTGGCGAAGGCAGTGGCGCATGTGCTTTGCGGTGGCGGTGTGACAGCGGGGACTCCGGTGAGCGAGCAGTATTTGCTGGATCTGGAGCGTGAGGGTTTCCTGTCGCTGTGCGGAGAGAAGAAGACGCAGGAGCGTATCGCTTTTACGTTGAAGACAGGGAAGCCTCTAAGGAACTAGAGCTGCGCACGGCGGAGAATGTACGCGCAGAAGCAAAGGCAAAGCAGATTCTTCGCTTCGCTCAGAATGACAAAACGTTGTGGGTGTTAGGAGTTTGATATGCGGGATGTAGTGATTGCGAGTGCGGTGCGGACGGCGGTGGGAAAGGCTCCACGGGGAGCGCTGCGGACGACGCGGCCGGATGATCTGGCCGCGTTTGCTATCCAGGGCGCCCTGGCGCGAGTACCGCAACTGGAGGCCCGGGAGATTGAGGATGTCATCATAGGCTGCGCTATGCCGGAGGGCGAGCAGGGGATGAATGTGGCGCGCGTGGCGGCATTCCGCGCAGGGTTGCCGATGGAAACGGCGGCGATGACGGTGAACCGCTTCTGCGCTTCGGGGCTGCAGACAATTGCGCTCGCGGCGGAACGCATTCGCGGCGGTGGGGCTGAGGTGATCGTCGCAGGTGGAACGGAGAGTATGAGCTGCATCCCGATGGGTGGGGCGAAGATCTCGGTCAATCCGTGGCTGGTGGAAAACTATCCCAGCAGCTACATGAGTATGGGGCTGACGGCGGAGCGAGTGGCGGCGCACTATGGCATTACGCGCGAAGCGATGGATGAGTTTGCGCATGCGAGCCACATGAAGGCGCTGGCCGCGATTGGCGCAGGGAAGTTTGAGGATGAGGTGGTGCCGGTAACGGTGGTGAGTTCGACGCCGAATGGGACCGCGAAGGCGAAGCGGGTAGAGACGGTATTCAAGGCAGACGAGGGGCCGCGGGCGGACACGTCGCGGGAGGCGCTGGCACAACTGAAGCCGGTGTTTCATGCGAAGGGGACGGTGACGGCGGGGAACTCTTCGCAGATGTCAGACGGTGCAGCGGCAGCGGTGGTGATGAGCGGCGAGCACGCGCAGGCACTGGGGATTGAGCCGCTGGCGAAGTTTGTGGCGTTCGCGTATGCGGGATGTGATCCGGAAGAGATGGGGATCGGCCCGATCTATGCGATCCCAAAGGTGCTGAAGATGGCGGGGCTTTCGCTGGATGACATTGGAGTGATCGAGTTGAACGAGGCGTTCGCGGCGCAAGCGTTGGCGGTGATGAAGGTATTGGGGATTGATCCGGCACGGGTGAATGTGAACGGCGGCGCGATTGCGCTGGGGCATCCGCTGGGATGTACCGGGGCGAAGCTGACGGCGACGGTAGTGCGCGAGATGAAGCGGAGTGGTGTGAAGTACGGCATGGTGACGATGTGCGTCGGCGGCGGTATGGGCGCCGCGGGAATCTTTGAGGCGGTCTAACTTTTCACGGAGATAATGATGGCGACAGCGACTGCAGTACCGGCGAAGAAGGTGGCGGGCGGAAGCTTTTTGATTGAGGAGAGGACGCCCGCGGAGTGTTTCTTCCCGGAAGATTTCAGCGACGAGCAGAAGCAGATTGCAGAGATGGCGGATGCGTTCGCGGCGAATGAGGTGCTGCCGCAGAACGCTGCCATCGAGGCGAAGGATTTCAGTGTCACGCGGCGGCTGCTGAAAGAGGCCACAGAGCTGGGGCTCACGACGGTGGATATTCCGGAGGAGTATGGCGGTCTGGAACTGGACAAGGTGACGTCGGCCATCATTGCGGACCATATTGCGCGGCAGGGAAGTTTTTCGGTTGCGTTCAGCGCGCATGTGGGCATTGGGACGCTGCCGCTCGTCTGGTACGGCACGGCGGAGCAAAAGGAGCGCTACCTGACGCGGATTGCCAGCGGCGAGTGGGTAGGGGCGTATGCGCTGTCTGAGTCTACGTCGGCTTCGGATGCGCAGAATGCGCGGACGCGTGCGGTGCTGAGCGAGGATGGGAAGCACTACATCCTGAACGGCGAGAAGATGTGGATCTCTAACTCGGGGTTCGCGGATATCTTTACGGTGTTTGCAAAGTGCGCTGACCCGAAGGCTCCGGAGAAGGGCGAGAAGCTGACGGCGTTTCTGATTGAGCGCGGCACGCCGGGTTTTTCTGTGGGGAAGGAGGAGCACAAGCTTGGGATTCGCGGCTCGTCCACCTGTCCGTTGAGCCTGGTGGATTGCAAGGTGCCGGTGGAGAACCTGCTGGGCGAGATCGGCAAGGGGCATCACATCGCATTCAACATCCTGAACATTGGGCGGTTCAAGCTGGGTGCAGCGGCTGTGGGCGGGTCGCGCGCGTCACTGGGGATTGCGACAAAGTATGCGAAGGAGCGGAAGGCGTTCGGCAAATCCATCAGCGAGTTTGGGCTGGTGCAGGAGATGCTGGCGGATTCAGCGGTGGGCGTGTTCATTGGCGAGGCGCTGGCGTATCGCACGGTGGGCATGATCGACGTGGCGCTGGCCGACGTAGACAAGAAATCGCCGGATGCTTCGAAGGAGATCCAGAAACAGATTGAAGAGTATGCGGTGGAGTGCTCGATTCTGAAGGTGTGGGGCTCCGAAATGCTGGAGATGGTGGTGGACAATACGCTGCAGATTCACGCGGGGTATGGGTACGTGGAGGAGTTTCCGGCGGAGCGGGCGTATCGCGATGCGCGCATCAACCGGATCTTCGAGGGAACGAATGAGATCAACCGGCTGATCATCACAGGCTGGCTGATGAAGCGGGCGATGGCTGGGCAACTGGCGCTGATGCCGGCGATCAAGGCGCTGATGGACGAGGTCATGAGTGGACCATCGGCGAAGGAGGAGCGCGAGGGTTCGCTGGCGGCTGAACTGAGCATGCTGGCCAATGCGAAGAAGCTGGCGCTCTTCAGCGCGGGCGCGGCGATGCAAAAGTATATGCAGAAGATCGCCGACGAGCAGGAAGTGATGGGGGCGCTCTCTGACATGATTATCCAGATCTTTGCGATGGAGAGCGGCCTGCTGAGGGCACTGAAGATCGAAGCCTCCGGGGCAAAGGCGGAGAATGCCATCGCTATGGCACGCGTGTATGCGGCACAAGCGATGGAGAGTATTGAAGGCAACGCCAAGCGGGTGATTGCGGCAGTGGCTGAGGGCGACATGCTGCGGACGCAGATGACTATCCTGCGGCGGCTGACGAAGTATGGCCCCGCAGACACAATTGCGCTAAAACGGGTGGTGGCAAAGAATGTGATTGACGCGAACGGCTACGTAGTCTAGCAAAAGAGCGATCTTTGGCCGCCGGGGAGGCCTCTCCGGCGGCCTTTTTGTTTGTTGCAGATGCGGCAGGACTCAAGCGTGGTTCGCCCGTATGGGAGGATATAGATATCCACTGTTTACTTTTGAGTAACGGTCGGTAAGAATCGACTCGAAATGTCCATCTGGAAAACCGTACGTCGAATGCGCACCTATCTGCTGCAAATTGCCGGAATTGCACTTGCAGCGGCGTGCCTGCAGGCCCCAGTGGCCGCGGCCCAGACAACCACGGTGACAGGCACGGTTTCACCGCTGCTGGCATCGGCAAACGATCTGGGAGCATTGCCGATCTCACAGGCGATGAGTGGCCTGGTGCTGCAATTGAAGCCCAGCGCAGATTTGGCGCCCTTTGCGAACGCGGTATCTGATCCCGCTTCAGCACAGTATCGCAAGTGGCTGACCGCATCACAGATCGCAGACCGCTTTGGAGCATCTCAGGCGCAGGTGGATGAGCTTACGGCATGGCTTACGTGCTACGGCTTGCAGGTAACGTTTGTTGCCCAGTCACGCGGCTTTCTAGTGGTGAGTGGCACGGTTGCTCAGATTGAAAATGCATTCGGTGTCCAACTTGACCGCTTCCTGCTGGCTAATGGCGCCGCTGGTTTTGCGAATCTGGCTGACCCAGTGCTTCCGGCGAAGATAGCCTCCAGTATCGCGAATATTCGCGGGCTCAATAGCTTTGCATATGCTCCTGCAACCGCAGCGAAAGCACTGGTGGCTGCGGGCGCAGCAGATGCGGTGACGGCGCTCCATGCGGCCCCTCTGGCGGCACAAGGGTGGAATGGCACCGGTGTATCGGTAGTATTGGCTGGCAGCAGCGAGGGCGTGGCGGCAAACGCAGTTGCGCCGCGCGCTGTGGTGAGCGATGACTCTTCGCTTGTAGCCGATTCCTTGCTGGCAGCGGCGGAACAGATTGATGCCAATACGGCCCCGGTACTGCGCGTGGCAGGCGGATGCGTGGCCAGCCTGACCACGGCGGACATGGCATGGTTTGAGCAGGTGGCATTGCAGGCGAATGCCCAGGGGATCACACTGGTGGCTGCAACCGCTGATTGCAGCAGCGGTGCAGCATTTCCGGCATCGCTAGGTGAAGTAACTGCTGTGGGTAAGCTGGGCAGTGCATTCAGCGCGGCAACATCCTTCGCGCGGTCTACATGGCAGAATATTGCAGGTCTGCCCGTGGATGGATTGCGGCATACCCCCGATCTATCCGTGACCTCTCCCGCAGGCGCTGGGGACGCAGCAGCATTCGCAGGAGCAGTGGCGCTGATTGTGCAGAAAGCCAACGGCCTTCGGCAGGGCAATATCAACAGTTTTCTGTACTCGCTGGCGAATCTTCCTGGAGTTTTCAGTACTGCAAGCTCATCAAGCGGGCTTCATGCTCTGGCCAGTTCTACAAATACCCCAACGTCGGCAAGTTTCGATGCACTGGAAGGGCTGGGTGTACCCGACCTGACGGCGCTGCTGTCATTTGTGCCGCTGGCGGGATCAACGACGAGCTCTACACAACTCGTGGCCAGTAACTACAACATAACCTACGGTCAGAGTGTGACGCTGACAGCGACAGTGTTACCTTCGTCGCCAACGCCGACTGGATCCGTGCTCTTCTCGTATCCAAACGGATATCAAATTGTGAGTTTATCTGGCAATACGGCTTCGCTGGTGCTGAGTTCCCTGGACGGGGGGAATAATACAATTACGGCGAGCTATTACGGGGATACGACTTATGCGGCGAGCGGCAACACCAGCATAAATGTGACTGTGCAGCTACAGAGTGTGACCATCACAACAACTCCGACGGGCACGCCGACCATTGGGGTGAGCTTCCCGGTGACGGTAACGGTGTCCGGTTCATCCTCCGGAACGTGGCCTCCGATGGGTACCGTAACGGTGACACCGCAGGGTGCGAGCAACAGCACGGCTGGTACGGGGACACTGGGGAGATTTAGCAACAGTGTGACGGTGGATGTGACCGTTGGACAGGCAGGCCCATTCAACCTTGTGACGGCGTATGCGGGCAACATAGACTATTCGGGCGCCAACCAGAGTACGCAGATCACGGTGGCACCGGGAACAACGACGACGGCACTGACGTACTCGCCGACGCCGCCTGTGGCGGGTCAGCCGATTACGCTTTCGGCGACGGTGACGGGATCGGTATCGACCCCAGTGCCGACGGGCACTGTCCAATTCTATGATGGCACGACGCAGTTGACGACGGGATCGCTTGCGAGTGGCGTGGCGACGGCGACGGCGACGCTTTCGCCCGGCAAGACCCATTCGCTGACGGCGAAGTATGTGGGCGACACTAATTTCTCTTCCAGCACATCGAGCGCCGTCTCAGCAGTGGGTGGGACGATTGCCAGCGTGACGGGGCTGAGTTCCTCTACCTATACGTCGACATATGGGAGCAATGTCACGTTCACGGCGGTTGTAACGCCGGACCCGAGTGTGACTACGACACTGGTTCCGTCGGGCAAGGTCAATTTCTATTCCAACGGCACCCTGCTGGGATTTGCGACGTTGACGAAGGGGGTGGCGAACTATTCCACGACAGCGCTTCCAGTCGGTTTGGCGTCGATTACCGCGACGTATGTGGGCGATACGAACTTTGCGACCAGCAATAGCTCGGACTATAACGGGGTGACGGTATCGGCTGCGGCGGGAACGCTGACGGCAAGCGTGGCTCCATCAAGCAGCGTTCCGTATGGCGCGACGGCAACGGTGACGGCAACGCTGACGCTTTCAAACGGAGGAACGCCGACAGGCACGATCACTGCGACGATTCCGGGCACGAACGGCGGCACGTACACCGGCACATTAGTGCCAAACACCGGCGGCTCAGCTACGGCGACGATTGTGGTGAATGCACCGCCGCCTGGAAACTACACGATTACGGTTGCGTGTGCCACGGCCACGACGAACTATACCTGCGCGCCTACCACAGTCGCGCTGGGTACAGTGAAGGGGATTACGGCGACTACGGTAAGCTTTGTTCCCACCGCGCCCATGGCTGGGCAGACGACACAGCTTACGGCGATCATCGCTACCACTGGCGGCGGCACGCTGAGCTATACCTATACAGGTTCCGTTACGTTTTATGACAATGGTGCAGCCATCGCCACTGCAGCCGTAGCTTCTAATCAGGCCACTACCAACGTTACGTTCAAGGCGAACGTTGTCCACAACATCACGGCCATCTACTCCGGAGATATCAACTGGACAGGGAGCAGCTCGACAGTCGCGACGGTCACCGCCGCCGCCAGTCCGACAACCACCACACTTGCAACAAATCTTCAAACCGCGCTAGTCGGAACAAATGTAATTTTGACGGCGACGGTGGGAAGCAGCAGCAGCACACTGGTGCTTGTACCCACAGGATCAGTCACCTTCTACGACAACTACAACGGCGTTGTCTCTACGCTTGGCACGTCCGTATTGAGTGCCAGCGGCCCCTATGCATCCATTGCAATATTGACCTCAACGGGGCTACAGGGCGGCACACACAGCATCTTCTCCATCTATAGTGGCGATAGCAACTTCGCAACATCGACCAGTGGGACGCTCATCATCACGGAGCAGGACTTCAATCTGGTGTTCGTGCCAGGATCGCTCACGCTCACACGTGGCCAGAGCGGACAGGTAGCGGTGATTCTGGGGACGGTCGGAGGCTTTACTGGCAACATTACCTTCGGCTGCACGCCTCCGCCCGATACCGAGACGACCTGCTCGTTTCTTCCGTCCACCATCGCTTCTGGCGGTTCGACCACGCTCTACATCGGGACGACCGCTCCAAGCGCGGTGAAGGGAACGCCGACCGCCCATAATTCGTTACGGATGCTTGCTCCCGTGGTGATTGCCGGACTACTACTGCTCGCGCCTGTCGGTCGCAGAAAGTTCCGTGCCGGGCTGCTGGTTCTGATGCTTGCGGCTGCACTGGCAAATTTTGGATGCGCAGACGTGACTCTCGGCAATAGCTCCGGCGGTTCGGGCAGCTCTGGCGGAGGCACGACTACCGGAACCCCTCAGGGAACCATGAACTTCACCATCACCACTGCCGGAACTTCGTCCAGTTCCAGCGGCACCTACACCGTACGCCATACGACTAGTTACATGGTGACGGCCCAGTAGCGCCAGCGTACAGAATAGTCTGTCTGGAAGTGTCAGGAATCCGCAACTTTCCTTAACAAATCCCGTCTAACGAGACGGCTTCCCGTTTTTGATTGCAATTCCGCATGAGGTGGTTATTTTCACCTCTGCGCGCGTAGCATAGGGAATTCAGCAGTGCATTTCAACCCGAATCGAGTCGCACTATGCCATTGCGTTCCGTTTGCCGCCTGTCCTTGATTACCACTCTGCTGTTTACTGTGGTGTCCTTGCCCGCTCTGGCAGTGCAGCCATCAAGCCGAATCGCTACGGTCGATAGCAATGTGACTGCCGCGCTGCCGGGAATGGTGCATCCGTGGGTTACGCAGTCCGCCGATCGAGGTATGGTCGATGATGGTTTGCAGCTACAGGGGCTGACGCTGCAATTCCAGCGCTCCGCGGCGCAGCAGGCGGCGCTCGAGACACTCATCGAGCAGCAGAATGATCCATCATCGCCGAAGTTCCATCAGTGGCTGACGCTTGAACAGTTTGCTGCGCAGTTTGGCATGAGCGCGACCGATCTTGCGAAGGCATCGGCATGGCTGGAATCGCAGGGCTTCACCGTCGTGAAGGTAGTCGACAGTGGTAATGCCATCATCTTCAACGGAACGGCAGGGCAGATCCGCCATGCGATGGGTACTGAGATCCACCACTACATGGTGAATGGGGCGCTCCACTACGCTAACGCTGGAGCAGTAACGCTCCCCGCAGCGCTTGCCAGCGTGATTGCACACGTAAGCGGCTTGAATGATTTCAAACCCATGTCAAAATCCAGACCGTCGCTGGCAGCAGCCAATAGCTCCGTACTGGTACCGCAGTTCAGTTCCGGCGTTAGCGGCAATCACTATCTTTCGCCCGGAGATTTCAGCACCATCTATGACGTTGCTCCCCTCTATTCGGGTGGTTATACCGGCACGGGCCAAACGATCGGCATCGCCGGACAGACAGACATCGTACTGTCAGATATAGCTGCATTTCGGGCGGCATCCGGCCTGACGGCCAAGGCTCCCATCGTCGTCCTCGCATCCGGGTCGTCTGATCCCGGTACATCATACGGCGACCTGGGCGAAGCAGATATTGATTTGGAATGGTCTGGGGCCGTGGCTCCAGGCGCCAATCTGGTGTACATCAATTCCACCAACGCATTCTATTCGCTGACGTGGGGCATCCAGAACCGTGTGACGGTCAATAGCGTCAGCACATTGATACCTATCTTTTCCATCAGCTATGGCCTGTGCGAAGCGAACCAGAGCAGCTCCACCCTTATTGCGATGGAAGCTGCACTACAGCAGGCCGTTTCGCAGGGCCAGACGGTAATCGCTGCTGCAGGCGATAACGGCGCAGCAGATTGCGATTACAGCACATCCAACAGCACGGTTACTGTCTCCACCCATGGGCTTGCGGTCGATTATCCCGCTTCCAGCGCCTACGTAACCGCCATTGGCGGTACAGAGTTCAACGAGGGAACTACGACGGGCGCCACCACCTACTGGAATGCCAACGTGACGGGATCATCATCGGGCGATATTGTGAGTTCGGCAAGGTCTTACATCCCAGAGATGGTGTGGAACGACACGCCAACTGCTACGCTGTCTTCGTACTATTCAGGATTGCTGGGTGGCGGTGGTGGCGCCAGCATCTTGTATGCAAAACCATCCTGGCAGGCCGGTGTAACCGGCATTCCAGCAGACGGCAAGCGCGATGTCCCGGATATTTCACTCAACGCGTCGCCTGTTCATGATTCGTACCTGGTCTGCACGCAAGTGCAGCTCGTCAGCACCAGCACATATACCGGAAGCTGTGGCAATGGGTTCCGCATTGTAGATGGGACATCCACTGACAATAACGGCTTAACGGCATATGGTGGCACATCGGTAGGCGCGCCTGCATTCGCCGGCGTCGTAGCTCTTATCTCGCAGAAGCTCGGCACAACGCTGGGCCCAGTGAATAAAACGCTCTACGGCATCGCTTCCAACGCAACAACATATGCCAGCGCATTTCACGACGTTACCGTAGGCAGTAACCAGATGCCGTGTATCACTGGAACCGGCTGCTCCGGTGGCGTAGTGGGCTATACCGCCACTACCGGCTACGATCTGGCAACCGGTCTGGGCAGCATCGACGCCGCCAACCTAGCCACCGCCTATGCCGCGTACTACACCTCACATGGCGGGACCACGCTGGCTATCACGTACGCCCCGACAATCCCAGCCATTGGTTCGGCTGTGACGCTTACGGCCACCTTGACCTATAGCGGTACCGTCTCGCCCACAGGAACCGTGACCTTTACCGTGGATGGCACAGCACTGAGCCCGGTAACCGTTGCCAGTGGCGCGGCAAGCGCCTCCTATAGCTTTGCTACGGGCGGTTCGCACGTTGTCACGGCGGCCTACTCTGGCGATAGCAATTTCACCGCTTCCAGCGCATCAGTCACAATTCCTGCGTTTACCAATGCAGCCGGGGCGATCGCCACTACCACCACGCTAACCTCCACCTCTGCCTCCGCATCGATGTACAGTACGTCGCCAACCTTCACGGCCACTGTAACGACTGGCACAGCGGGCACTCTGAATAGCACAGTGACGTTTACCATAGGCACCTATTCAGCCAAGGTTTCATCTCCTTCATGCGCCACGCAGACATGCACGTACAGCTACCAGCCCAGCAGCGTCACCACATCCTATGGATTCTCCGTCGGCACAACAACGGTAACGGCGCACTACGATGGCAACACCTCATACCAGCAGTCCACGTCTAACAGCGTATCGGTCACGGTAGCCAATCCAGCGTTTACCATCACTGCGCCTTCGATGACGGTCTCGTCCGCAGCAAACGCCATCGCCTCAACCTCGACCATTACCATCACGTCGAGTGGTGGATTCAGCGATCCTGTCAGCCTCACGCTCTCCAGCAATACCTATATGGGCTGCGGCTATGTGACTCCGACTTCGGTCACACCACCGGCCAACGGCAGCATTACTGCCGTCATTACCCTGGGTAATTGCACCAACGCGAAGCTGGTTCCGTACCGTTATGGGCCAACGTCGCATAACGACGTGGTTGCTGCTGGAACAGGTCTGGGCCGCACATGGTTTGCTGGAGGCATTGCCGGGGCAGGGCTGCTACTGGCCTTCGCTGCATTTAGCCGCAAGCGCAGACTGCCACGCATAGCAGCGGTACTGGCTATTGTGCTCCTTGGCGGGCTGCTGGCTGGTACAACCGGCTGTAGCAGCAGTGGCGTAACCAGCAGTGGACTGGTTCCGGGAACATATCAGGTGACGGTGACCGGTACCGACTCAGTGAATGCCCTGATTCCGCCAGTCAACACCACATTTACGGTGACCATCAACTAGCCCAGACAAATCAGGGCGGCTACCAGCAGGGGGCGCATCCACAAGGGGAGCGCCCCTGCTTTTTGCTATAAATCCAGTGCAATGCCTGTAGATTCAACTGCTTCGGCTCATCGCAGGCCTATTCGCTTGATTTTCGCGCAGAATCCCTTTAGAATTAGGATTTTGGGTGAACATTCGGGCGCGTTCTACCGTCTGGCCCTCAACACTTTACATTA
Source organism: Acidobacteriaceae bacterium (assembly GCA_031296355.1). The sequence continues at coordinate 42,073 of JARLFX010000228.1, forward strand.
CCGACGGACAGGGGCAACACATTACATGGCAAAGCGTCGTGGCAATCCAAACTGGGGTAAACCGGAGCCCATCGGGCCGGTCGTTCCCACGGTTACATCCTTTGAGCTGGTGGTCAAGGAGTTCAAGTTGACCCCCGACCAGTACATCCGTTCCACCCGCCTTCGCGAGTGGGCGCGGCGCAACAAGAACTCCAAGTACATTCCCGAGGCGCTGCTGGAAGCCTGGGGCTTCGAGATCGAATCGACTCTGTAGCCAGTGAAGGCCGCCAATTGAGGCGGCCTTTGCGTTGCAACATCTGTACCCTCACCGTCACTCTTCTGCCCAATACTCTGAAGATGTACTTTCGGGCAGGCGAGGTATTCTGGAAACTAGTACGTGCCATGCCATATTCCGACTCACATTTCGTAAAGGTCCCTGAAGCGCTGGATGAGATCCGCGCTGGCAGAATGATTATCGTTGTCGACGATGAAGATCGCGAGAATGAGGGCGATCTCACGCTGGCTGCCGAATTTGTAACACCAGAAGCGATCAATTTTATGGCGAAGTTTGGCCGCGGCCTGATCTGCCTCACGTTGACCGAAGAGCGCGCCGACTACCTGCGTCTCGGCCCCATGACAACGGACAACACATCGCGCTTTGGCACCGCCTTCACCGAGAGCATTGAGGCCCGCGAAGGCGTCACCACCGGCATCTCCGCGCAAGACCGCGCACACACCATCCAGGTGGCGATTGATTCACGCTCCACCGCGGCCGACCTTGCCCGGCCGGGGCACGTATTTCCATTGCGCGCCCGCAAAGGCGGTGTGCTCGTACGCGCAGGGCAGACGGAAGCATCCGTTGATCTGGCACGCATGGCCGGGCTGAAATCCGCCGGGGTCATCTGCGAGATTATGAATGATGACGGCACTATGTCGCGCGTCCCTGACCTGGTAAAGTTCTGCGCTGAGCACAACCTGAAGATGCTCACCGTAGCCGAACTTATCCGCTACCGGCTACAGAACGAACGGTATATCCATCGCGTAGCAGAGTCCGCTCTGGTCACGCAGCACGGCGAATTTCGCATGATTGCCTACGAGAGTGACGTCAACGGCGGAGAGTCTCACGTAGCGCTGGTGAAGGGCACAATCGGCAACGAGGAAGAGCAGAGCGCAAACCCTGTACTGGTTCGTGTGCACCAGCACTGCCTCGCGGGCGATGTCTTTGGTTCCGCCGGATGCGACTGCCGGACGCTGGTGGATCAGTCGCTTGCGATGATTGCGGAGGCAGGACGCGGCGCATTTGTGTATCTGCATAACGCGTCGCCGGGTTTCGGCATAGACCGCACGGTCACGCCGCACCTCATGAATCTGCATCGCGACAATCAGGGCGTTGGGCTGCGCACACTGCGGCAGGTCGGCCTGGGCGGCCAGATACTCAGCGACCTTGGCATCCGTCGCATCAGCCTGCTGACCAACACTCCAACTCATATACCCGCCCTTCAGGGCTTCGGGGTAGAGATCGTGGAGCGGCAGCCAATTCCACTCGGCACTAAGGTGCGCAGCTAACTGCCGCTTGCCCATCAAATATCCAGCAGATTCCCATAGCCGCGATCGCGCATCGCGCGGAGAAATTCTGCGTGCGTGGTGTACTGTATCGCCTGCAATCCGGCAGCGATGGCGCCCTGCACATTCTTCTCTCGATCATCGATGAAGAGCACGTCCGCGACTGCGCAACCCAATCCATATACGGCGAACTGATAGATGGCGGCAGCCGGCTTGATAATCTTGTGATTATGCGACCAGGTGCAATGGGTAAAATCCGCAATCCAGGCATGTTTAGCGCGCAGGCCAGATTCCATGGCATCACCGATGTTAGAGAGGATGCCGGTGCGGATACCACGCTCGTGCAGCCGCTTGGCCCAGGCCACCATAGGTTCGTTGAGCTGGCCCCAGACCTCCACATCCGCGGCGCGCAGTGCGTCGAGCTTTGCAGCATCCAACGTGAATCCGGTTTCGTGGGCAATGGCCTGCCAGTAGGCTTCGCTGGTGAGCCCGCCACGGTCATACTCGTCGCGGTGCTGCCAATAGCTCTGATGCAGGCTGTCTTCGCTCACGCCAGTCAGGCTGCGCAGGGTGGCACAGGCGGCCGGATCTGCGGGCGTGCTAAGCACCATGCCGTAGTCAAAGAGCACGGCGCATACTTCAGGCTTCAGAGAAGTCATATTTGAATTGTAGGGTAGCAGCGACTCGCTCAATCCACAGGGGCAGCCGAGTACCATAGATACTGTGTCATTCCGCTTTTCATCACGAACGCATTGGGAGACCTCCGAAGACATCTACGCGCAGGCCCTGCATGCCGCGCGAGCCGCAGGCCGCAAGCTGATTGACCTCACCGCATCGAATCCAACGGCATGTGGCTTCCAGTTTGATTCAGTCAGCATCCTGACACCGCTTGGCAATCCATCGGCCCTCACCTACGACCCAGATCCACGCGGTATGCGGTCGGCTTGCAAAGCCGTAGCGGCCTACTATGCCGATCACGGCGCCTCCGTGAACGTAGACGAATTAGTGCTGACCACCAGCACCAGTGAGGCGTACAGCTTCCTATTCCGGCTCCTCTGCGACCCCGGCGATGAGGTGCTGGCCGCCCAGCCAAGCTATCCGCTGTTCGATTTTCTGGCCGACGTGGACGACGTCAGGCTCAAGCCCTACCCGTTGTTCTATGACCATGGCTGGTCCATCGACCTGCACGCGCTGGAACAGTCAATCACGCCACGGACGCGCGCTGTGCTCGTGGTGCACCCAAATAATCCGACAGGGCAGTATGTGAGCGCAAATGAGCGGCAGGCGCTGCAAGAGCTCTGTGCACGGCGAGGTCTGGCCTTGATCGTGGACGAGGTCTTCCTGGATTACCGCATCGCAGAAACCCAGCAGGCCAGAGACAATGCAGTAAGTTTTGCAGCCGGAGACCACGCAGCCCTGACCTTTGTGTTGAGCGGGATGAGCAAGATCGCAGCGCTACCTCAAATGAAGGCCGCTTGGGTCCTCACCAAGGGTCCGCTGCAGGCCCAGCAGGAGGCTCTGCGGCGACTGGAGATCATAGCCGACACATTCCTCTCCATGTCTGCGCCCATCCAACTGGCGCTGCCGCATTGGCTGGCGAGTCGGCAGAGCATCCAGCAGCAGATAAAGGAACGCGTCCGGGCAAACTGGCAGTTCGTTCGCAAGACCCTCACCGGGAGCAACTTACACTGGCTGGACTGGGAGGCTGGCTGGAACCTCGTACTGCGCGCCCCGGGCAGGAGCGACGATGTGGCTTGGGCCACACGGCTGGTAGAGCAGCATGGGCTGGTGACGCACCCGGGGTCGTTCTACGGGATGTCGCAGGGGAGGCTGGTCATTAGCCTTATCGTGCATCCGGAGAGCTTTCGCGAGGGAATGCAGCTTCTGGTCGAAGACGGTGCTATCGAAGCCTGAAGCGGGCGAACCAAGTTGGTTACTACCTCAAGTGATGCTAGTAAAGCTTCACTTGCGATAATTGAATTATCAAACTGAATCTAAATATCTTGCAGGAATTGATTCTCATGGCGCTCCTTCGCGATCGTTGTTGCATCTCCGTGGCCCGCGATCACGCGCGTGTCGTCCGGAAGGTTCATCAGACGTTCCTTGAGCGAGGCCATGATCTTGCTGAAATCCCCACCGGGCAGATCCGTCCGGCCAATGCTGCCGGCAAACAGGGTGTCTCCGGCAAGTAGAAGGTGCTCTTCGGGAAAGTGCAGGGAGATACTGCCCTCGGTATGGCCGGGAGTATGCAGCACAACACCCTGGATGCCGGTAACGCCGATTTTGAAGCCTTCCTCCGCGCTGGCATCGGGCTCCGCGACGACAGGAGTGGCAACGCCCAGCCAGCCGGCCTGCATATCCATCATTTTCACCAGGGGCAAATCGAGCTGGTTGTAGAAGACTGGGGCTCCTGTTACAGCCTTCAGCCGGGCAGCGCCGGCAATATGGTCAATATGCGCGTGCGTGACGATGATCTGCTTCACTGTGAGCTGATGCTTCGCCAGTACGGCCAGAATACGGTCAATCTCGTCGCCCGGATCGACGACGATGGCTTCGTGAGTGGCTTCATCGCCCAAAATCGAGCAATTGCATTGCAGCAGTCCGACGCTGAGAACTTCATGGATCATGCCTTCATGATACGAGGTTCCGAATCACATTTGTTCTGGGGGAGCAGGTGTAAAATTCTGCCAACAAGACGGAGTACATCATGGGTATTGGCCGCAAGTTGCTGCTTTTGCCGCTACTGATTCTCCCCGCAGCAGCGTTCATCTCGTGTGGCGGCAATCCAACGCCGCCTGTCACCAATTCCTATACCGGTCTGACGGGCAACTGGGGAATTATGGGTGACCGGGCAAGCTCGACCTATCCTATGGCCGCACTGGCTCTCGTTCAGAGTGGGACTCAGCTTGTCGCGAGCGGAGAAGTCGTTGCTCCTTGCGGATATCTTTTGAATCCTCTCTCCATGCTGGTCACTATCCCCGTTCAACTGACCGGAACAGTGGCCGTGGACGGCAGCTTTACTTTGGTGCCAATGACGCTTCCTGTCCCGACACAGCTGGCACAGCTCTCTATCCAGGGAAAGTCTTCGGCGACGGGATGGGGCGGAAGCTACACGCTGACCGGATCGGCTGCACCATCTGGATGCGTTGTTAGTAACTCTTCCGGCAATTTCACAGCGCAGGCAATTACTCCTGTAACGGGGAACTACTCGGGCACGGCGCCGATGTCTGCCATCCTGGGTGGCACATCGTACAACGCAATATTCAGCGCGCAGCTTACGCAGTCATCGTCGCCCAGTGGGCTCAGTACCTTAAGCGGATCGCTTGCAGTGCAGGGCTTGCCCTGCTTCACGCACTCTACGGCGATGGGCACAACCAGTTTGTTAGCTGGCGATATTTATGTTGCTACGTTCACCATGGACGACGGATCCAGCTTGATGATGGCGGGAAATCTTACGGACTTCGCCAGCGCAGGACTAGATGGAGAATTTATAGTGAATGGCGGTAACTGCAACAACATGTTTGGCCGCGGTACGCTCGTGCGGCACTGAGCGGCCTCTGTTGCGAATGAAAAAGGGCAGGCGCGAGGCCTGCCCTTTGAATTTGCTGCGAAAGGCGGTTACTTCTTCGCGGGAGTGCTCTGCGCGGGGCTTGACATGCCGCTCAACACGGAATGGTCCGCAGCGCGGCGAGACATCATCACGGTCAGCCCGATCGAGGTAAACATAAAGGCGACAGCCGCCCAGGTCGTCAGGCGGGTGAGCAGATTGGCTGCTCCGCGGGGACCGAAAGCCGTCTGCGAACCCTGGCCGCCAAAGGCGCCGGCGAGATCAGCGCTCTTGCCCTGCTGCAGCAGAACAACGCCGATCAGAAACAGGCAGACCACCACGTGAATAATTACCAGAAGATAAAGACCGATGGAGCTCATTGCTTCACTTACCGGGCCGTTGAGTAACGACGGCCGCTTTCCTGAAAATAGGTGGATTTGGTGCGGAGGAGGGGACTTGAACCCCTATGCCTTGCGGCGCTAGCACCTCAAGCTAGTGCGTCTGCCAATTTCGCCACCTCCGCATGCTGTGGCGCAAATGTGCCAGGCTGCAGGTGCCAATCCGTTATTCAGTATAACCCAAATATAGCTAATCAGAGTGCGGGGGGATTTGCCGATGGGCCTGTACTAACCGAGTTCATCGGCGTGAATGCCAGACCACTTTCATCCGCGAAGAAAATCCGGGGATTGGACGGCTTATAACGGATGGGAATGTTGCGCCCTAACGCAAAGCGTGCAAATGCTTTTGCGTGTTCTTCGCTGCCAAAATCGCGCGAATAATGACCTGTCCAGTCGCCATTGGCCGCAAAGCTATATGTTGCGATTGTGAAGTAGGTTCCTGACTCGTCATCCAGGTTGTAGCCTACGTCATGCACAGTTGCCCTAACTAAGGGCCACTTTTTTGATTTGTGTTTATAGATCAAATAGTGGAAAAGAAGATAGTAGTTCCATAGGCTAAGGCTAGTGACTCCGACTCCCAACACAATCTCAAGGTAATGAGAGCGGGCTCCTTTGAAGGAATCATGGTATGCGAACATAAGTGCACTCAATCCAAATAACACAACTAACGCATCCCAAAATCGGACGAGTGAGCTCTGATAAGGGAACTCCAACATGAGAAAAGAGTACCACCAGCACTAGAAAATCTCAGCCAGCTCCCTGAAGCTCCCCATCTCAATCAACTGCTTGCCATCCGGTGGACGCGAGAGCTCGGCCTCCTCCATAATCCAGGTATGCGTATGCGGAATAAAGACAGCATGCAGGCCCGCAGCCAGAGAAGGATTGATGTCACTCTTCGGGCTGTTGCCTATCATCCAGGTCGTATCCGCATCCCAGCCGTGGCGATCAATAAGAGCGCGATAGGCGGCCTCGTTCTTCTCTGGTAGTACCTCAACGCCATGGAAATAGTGGTCCAGACGCGAACGTTTCAGCTTTCCGCGCTGCTCATCCTCATTCCCTTTGGTCACCAGCCACACGGTATGGCGGGCAGCGAGCTGGTGCAGGGTATCGGCCACTCCGGCGATCAATTCCATCTCGTCCGCAGCAATGGCGTCTGTAAAGCCGATTATCTCGCGGTGCATCTCCGGAGTAACCGGCCGTTCGGCCAGCTCTTCAAAGCAGCGCACCAGTGACATACGGAAGCTCTTCAGCCCATAGCCGTGGGCGCGGATGGTTGCCATCTCATGCCGGTTCAGGTGCAGCCGAACCTCCTGTGGCGTATAGGTACGGTGGTTCACATACGAGATGAAGGCGGCTATAGCCCTTTCAAAATAGATATTGTTTTCCCATAGGGTATCGTCTGCGTCGATCAGCAGGGTCTGGGGCGACAGGGCCCGCGTGAGCGGCTGTTTGGCGGCGGTGCTGGAAGTCTGGTTTTCTTCAGGATTCATGGGCAGGGAAGCGGCGTACTTACGTTGAGGCGTCCTTATCTTGTTACTAGGATTCTATCGCGCAGGTGCGTATTATGGCTCAGCATCCGCATAGCCTCACTGCATGGCCCTGGGATGACCACGCAATCGGTAGAAACGACGAAAGAGACACGATGCCGGAGACTGGTCAGAATTTTGGTCCGTACGAAATACTTGGCCAGCTTGGCGCTGGTGGCATGGGGACCGTGCTGCGCGCCTACGATCCTCGCCTGCATCGCGATGTTGCCATCAAGATGCTGCACGAAGGCTTTGAGGTAGATGGAGTTCGTGCCCGCTTCCTGCGCGAAGCCCGCGCCGCGTCGGCCCTGAATCATCCCCACATCGCCACCATCTTCGACATTGGTGAACACGACGGCCAGCCCTACATGGTGATGGAGCTGCTCGAAGGCGAGACGCTGCGGGAGCGTATCGCGCGCGGCGGCATCGCGCTCGAAGAGATTGTGGCCGTCGGCGCACAAACCGCCGAAGCCCTACAGGAAGCGCATGCCAAGGGTATCGTCCATCGCGATATCAAACCGGCAAATATCTTTCTGGTGAGCAAGGCTACAGGCGAGATCCACGTCAAGATCCTGGATTTCGGTCTGGCAAAGGTTGACACCTCCGACTCAATAACTCGGGTGAATCTGACAGCGACTGGCTCCGCCGTTGGCACTGTGGCCTACATGTCGCCCGAGCAGGCGCGTGGTGAGCCGCTGGATGGCCGCAGCGACATCTTCTCTCTGGGGACGGTGCTGTATGAAATGGCCACCGGCCAGGTTCCGTTCAACGGCGCAACCAGCGCACTGGTCTTTGTCGGTCTACTGAGCCGCGATCCAGAGCCCATCCGTGACTGGAACCACGCAGTTCCGAAGGAGTTGGAAAAGATCGTCCTGAAATCGCTGGAGAAAGATCGCACCGATCGCTATCAGCAGGCGATTGATCTGAAGTGGGCGCTGGAGCAGGTGAACACGCGCAAAGGCTGGTTCAGCCGTGGCGGCGCTCCCGTGCCAATACCGCATGAGGCGCATAATGACCCTGTGGCGCGCGACCGCCGCACCATGCGCCGCAATTCAGCATCTATTCGTGCGGTCACACGTGAAGATGTGAAACGGCCCTCGCCGCCCCCAGTGAGCAAGCAGAGTTCCGGCACCGTTCCAGCCGTCCCCGCAGTTCGTCCGGGATCAAGTGCGATGGAACGCAGCGCATCCATGGCAGATTCCGCTGCGCACGATCTGGATGGAGATCCCGGCAGCAGCGCATCCACCATTCACATGCCGGTAGAGCGCGTGCCGGAACCAGCCGCGCCAATCTCCGAACCACACTTCGAAAATATGGGCATGTTTGCAGATGGAGAGGTGCAGCGCAAACTGGCTGAGGCCACACTGCGCGATACTCCTGGTGCGCGCTTACGCCGCAGGCGTAAAACAGCTTATTTGTTCGCCGCCGGTCTGGCCGCAACCGCAATTCTGGCTGCCTTCATCTTCAACGCGATGCATAAGCCTCGCCCCATGCTACAGCCAGGTGACAGCGTGCTGCTTGGCGTGATTGTAAACAAAACAAGCGATCCACAAATGGACGCAGCTCTACGGCAGGCACTGGCAATCGAGCTGAGCAGCTCCGGCTACTTCACCGTGCTCTCGGATGAGCAGCTCGAAGCCGGCCGCGGCAAAAATCGCGCGACCATCCCGCTCACCCAGGGCCATGTTCAGTCCATCGCCATCGCCTACGGCGTCAAGGTATATCTCGCTGGCACCGTGCAGCAGGAAGGTAGCAAATTTAAATTAATTCTAAGCGCCCTTGATACCGATGGCGGTATCACCGTAGCCAGTGTGCAGGAGGAGTCGCCCGATCTGGATCATCTGCTGGATGCGACAGACCGCGCTACGGAAAAGTTACGTGTCGCGCTCGGAGAATCAACAAAGGCCGTTGCCTCTGAACATGTAGTCTTCAGCCAGGCGCAGACATCGTCTTGGCCCGCGCTCAAGGCGTACGCCGACGCCGAACATTCGCTGGCAGATGGTGATGCAGTAACCGCGGCGCTACAGTTCCATAAAGCCGTAGCTGCCGATCCCGGCTTTGCTCTGGCATACATGCGATTGGCAGACGCAAGCGCCGCCATCCATGCCGACGGAGACGCTGCGCAGTATGCATCGCGCGCCGCCGCAATGGCGGGCAAGCTCACTGGCAGGCAACAACGTTACGTCGCATTTGCAGACGACCTCTACCACGGCGCATGGGACAAGGCGCAGGATGATCTGAGGGCTCTGGGCAGTACATCCGCCAGTGGTCCAGCCATGCAACTACGCGCCGCGCTATTGAATGCTACGGTGGGCAACTACGAGGAAGCATTCAATGATGCCCAGCAGGCCAGCGGCCAGCATCCGAATACCGCAGCCACATACGCACAGGCTGAAACAGGGCTAATTGCACTCGGGCACTTTGAGACAGCCACCCAGATGGCGCAGCAAGCTGAACGCAATGGGTATGCGCAAACCGGCATATTGCTGACCTCGGCTTATCTGCAAGGCCAGCAGGCCGAAGTCGATCTTCAGGCGAAGCGCATCAGCAATAGCAATAGTCTTGATGGCAGACTGGAGTATGGGCTCTATCTGGACAATACCGGCCAATGGAAGCTGGCAGAGCAGACATGGCGCAGTGCAGCAAAGCTGGCACAGGAACAGCACCTTGGCGACGAAGCTCCGGGAGCCTTGAACAACCTGGCTGCAACGTATCTCGCGCAGGGGGCCTATGACCGCGCACTCGCGAATCAGTGTACTGGAACCGTTGCCCTGGAGCAGGATGCAATGTCGGCACTGGGCCAGTCACAGCCTTCACCGAAGATGCAGTTCTATATTGCGATGACCCAGACGGTGTGTGGTGATGCTGCTATGGCACGGACACTCACTGACGCTCTTGCAGCAAATACCGTGAGCGTACCGGTGCAGAAACTTTACATTCCCGAACTGCATGCAGCGGCCCTTCTGCGTGCGGGCGATTCACCCAGTGCACTGACGCTGCTGGAAACTGTGCGGCAGTATGAGCGGGTCTCTCTCGTCACCTACCTACGCGCCGTGGCTCACCTGCAGGCCCATCAACCGCAGTTAGCCATCGTGGATTTCCAACAGGTGCTGGAACATCGCGGGTCCACCTATCTGGGGCGTGCTCCGGTCTACGCACTGGCGCAGGCAGGATTAGGCGCTGCGTTTGCAGATCTTGGCGATGAGAACAACAGCGCTGCTGCCTACAAAGGGTTCCTGCAGCACTGGAAGTTTGCGGATGCAGATCAGCCGCTGCTACGTGAAGCCCGCGCGCACACAGGCGCTGCAAGATGACCTGCATGCAGGCAGAGAGCGGCGAAATGTACCGGAATGCGGTACCTTGTCGCGACCGAAGTCCGGATTCTTGTTACTACTGGCGCCAAGCCTGCATCTAAGAAAACTGAAAGGCCCTTGCTGCCGACAGACCGAGCGTGCTGAGTTTATGGATATCCGGCTGAGCCAGCGGGGAACTGTGTGCAATGGCGAAGAAAGTTGCTGAACTGTTTGTAGAGGTTTTGGCTGCTGCCGGTGTCGAGAGAATCTACGGTGTAGCAGGTGATTCACTGAACGGCATCACGGACTCTCTGCGCGTACGCAAAGGAATGAGCTGGGTTGGCGTACGGCATGAAGAGACTGCTGCATTTGCCGCTGGAGCCGAGGCCGCACTAACCGGCAAGCTCGCGGTATGTGCCGGCAGCTGTGGGCCGGGCAATCTTCACTTGATCAACGGTCTCTATGATTGCCACCGCAGCCGCGTCCCCGTGCTGGCCATTGCGGCGCACATCCCATCGCAGGAGATTGGCAGCGGATATTTTCAGGAGACGCATCCGGAACTGCTGTTCAAAGAGTGCAGCCATTTCTGCGAACTGGTTTCGCATCCTTCTCAGATGCCGCGCTTGCTGGAGCTGGCGATACAGACGGCTCTGTCGAAGAAAGGTGTAGCCGTACTTGTCATTCCCGGCGACGTTGCGCTGGCAAACGCGGTCAACGAAGAGCGGCGCGTATCCTTCTCGTACGCTCAGTCTGAGGTGATTCCTGCGTCTGCTGAGTTGGAAAAGCTCGCGGGTGAACTGAACAACGCGCAGAAGGTGACTATTCTGGCCGGAGCGGGTTGCGCCGGTGCGCACGATGAATTGGTAGCCCTGGCAGGGAAGCTGCAGTCGCCCATTGTGCATGCAATGCGCGGCAAGGAATTCGTTGAGTACGATAACCCCTACGATGTAGGCATGACGGGCCTGCTGGGTTTTTCCTCCGGTTATCAGGCAATGCGCAGTTGCGACACACTGCTGATGCTGGGAACGGATTTTCCGTACCAGCAGTTCTATCCAAAGGATGCGCGTGTACTGCAGATAGACATCCGCGAAGAGCAGATAGGGCGACGCAGTAAAGTAGACCTGGGTTTAGTAGGCGGCATCGGCGAAACCCTGCGAGCGCTGCTTCCAAAGATTAAAGCTAAGAAAGACCACAAGCATCTTGACGCAGCGCGGAACGACTATCGCGAAGCGCGTAAGGGCTTGGATGATCTGGCGACAGGCAAGCCCGGCCAGAAGCCAATCCATCCGCAGTATGTGGCAAAGGTGTTAGACGAACTGGCCGCGAAGGACGCAGTATTCACCGTAGACGTAGGCACGCCTGTCATCTGGGCAGCACGCTACCTGACCATGAATGGCAAGCGGAGGCTATTGAGTTCGTTCAACCATGGTTCCATGGCAAACGCACTGCCGCAGGCAATAGGAGCGCAGATTACGTATCCTGGCCGGCAGGTCGTCACGCTCTCAGGCGATGGGGGTGTTTCCATGTTGATGGGCGATCTACTTTCGCTGCGGCAGTTGAAGCTTCCGGTCAAGATGGTGGTCTTCAACAACAGTTCGCTCGGCTTTGTGGAACTGGAGATGAAGGCAACAGGCTTCCTGAGCTACGCGACGGACTTGATTAATCCTGACTTCACGAAGATTGCAGAGGGCGCGGGAATTCTTGGCATTCACGTGGAAGATGCCGGGGACGTCCGGCCTGCACTAGAGCGTGCTTTCGCTCATGACGGTCCGGCGCTGGTAGATATTGCGGTGAACCGGCAGGAGCTCGCCATGCCGCCATCCCTCAAGCTGGACCAGATCGTGGACTTCAACCTCTACATGGTGAAGGCGATCCTGAATGGACGCGGCGACGAAGTCCTCGACCTGGCCAAGACCAACCTCTTCCGCTAACCGGGCTGGAAGCCAGCCAGCTGCGTATATACGCTCAGGGGATCTACGCAAACCGGGCCACGGGAACACGTGGGCCCGGACACGGGTAAATCCTGCCTTGTTTGAATACTTGGTCGTAGGTGGAAGTATATGGCGGAGAGACAGGGATTCGAACCCTGGATACCTTGCGGTATACACGCTTTCCAAGCGTGCGCCTTCAGCCACTCGGCCATCTCTCCGCATTCCGCACTCGTCGGAAGGGCTTTGTTGAATCTAACACATAGCGACCGGTTGAGGTGTGGATAGCCGTGGGCCTCCCAAGCCTATCCACATCAGGCCTGAATAGAGAGACCCCTCAGTAGCGTTTTGGGGGATGGGCTGGGGCGAGTCGAAGGATTCCAGCTTCAGCATTGTGTCCACATATAATGTCCGATAACATATATTATGTATACTAAAGAACCGGGCTGTCGTTTACCCTCTGTTTTACCTTGAATCGTTCCTTGGCTTCCATTCCAGTTGCTTCATTCCTACCGCCGCGATTCCTGGCAAATACACGTCGCGGATACGTTGCCAGCCCCGCTCTGCCAGTTGGCACATATCGTATTCTGGCTGAACTAGCAATTTCAGTATGGCTTCCGTTACGGCGCTTCCTGTGGGGTGTACCAGAATTCCAGCGCGACCGTCCGCTAGAATCTCCTGCGGTGTTGGCGCGTCTCATGCGATGGCAATAGTTCCCGCGGCGATTGCCTCCAGATAGACCCAGCCACAGGTCTCAAATGTGCTTGGCATCAGGAGCACGTGGCTCTCTGGCACGTCAGGTCGCTAACTTCGTCCCGGCCCAGCTGACCCACCACTTTCAGGTTCGGCATTGCCGGAATCGAAACCGGCCCATCTGCAAAGTTGGTGACGACGAATAGCTCTAACTTGTCTGGATAGATCGTGTTAGCGGCCTGAAAGGCCGCCAGCACCGCGGGTAAACCCTTCCGATTTTCCTCCCACCCGACAAATAACATGCTTACTTTCTGCATGTTATGTCACTTCCGCGTAAGCATCTCGAGCGAAATGGCCTATAAATGCGGCAAAAATAACGGAATACTGCGAATCCTCCCACCCGATACCGGATCCAGAGCTCTCTAAGTATCTGCTCCCGCCTCGGAGTTCAGCGTAACTAGCTCAGACTTGGAATCCAGGCTTGCTGGAGGTAGATCTCGAAGTCGCTGGCAAACTCCTGACCCGTGGCAGGTGCTGGTTGTACAGCCAGTCGGTATTCCGCGGGCGAATATGAAACCGCAGGCTGAAGACGTAAAAGCGCACGCAAGAATCTCCCTGCCAGACTATGACTGCTGCTGGGCGAAACGTCCACGAATGCGGCGGACGAAACCACCAGCCACGTACCGCAGATCGAAGAGCAAGTAGGATACGCCGCCCACCAGAACAACAGTGGCGATGGTAGAGGCAATCTGCAGCCCATGGCCTGCCGCGGCGGTATAGCGCAGTGTGGCTCCAGCCGCTACCAGACCTGCCAGAGAGAGCGCCAGCATGCGGGTCAGGTTGCGCAGGGTGAGCTTCTCTACCCCGGTCACAGACGTGTCAAAGAGTTGGTGATTAAGATGCACGATGTAGATCAGTTGCGCGACCTCAGTCACTAGCCAGATACCGAGGAAGCCCATGATGCCGAATATCCTGACCAACGGGATGGAGCATGTCACCATGACAAGATAGGAGCCAAACATGAAGCGCGCGAGCTTCTCGTGCGAGTTCGTCGCAAACTGGAATTGGTATTTGTGCTCTTCCGTTGCCATCACAATCGAGATCGCCGCGCACACCACGTAGGGGTAGAGCTGGAACATACCAGACTTGTTAACCCTCCACACACTGAGCAGCCAGGGCGATGCAACCAGGATGGCCAGGTTAACCGTAGGGATACAGGCGAAGATCAGTTGCTCAGAATATCCATAGAGAGTGCGCAATTGCCGCCAGTCGCGCTTTCCAAACAGTGCTGTAATCTCCGGCCCCAGCGATTGGGTAAGCACGGCCAGTATCTGGCGTCCCATGGAGAAGATCGTTCGCATCAAGGTGAATGCAACGACTGACGCTGGCCCAACAATGCGCTGTAGCACCAGCACCGGCGCTTCAAATGCGAGGAAGGTGCATGAGTAGATCAGGCCGAAATGCCCGCTTCGCTTGAGGATTTCACTCACCGAACTGCGGTCCCAGTGTTTAACATTGGGAAATATCTGTGGCGCTGTGCGCTTGAGGTCGATCATCACAGCCACGAATACCACGGCATACGTGGCGAGTTGCACGAACGCGAGCATGGCGAAGGATACATGCAACAGGATTGCCCCAACAGTAGCCAGGATGAACAGCATGCGCTGTCCGTTGTTCCATTGGGTACCGCGGTGTGCCTTCTCGATCACCATAAAGATGCCGGAGAAGTAGCCGAACAGAATGTTTACCAGCACCTGCATGGCCAGCAGAAACGTAGCCAGGGTGGCTTGCTGGTTAGAGATACTGAGTCGCAGAATGTGCGATATGGGCAGCAGAAAAATGATCGGCGAGAGCAACGCCGCGCCCCCGCAGATGCCGAGCAGCAGGCGTAGTGCTGTCGACTGCCGCACATGGTACCCCTCGATCTCGCCCCGGTGAAAGCGCAAGGCGAGGTCTTGGTTGACGTAAGTTTGTACTCCGAAATTCAGCGTACGCAGATACGCAACTCCTACAGAGAGCGCCAGCCATTCTCCGTAGAGCGCGATCCCATACTGGTGAAGAAAGATGGGAGGCAGCAGTAGTTGATTCGCCACCATAGTGATGTTGGCGACGACAAGCGCAAATAGGTTGTTGAAGATACGCTTCAGGCTGCCCATGCTCTCCCTATCGTATCTTGAGGAACGCTCTTATGGGGTTGTACTAATCAGGCTATGTTTCACGCGAGTAGTTCTCGCTTCTGCGGATGGAGGATAGAGTGCGAGCAGATCGTCCGCAGCGGCAATCACCTCGGCTACGCTGACTTCCTCAATTGCATAATTCGGTGGTGGCGGCGCCGGAAACCACGGCCCTTTGAGAATCCGTGCCCATGGCCGGCCCAGGGGCATCCATTCGACCGAATTCTGCCAGGCGGGCGCAATGACTACCAAAGGCAATTGCTGAGTGCGCGCCACGTGAAGACCTCCCGTATCGAGCGTAATCGCAATATCGGCAAGAGAACATACGGCCGCCAGTTCTGCCACCGTGGTTTTTCCCGCAATCGATTCTGCCCCCGGGCCTATACGCTGAGCGAGAGCCTGCTGGACGGCCACATCGCTTGGCATACCGGTCAAGAGAACACACAAACCATGCTTGCGTATGAGATATTGCGCCACCTCAACAAAACGATCTTCAGGCCAGCGTGTAGGTTGTCCCCCGCTGGTGCGCGTTACCAACACCGCGGTCCCCTTTTCAGGATTACCGATTAAGTTGCGCGCAAGATTGATTTCTGACGATGACAAGAAGAGCCGAGGCTCAATATCACGCGCATGGATTCCCAGTGGCGAAAGTGTGCTCAGGTTGATATTAATCTGGCTTTCCTGGCCACCTGCTGTGAGTGGAACATCGTACAGTGCAGGAACCTGCGTGAACCCAATTCTCAACGCCTTGCCGCCCAGTATAAGTGCAACAGCTGCAATGCGAGTGCGGCTGCTTCCCCGGGTAGTTATCAAGCAGAAGGCGCGTCCACTCCGATACTCCCGCCGCAGAAAGCGCGCCGCAGCCAGAGTATGGGTATAAGGATTAGGTGTGATCAGTACGCGGTCAATATACGGATTATTGCGCAGCGCCTGCGCTGCCAGACCGAACGTCGCGACGGTGATTCGTGCCTCTGGACGGGCTGCGCGCAGCGCTTCCAGCATAGGTGTTTCATGAATGGAAGATCCCAGCGCGGGGTCGTAAAAGAAAAGCAGAAACTCCTGAATGCTGTCCAATTCACTTGGATTCACCCGGCCGCGCAGTAGTATCTCCGTTGACCTTATGAATGAAAAGATAAGCTTGCGAAGGTTCATAGTGGTAGCGGGCTACATCTTGTAGCGGCCCATATCCTCGTCACCCAGGCCTTCAAGCCAGCGGCGCAACTCATCGGAGTTAATATTCTGTGCGCCATTGGCGGTTAGCTTGGAATTATCCAGCACCTGGCGGCTCACGTAGATCGGGCAATCCGAACGCAGTGCCAGCGCCAGTGCGTCAGATGGTCGTGCATCCATGGTCACCAGTTCCCCATCCTGATCCATCCAGATCACGGCGTAGAACGTATCGTCGCGCAGTTCAGAGACAACTACCTTCTTCACCTGCGCGTTCAATCCGCGGATAGCATTGCGCAGCAAGTCATGCGTCATCGGACGCGGCGGCGTGGCTTTCTCAATCTCCAGCGCAATGGCATTTGCCTCATACATCCCCACCCAGATCGGTAGCACCATCTCACTGTCCACATCCTTCAGCACAATGATCGGCATGTTGGTGACAGGGTCCATCATCAGGCCGCGAATCTTCATCTCCACATCGGGAGCAGCAGGCGCTTCGGGTTTGTTGAAAATATCCATCACTCTACTTCTGCATCCTAATTCGCTACGGCTGCTTCGCCAAGCAGGCTGTTCGGCATGGTCTGTGTAATGCGCACCCGCAGGTAGCTGCCAATGGCAGGCAGAATAGGTTGCGAAGTGGTGAAGTTCACCGTCTTATTCTGTGAGCTGCGCCCCGTTATCTGCCCTCGCTGCGGATTGTAGCTCTCCACCATCACTTCCACCAGTTCGCCCAGGTGCCGTGCATAGTGCAGCCGCTGAATCTCCCGTTGCCGGTCGTTCAACTGCTTCAAGCGGGCCATCTTCACTTCGTCAGGAATACTGTCTGCCATGTGGATAGCGGGGGTATTGGGCCGCGGCGAAAATTTGAACGCAAAGATCGCATCGTACTTTACCTCATCCATCATCGTGAGCGTCTGTTCAAAGTCTTCATCCGTCTCACCCGGAAAACCGACGATCATATCGCTGGTGATAGAGATATCCCGCTTCGCCGCCTTGATCCAGCTCATGCGCTCCAGATACCACTCGCGCGTGTACTCGCGCGCCATCGCCTTCAGCACGGAGCTGGAGCCGCTCTGCACTGGTAGATGTACATGGTCACATAGCGCAGGAGAGGCGTCGATGGCCTCCACAATATCCCGCGTGAAATCGCGCGGATGCGATGTCGTAAAGCGCACCCGGCGAATGCCATTGATCTCGCCGATGGAGAGCAGCAGTTCCGCGAACGTCTTCTTCCCTGTCGGATCGACGTAGGAATTTACATTCTGTCCCAGCAGTTGAATCTCGGTATACCCACTATCGGCCATACGCCGCGCTTCGCGCAGCACAGACTCCGCCGTGCGGCTACGTTCTTTGCCGCGTGTATACGGCACCACGCAGTACGCGCAGAATTTGTCACAGCCTTCAATGATGGTGATGTAGCCGCGGTGTGGATTGGCGCGCGAAGTGAATTCAGTTTCAAACGTCTCATCGGTCTGGCGATCGTCCAGGCCGGTAATGCGCGTCTCACCCGCCTCCAGCCGCACCAGCATCTGCGGAAGGTTGCGGTAGCTGGCGGAACCAGATACGAGCGACACATACGGCGCCCGCTCGAAGATCTTCTCGCCTTCCTGCTGCGCCACACAGCCCAGCACGGCAAACTTCTTGCCCTCGCCCTGCATCGCTTTATACTCATTCAACCGATGGAAGACCTTCTGCTCCGCCTTATCGCGGATGGAACAGGTGTTGTAGAGGATCAGCTCCGCATTGGCCTCATCTTCTACGCGGGCATAGCCTTCCTGCTCCAGCGTGCCAATAACTTTTTCCGAGTCATGGGCATTCATCTGGCAGCCAAATGTTTCAATGTAGAAGGTCTTTGCCATCGCACTATCAGTATAGTGCGGTACTCATGAAATCAGGCAGCTGGCTTCTCTTGCACTGGCTCTCTCCAATAGCCCTGATCGCGCATAAAGTAGCTTGGGTTCCATGTATTCAACGCGGTACGCAGAAACATCAGCGCAATGCGCCCATGGCCCATCTTTTGGAAGCGCCGGTTGCTGGTGTACACCTTCCCCGGCAGAATGCCAAAGCGCCGCACCGCGACCTTCTTCGTCAGTAGGTAATCCTCTGCGTACAACGCCTGCTCGTGGAACCCGCCCAGCCTGTCGAATTCAGCTTTATCGAAAAGCAGGAACATCCCTGTGCCGAAAGGTGCAAAGACGCTCGCGATGCGTTGCGCCACGTTGTTCGCTGCAAAGAGCAAATCGTCGCGAAATAATCCAAACGTGCAGCCGATGCTGGTCGTCAGGCAGTGCAGTTGCCGGCACTGCATCACCTCCACTGCTCTGCGCAACATGGTGCGATCTCGCAGTTCTACATCCGCATCAAGAAAGAGTACGTAGCGAGTATCAGCCAGTCTTGCGCCCGAATTTCTCCCGACAGCAGGCAGGCCGCCCGGGATAATCGTGATGTTGAGACGATCGGCGAACGCCATGGCCGCCGCAACCGTGTTGTCCGTTGAGTTCGCATCAGCAACGTACACTTTCGTATGCTGCAAGAGCGGGTAGTCCTGCCTGCTCAAAGAGGTCAGCAACCTCGGCAGGTTCCAGGCCTCGTTCCGAGCTGGAATAACGATCGTAAGCTGGGGATTCATCGGCAGCTCCTTCGTAGAGATTGATGCGTACACCTGCTTCTGACACCGTGATATAGGTCGGCGTTTCATCCACCCACGAACCGGTATTGAAGTACTGCACGCCGTCCTTCGTGCGTTCGTCGGCCACATGGGTATGCCCGCAGAAGACGCGATCCACATGCCCCATCCTCGCGTAGGCCAGCGCTCCCGAAGCCACCTTCTCCGTCAGCCGCAGCCATCGCGTATTGAACCGGTCCATATGGCGCGTCACAAATTTATTCGGGCTGTCCACCATCTGCAGGTAGTGGTATATCTCCACCCCAATGCGGCTGATCAGCAGGTTGCGGCTCACAAACCGGTCAAACTGGTGCCCATGGATCGCCAGGTGGCGCTTGCCCGCATACTCCCACACGTACCGCTTGTACACCGGAATGCCGACGAGATGCGACATGATCTTTGAGAGCCCCTCATCGTGGTTGCCCTCTACCCAGATCACCTTCACCTGCCGCTTCGGATTTGAGAGCTTTCGCAGCGCACCCAGAAACTTCCAGTGGTCGCCGGTCAACCGGCTGAAGTTCAGGTCAGAGAAGATGTCGCCCAGCAGAATAAGTTGGCGGTACTCCACAGCATGCAGCAGTTGCAGAGCCTCCCGCGCCTTGCTCATCTCCGAACCAAGGTGCAGGTCAGAGAGGATCAGCGTGTCATGCTGCTCCCTGTTGGGCTCCGGGCGATCAAATGACGGGCGGTACATAGACGGCGTCTCCTGCACTGTGATCTGCTTCCAGAGTGCCTGCCCTACATGAAATAAAGATGAATCGGCGTTGAATCCTGCGCGGAGGAACACAGAGATATACCTGCACCGCCGCCTCCGCCCTTGGCATCCAAACCAGTAGAGTCAACCTGCTGCAAATCAACGCAGTGCAGTACAGTGTGAGAAAGCCTATGACGATTGCAAAGAAAAAATCCGGCGCCGGCCACGCTCCCGCGTTGCTCAACCAGGCCCTGGGCAGCCGTGTAAACCGCTGCTTCGGCTGCGGCCCTGCCAACAACTACGGCCTGAAGCTGCGCTTCCGCCTCGACCACGAGACCAACACCACCATCGCCCGCGTCAAACTCAGCAGTCGCTACGAAGGCCCTCCCGGCCACATCCACGGCGGCATCATCGCCACCCTGCTTGACGAAGCGATGGGCAAGGTCAACAAACTCTTTGACACCGTGTCTATGACGCGGCACATGGAGATCAATTACCTGCGCCCCTCGCCCCTGAACCAGACGCATACCGTCACCGGCCGCTTTGTCCGTCGCGAGGGCCGCAAGATGTTTATGGAAGGCGAGGTCCGCAACGCTGCGGGCGAGTTGCTGGCGCAGAGCAAGGGGCTTTTCATCGTGATTGACCCGGTGGCTCTCTTTGCCCGTCAGACCCGCCACCGCATCGAAGGAGCCTGCCCTGTTGCGGTCCCCACCAGCAAGCGCAAGACGCCATAGCGCCTCAGCCTAATCCCCTATTTTCTGTCATTCTGAGCGTAGCGAAGAATCTGCTTTTCGCGAATCTGCAATTCTGCGAACATCCTTGATTTATGCACAAACTCCGGACTCGTCGCCATCGCGTCCATCACCCCTGCCCGAAACTGCTAAACTTGAGTTTTAGGAGATTTTCATGGCAGTGACAGGTTCAGACCACAGCAAGAATGGACACAGCAGCACCGGCGCGTCGCTACGGCTGAAGACCGGCCTCGCCGAGATGCTGAAGGGCGGCGTCATCATGGATGTGATGAACGTCGAGCAGGCCCGCATTGCAGAAGAAGCAGGCGCAACGTCGGTGATGGCGCTGGAGCGCGTCCCCGCCATGATCCGCGCCGAAGGCGGCGTGGCCCGCATGGCCAACCCCAAGCTCATCAAAGAGATTATGGCTGCCGTGTCCATCCCGGTCATGGCCAAGGCCCGCATCGGCCACATTGCCGAAGCGCAGATTCTGCAGCAGCTCGGCGTCGACTTTATCGACGAGAGCGAAGTCCTCACCCCCGCTGACGGCGCGCACCACATTGACAAGCATGCCTTCACCACCCCATTTGTCTGCGGGGCGCGCAACCTCGGCGAAGCCCTCCGCCGCATCGCCGAAGGCGCAGCCATGATCCGCACCAAGGGCGAAGCTGGCACCGGCGACGTCGTTCATGCCGTGCAGCACATGCGCCAGATCGTGCGCGAGATGAAGGCCCTCACCGTCCTCAGCGAGCAGGAGCTCTATCTCGCCGCCAAGGAGCATCAGGCAGCCTACGAACTCATCCGCATGGTCGCGCAGACCGGCAAGCTCCCCGTGCCCAACTACTCCGCCGGTGGCATCGCCACCCCGGCAGACGCAGCCCTCATGATGCAGCTCGGCGCCGAAGCAGTTTTCGTCGGTTCCGGCATCTTCATGAAGGAGCGCGCCACCCCGCTGGACGTCGAGCACGACAAGAAAGAGCGCGAAGAAGCCGTCTCCCGCGCCAAAGCCATCGTGATCGCGACCACACACTTCAACGATGCGAAGATATTGGCGGAAGCAGCCGAAGCCGTAACCGGAACCATGAAGGGTCTCGCCGCTGCCGCGATTGAAGAGAAGGATCTGCTGCAGACTCGCGGCTGGTAGTCCTGCATCGATTCTTCGGCTTTGCTCAAGGCAAGCGCAGAATCGCTTCGCAGGGTTATCTCGTGCGCTATTCTCACCCCAACCGTCATCCTGAGCGCAGCGAAGGATCCCAGTATTTCTCAGCTCTTCACTGCGCTCAGAATGACGAAGTAAGCGTTCAGAATGACAAAACCCCAGAACAATTCGATGCTTAAGATTGGCGTCCTCGCCATCCAGGGCAACTTCGCCGCCCACTCCCACGCTCTGGCTGAGGTTGGCGCGCTCGCCATCGAAGTGCGCAAGCCCGAAGAACTAAAAAACCTCGACGGCCTCATCATTCCCGGTGGCGAATCCACCACCATCCTGAAATTCCTCGAGCGCGGCGACTTCTTCACCACCCTCCAGCATTTCGTGCAGACCATGCCAACCTTCGGCACCTGTGCTGGCTGCATCCTGCTGGCGAAGAACGTGCAGAAGCCAGCGCAGCGCTCCCTCGGCGTCCTTGACGTCACCGTGGAGCGCAACGCCTACGGCCGCCAGAACGACTCCATCATCCTCAACGAGTCCACCTCTCTGCCTGGCGGCCCGCTGGAGATGGTCTTCATCCGCGCCCCCCGCATCACCCAGGTTGCCCCCGCCGTAGAAGTCCTCGCCCGCCGCGACGGTGATGCCGCGCTCGTCCGCGAAGGCCACCTCATGGCCGCTACCTTTCACCCGGAAATGTCCGCCGACACCCGCGTCCACCAGATGTTCGTAGACCTCGTCCGCGCCCACAAAGAGCACGTTACAGCCACCAGTCTGTCGTCATAACCCCACCCCGGGCAGGAATTTCAACCATTACCGGTAGCCGCGCAGATGTTATTTCTGATACATCTTGTGCCTGAACTCTGCGCTGGTGCATCCAATCCCCAGCCAGACAATCTTCTGAGCTCTCAATACCCCGGATGCACTATGCCGACCCTCACCCCACCGCCGGTTTACACCCCTGACAAGAAAAAACGGAAGGATCGCGCCCCGCAGGGCCCGGGTTCAGGCGGCAAGCCCCCTTACCTGAAGCGCACTGGCGGCGGTGGCGATGGCGACGACGGTGGCGACGATCATCGCCGCAATGGCCACGGCCCCGGCGAACGTCTGCGCCGCGCGCGTCCCGCCATGCTCTTCTTCCTGCTGGCCGATTCCGTCGGTTTCCTGATCCTCATCGTGCTCTTCCTGGTGGGCCGGACCGGTCAGGTTGCCCACATTGGCCCCACCGGCGTCATCATGGACCGCTGGCACGCCATCCCCATCCCCCCCATCCTGTGGCTCAACACCGCCATTCTCCTGCTAAGCAGCGTCACCATGGAACTCGCCCGCCGGCATATTTTCAACGAAGAAGATGTGATGGATGAGTGGCTCGGCCTCGGCAAACCCGCCGCGCGCCGCGCCATGCCCTGGCTGCTCGCCACTTGTCTGCTCGGTGTGCTCTTTCTCGTCGGCCAGTGGATGGCTTGGGCGCAGCTCGCCACGCGCCGCGGCTACCTCGCCGTCTACCAGAACGCCACGGTCAGCCGCAGCTACTTCAACCTATTCACCGGCTTCCACGCCGTGCATCTGGTGTTCGCGCTCATGGGTCTCTCGGTTTGCGTAGGCACACTGCTCTACGCCCGGCGGCTGGAGACGCGACAGGTCTGGCTGGATACAGCATCGTGGTGCTGGCATGCCATGGGGATCTTCTGGATTGCGTTATTTTCCGTGCTCGTCTGGGGACAGTAATACGGCTAGCAGCCGCCGCCCACAAAGTGAACAATCTCCAGCTTATCGCCGTCGCTCACCGGGGTAGCAGCCCATTGCGTGCGCTGGATGATGGTGCCGTTGTGCTCCACCGCAATGCGGTCGCCCTTCAGCTCCAGTGCGGCGATCAGTTGGTCCAGCGTAGCGCCGGCGGCGAGTTCTAGTAGGCGCGAATGCCCGTTAATTGTGAAGTTCATGCTCCACTGAGCCTACCATCTGCTGCCGTCTGAATCCCAGCGCGCGGCAGATGCGCTCATGGATCGGTACGACCGGCTTGCAGTCTCCAAAGATCTCGCAGTTCAAGCGCATCATGATGCGCACCGCCTCAAACTCCGGCGACCGTGCATCGGTCGAGAGGCCTTCGCAGCGGGCCATCGAGCTGTCAATCAGGTATTCAATGGCGTGGCCCAGCTTCTCCAGCGCAATGCCCTGTTCCCGATTGGGGCGTCGGCGGGTCAGCGCAGGCCGCAGCACATCAGCAGCAGGCTTCGTCCGTGCCGCTGCACGCCCAAGCTCTGCCGGAACGGGCCATTCTTCACAAACTGGACTGCCAACCGTAAGCGTAGACATTTGTTCTGGTTCTCCTGCCCTGTCTATCGGCTCAACTGGAAACAACTTCAGTTTCCGAAGAGTGTCACACTGTCTCCATCTAGCTGGTAGACTAGCGGGCATGTGCAGCACGCTACCGTGATTAGCATCACACCCGATGTTCGCTCCGCACCAAGCTTGGTTCACGCACTGCACCCTCTCGTTTTGCCCCGCAGACTGTGCTGCTAGCGGGTTTTCCATCGGTACACCACATTTCCAGAGGCGCTAGCACAGAATTGTGTGCAATACTCACCCTGCCGCCTTTGACTTTCAGTAACTTGACACTAGCCAGACACGCTCCTAAAGTCGAAATTGGCGCGTCTAGCGTTTAGAATTGCATCAACCACGATATGCAGAGCACACCTTACGTCTGGAACTACTTCTCCCTTGCGCTGCAGATCGTATGCGCCGTGGGACTTGCCGGTGGCATGATCGGCGCCTCCTACCTCATTGGGCGGCACCGTAATTCCAAGGTAAAACTGGAGACCTACGAATGTGGCATGACCGCCGTCGGCGACGCGCGCAGCCGCTTCTCCGTCCGTTTTTACATGGTCGCCATGCTCTTCATCCTCTTCGATGTAGAAGCCGTCTTCATGCTGCCCTGGGCCGTCATCTACCGCGACCTGCCGCGCATCACCGGCTCCCGCTACTTCGGCTTTCTTGAGATGCTCGTCTACCTCGGCTTCGTCGGCGTTGGCCTCTTCTATGTATGGAAAAAGGGTGTCATTGACTGGTCAACTGACAAGGGGGACCTCTAGTGGCCTCTTTGATGGATAAAGCAGCCGTTCTCGAAGGCTGTCCTGACAACGCAGCCCTGCTCGCCGTCAACGCCCTCCCCGGCGTCCTGCTCGATGCCCGCTTCGACCGCGGCGAGATGACCCTCTTTGTTGACCCTGCACAGATCATCGCCGCCACCAGTGCCGTGCAGCAGGCCGGCTACAACTTTCTTGAAGATGTCACCTGTGTCGACTGGTACCCTGCCGCCCCGCGCTTTCAGGTCACCTACCACATCCTCTCGCACCGGCTGAAAGAGCGCGTTCGCCTCGCCGCCATGGTCAGCGAATCCAATGCCGCCATCGACAGTATCGTCAACGTCTGGCCCTCGGCAAACTTCTACGA
This sequence comes from Acidobacteriaceae bacterium, assembly GCA_031296355.1. The sequence continues at coordinate 67,031 of JARLFX010000228.1, forward strand.
ACGCGAGGTCTTCGATCTCTTCGGCGTTCGCTTCAACGATCATCCCAACCTCATCCGCATCATGATGCCCGACGAATGGGAAGGTCATCCTCTGCGCAAGGACTACCCGGTGGAGGGCTACCGCTGATGGCATTTCTGACTGAACGCGAAGTTCTGCACTCCTCCGTCAGCGACGTGATCGAGGACTCTGCCCTGCACAACCATGAGGCGGCAGGCACAGCCAGGGACCAGACCATGGTCCTCAACATGGGCCCGCAGCATCCCTCCACGCACGGCGTTCTCCGCCTTCTGCTTGAGATTGACGGCGAGACCGTCGTCAAGTGTGCGCCAGATATTGGCTACCTCCACACCGGCATCGAGAAGACCTGCGAAGCGAAGTTCTATCAGCAGGTCGTTCCTCTCACCGACCGCATTGACTATCTCTGTCCTCTGACTAACAACCTGGCCTACTGCCTGGCGGTAGAGAAGCTCATCGAACTGGAGATTCCCGAGCGCGCCCAGTACCTGCGCGTCATGCTCAACGAACTCACCCGCATCCAGTCGCATCTGGTCTGGCTGGGCACCCACGCCATGGATCTCGGCGCACTCACCGTCTTCCTCTACTGCTTCCGCGAACGCGAAGAGCTCCTGCGCATCTTTGAAAATGTCTCCGGCCAGCGCATGATGACCAGCTACTTCCGCATTGGCGGCCTCTCGCTGGAGCCGCCCATCGACTTCTACGATCAGGTGCGCCGCTTCCTCAAGATGATGCCGTCGAAGATCGACGAATATGAGAATCTGCTCAGCGGCAACCCTATCTGGATCGGCCGCACCAAGGGCGTCGGCCACCTCAGCGCTGCCGAAGCCATCGCGCTCGGCGTCACTGGCCCCCCGCTCCGCGCCTCTGGTGTGGATTGGGATCTCCGCCGCGACATGCCCTACTCCGGCTACGAAAAGTTCCAGTTCAACGTCCCCGTCTCCAACGATGGCGATGTCTGGGCCCGCTACGTTGTCCGCATGCAGGAGATGCGCGAGTCCCTCAAGATCGTGCAGCAGGCCCTCGATGGCCTCCCAGAGGGCCGCATCGCCGCCGATGCCCCAAAGATCGTTCTCCCTGAGCGCGAGAAGATGAAGACGCAGATGGAATCCTTAATCCATCACTTCAAGATTGTCACGGAAGGCTTTGCTGTACCTGCAGGTCAGGTCTACCAGGGTGTTGAATCGCCACGCGGTGAGATGGGCTATTTTGTCGTCTCTGACGGCACCGCCAAGCCCTACCGCGTCCACATGCGCAACCCCTCCTTCGCCACCCTTCAGGCGGTAGAGACCATGTGCAAAGGCAAGTTGCTGGCAGACGTAGTAGCAGTAATTGGTTCCATCGATATTGTGCTGGGAGAGATTGACCGATAGCAGGGATAGGGCTAGCAAGCAGTGTTAGCCAAAGTATTTGTTTTCGTTAAGGGCACGGCTTTAGCCGTGCCGTAGTAAGCAGCCAGAAAGACGGGCTTTAGCCCCTGAGGGCAGATTTTGCAGGACGTCCAGGCTGAGTTGAACGCACTAGTCCGACGGGAACTTTGGACGTCGTTAGTCAGCCTGCTTCGCTCGCACCTCGGAGCGCTGCAGGTAACAGGAAGATTGAGCGCCGTCCAGCTGGTTGAGGCGACGCAGGAACTGGAAGTAAACATACGCACCGCGGGAGCAATCCTCACGTTGCGCTTCGATGCTGAAAGCGGCATCGGCATCTGGACGGAGTTCAAAGGCCGCCAGACAATGGGAAGCTGGTCCATGACGACCGGGGGCATGATCGCAGTAGATGAACAAATGATGGATATGGAGTTAGCCGTAGAACACTTTGCGGCAAAACTTATTTAGGTGAACGGGGTACGACGCGATGTTCAACAAGAATAAGCAACGGCTTCAAGAGAAGTTTGCAGGACAGTCACTTATCAACGGCCCAATCGGCCAGCAATTTGGCATCAAGCCTCCGGCAGCATTCAGCTTTAGCTGGTTGCCGCGCACAAAAGACGGAGCAGACAACACCCAGCCCCGCCTCAGCTTCTGGTTCCTGCTGAAAAAGTTTTTGAAGTAATTCTGGAGATGACGCAAGAGTGAGCACAGTAGCCAACACGATATTTTCGCCGGAACTCGCGGCCCGCTTTGACAAGCTGGTCACGATCTACCCGCTGCGCCGCTCTGCCCTGGTGCCCATGCTGCTCTACGCGCAGGATGAGCTCGGCTACATCTCAGATGCTGCCGTACACGAGATCGCCGAACGCATCGGCATCTTCGAGCTCGACGTCCGCAACGTCCTCAGCTACTACTCCATGCTGCGCACCAAGCCCGCCGGCAAATACAACGTGCAGGTCTGCACCAACATCAGCTGCATGCTGCGCGGCGGCTACGAAATTCTCGACCACTGCAAGAAGAAGCTCGGCGTCGAAAATAAAGGCGTAACCGAAGACGGTCAATTTTCCCTCGAAGAGGTCGAGTGCATCGGCGCCTGCTGCTGGGCCCCCGCCATGCAGGTCAACTACGACTTCCACGAAGACCTCACCCCTGCCAAAGTAGACAAGATTCTCGACGACTACAGCCATGGCCTGGGAAAGGATGTGAAGTAGATGCCTACCCTGGTCAGCCATCCTGATGAAGTCAAAGTCATCTCCCGCCGCTTCGGCATGGGCGCTGCCGAGATCGATAAGTACATCGAGCTCGACGGCTACAAAGCCGCGCGTCTCGCCGCCGAAAAGGGCCCCGAGTGGATCATCGCGGAGATGAAAGCCAGCGGCCTCCGTGGTCGCGGCGGTGCCGGATTCCCTACCGGCATGAAGTGGTCCTTCGTCCCCAAGCAGAGCGCCAAGCCCAAGTACGTCCTCGTCAACGGCGACGAATCCGAGCCCGGCACCTGCAAAGATCACGTCATCTTCCTGCACGATCCCCACACCGTCATCGAAGGCGCGATGATCGCCGGCATGGCCATCGGCGCGAAGACAGGCTTCATCTACCTGCGCGGCGAGTATCGCTACCTGCTCAAGATCATGGAGAAGGCCGTCGCCGATGCCTACGCCAAGGGCTTCCTCGGCAAAAATATCTTCGGCATCCCCGGCCTCGACTTTGACGTCATCACCCAGACCGGCGCAGGCGCCTACGAAGTCGGCGAAGAGTCGGCGCTGATGGAGTCGCTCGAAGGCAAGCGCGGCGTGCCCCGCATCCGCCCGCCGTTCCCCGCCATCGTCGGCCTCTACGGCGGCCCCACCGTCATCAACAATGCAGAAACCATCGCCGCCGTCCCGCACATCCTCCGCATGGGCGGCGAGGCCTACGCCAAACTCGGCAGCGAACGCAACGGAGGCACCCGCCTCTTCGGCATCAGCGGCCACGTGGAGCGCCCCGGCATCTACGAGCTCCCCATGGGCTACAACCTGAAGAAGGCGATCTACGAGGTCGCCGGCGGCATCAAGGGCGGCAAGCAGCTCAAAGCCGTCGTTCCCGGCGGTTCCTCCTGCCCCGTTCTGCTGCCTGAAGAAATTGACATCGGCCTCGACTTCGACCAGATGGGCAAGGCCGGCACCATGCTCGGCTCTGGCGGCATCGTCGTGCTCGACGAGACCGTTTCCATCGTCGAATTCGCTCTGCGCGTCATCAAGTTCTACCAGCACGAGAGCTGCGGCTGGTGCATCCCCTGCCGCGAAGGCACCGACTGGATCAAGAAGACCCTCACTCGCGTCTACGATGGCGGCGGCGTGAAGAAAGACATTGACAACGTGCAGTACCTCGCCGAAAACATGATGGGCCGCACCTTCTGCCCGCTCGGCGACGCAGCCGCGATGCCCACCCTCGGCTTCGTCAAGAAGTTCCGCAAAGAGTTTGAAGAGTATGTCGAGGGCAAGCAGTCAGGAACCAAACTGATGCCCGCGCAGGAATTGGTGGAGATTCACTAGATGGCTGACGTAACCTTCACAGTCGACGGCAAGACCCTCACCTCCCCGGCGGGCACGCTGCTCATTGATGCCTGCAAATCCGTCGGCATTGAGATACCTGCCTTCTGCTACTACCCCGGACTCTCCCTGCAGGCCGCATGCCGCATGTGCGTCGTCCGCATTGAGAAGATGCCCAAGCTGCAGACGGCCTGTACCACCCCCGTCGCCGAAGGCATGGTCGTCTTCACCGATACGCCTGAGATCAAGCAGGCCCGCAAGGCCACGCTGCAACTCCTCCTCGGCAACCATCCGCTCGACTGCCCCGTCTGCGACGCCGGTGGCGAGTGCGAGCTGCAGGACATGACCTTCAAGTACGGCGCGGCAGACAGCTTCTACGCCGAGCCGAAGAACCATCGCGACGAGCAGAAGTGGTCGCCCGTCGTCTACTTTGATCGTCCCCGTTGCATCCTCTGCTACCGCTGCGCTCGCGTATGCGGCGAAGGCATGGACGTGTTCGCGCTCGGCATCCAAAATCGCGGCTCATCCTCGGTGATCGCGCCCAATATCCCCGCCAGCGAATCCCCTGACCAGCTCGCGCACCTCGACTGCGAAGAGTGCGGCATGTGCATTGACATCTGCCCCGTCGGCGCGCTCACCAGCGGCACCTATCGCTACAAGACGCGGCCGTGGGAGATGAACCACGTCGCCACCATCTGCACCCACTGCGGCGACGGCTGCAAGACCACCCTCGGCGTGCGCACCGTGGGCGACGGCACTGAGATCATCCGTGGCGACAACCGCGACAAGAGCGGCATCAACGGCGACTTCCTCTGCAACAAGGGCCGCTACGCCTTCGACTTCGCCAATCACGAGCACCGTCTCACCCAGCCCCTCATCCGCGATGCCCACGGCACCCTGCAGCCCGCCACCTGGGATGCAGCCCTTGAACTCGTCGGCCAGCGTTTCCGCGAACTGCGCGATGCGCGCGGCGGCGAGGCCATCGCCGTCATCGGCTCCAACCGCATCACGAATGAAGAGGCCTACCTGCTGCAGAAGTTTGCCCGCGGCGTGCTCGGCACCAACAACATCGATCACCACCGCACGGCGGACTATGCCACCTTCACCCGCGCACTCTCCGGGCACCCGAACAAGACTGCCTCACTGCGCGATGCCTCCACCGCACCCGCAGTACTCCTCATCGGCGGCGACCCGACCGAGCAGCATCCCGCGCTGGCCTGGGCTCTGCGCACCAATGTCCGCCTGAACAACGCGCGCATCTACATTGCGAATGAGAATGAAATCAAGCTCACCCGTCAGGCGAAGAAGTTCGCCGAGGTCAGCGCCTTCGGCTACGCCGCGCTCGCCAGCTACATCGGCGGAGACGAGTCCGCAGCCTCCTCCGCATCCGCTGACGTTGCCTCCCTCGCCGCCTTCCGCGACGCTCTCCGCGAAGAGCAGAACCTCCTCATCGTCTTCGGCCCTGAGATCCACGGCGAGGCGCTCCAGTCCTTCATCAAGCTCGGCCTCAGCCACGAAAGCGTAAAGTTTGCGCTGCTGGGCGACTACGTCAACTCGCGCGGCGCGACTGACATGGGTCTCCTGCCTGACCTGCTCCCCGGCTACACTCCCATTGCCCAGGCGGGAGCCTTCGCCACCGAGTACGGCAGCGGTTTCCCCACCGCCCCCGGCAAAAACATGCTGGAGATATTCGACGCCGCCAACCACGGCGAGATCTCCGCCCTCTACATCGTCGGCGCCAACCCCGTCGCCCGCTACGGCGTCGATTCCGTCGCCTTGAAGAGCGCCTTCGTCGTCGTGCAGGACATGTTCCTCACCGAGACTGCGGCCATTGCCGACGTCGTGCTGCCCACCGCCAACCTCTACGAGAAGACCGGCTCTGTCACCAACAGCTACGGCGACCTGCAGCAGGTCAAAAAAGCCGCGGACCGCGCAGGCGTCCGTACCGACTTCGAACTCATCGTCCGCATCGCAGACAAGATGGGCGCAGACATCCGCAAGCTCGTCCCCTTCGGCAGTGGCACCCGCGGCGACATGGGCCAGACCCGCGGCGCGCAATCCGGCGAAGCTGATCGTCACGCCGTCTGGCTCGCTGCAAACAATCTCGAACCGCGTCTCAGCCCCTTTGACACCACCGCCATCATGGATGAGATCCAGCGGCTCGTCCCTGGTTACAACTTCCTTCGCCTGCAACTGCTGAGCGGCAACGACCAGCACCTGCAGCCGGCAGACGGTCCCGGCCTGGTGCAGATCGCCACCCGCAGCGATCTCGTCATGCCCGCGAACGATACCCTCTTTACCTCCGGCACTCTCGGCCGTTACAGCGAGATGCTAAACACGCTCAACGAAAAGTATCGCAACAAGCCGTCCGAAATTGCGGCAGACTGAATGAGAGAGACGAACGAATGAACTCCCTTATCAATTCGATGTCACCCATTCAGGTGTACCTGCTCATCACCCTGCTCAAGGTCGCGTTTGTGATCGTCATTATGCTCACCGGCGTCACCTACACCGTGCTGCTTGAGCGCAAAGTCGTGGGCCGCATCCAGAACCGCTGGGGTCCCAGCCGCGTTGGCCCCTTCGGCCTGCTGCAGACTGCCATCGACGGTGCCAAGCTCTTCCTCAAGGAAGACATGACGCCCGCTGGCGTCTATCACCTGCTTTATCTCATCGCTCCGCTCATCGCTCTGGTCTGCGCCCTGCTCTCCATCGCGGTCGTCCCCTACGGCGCGCCCCTGTACATCCGTGGCGTCAACCTCTTCCAGGTTGCAGACGTCAACATCGGCCTGCTCGTGATCCTCGGCGTCACCTCCATCGGCGTCTACGGCATCGCGTTGTCGGGCTGGGCCTCGAACAATAAATACTCTCTGCTCGGCTCCGTCCGCGCCACCTCGCAGATGGTCAGCTACGAGCTTGCCCTCGGCCTCTCGCTCGTCGGCGTCGTGCTGCGCGCCCGTTCGCTCAGCATCAGCCACATCGTCAGCAGCCAGTCCGCCCACGGCGCGCTCTCGTGGAACGCCTTTGGCGGCTTCCAGTTCATCGCCTTCTTCGTGTACATCATCGCCGCCTTTGCTGAGACCAACCGCTCCCCCTTCGATCTCGTCGAAGCCGAAAGCGAACTCACCGGCGGCTATCACACCGAATACAGCTCCGTGAAATTCGCCATGTTCTTCATGGCCGAATACGCCAACATGATTACCGTCAGTTGCGTCGCCACCCTCCTCTTCTTCGGCGGCGCAGGCAGCCCCTTCGGCCACCTCATCCCCGACTTCGGTCCCCAGTGGTTACAGGCGCTGATTCCTGTTCTCTGGTTCGTCTCCAAAGTTTTCTTTTTCCTGTTCCTCTATATTTGGGTACGCGGAACGCTTCCGCGCTTCCGTTACGACCAACTCATGGCCTTCGGCTGGAAGTTCCTCCTGCCCGTAGCCATGGCCAATATCATCATTACCAGCCTCGTCTACGCGTGGCACGGTTAGATCACTTATGCACTTAGCATTTTTCTTCATCTTCGGCGGTCTGGCAGTAGCAGGAGCACTCAGCTTCCTGCTGCAGCGTCATCCCATCAACAGCGCTCTCTCGCTGATCGTGGTCATGCTCGCCCTCGCCATCCTCTACTGGTCGTTGGGGGCAGAATTCCTCGCCGCCGCGCAGGTCATCGTCTACTCCGGCGCCATCATGGTGCTCTTCGTCTTCGTCATCATGCTGCTCAATGCCGGCGAAGAGCTGCGCACCCACGGCAGCAAAGCCGCCTACATCGCCGGATTCCCCGGTGCAGCCGCCATCTTCTGCCTGCTCACCTTCGTCTTCCTCTCCAGCCGTCACGTCTTCGGCTACGCTCAGTCCGGCATCCTCAACGCCTCCGCCCGCGACGGCTCCAGCAACATCACCCAGATCAGCACGCTTCTCTTCCGCGACCTTCTCCTCCCCTTTGAGGTCACCTCCATCCTGATTCTCGTTGCCATACTCGGCGCCGTAGTCCTCGCGCGGAAGGAGCAGTGATGACGATTATGGAAAAGGCTATCCTGGCGTTCGTAATCTTCCCTCTGTGCGTTGCAGGTGCCACTGCTTTTTTTGCGGTGCGTAGTGCTCGTCGCATGAAGGCTCGTCGCGCTGACGCTGTAGCAAAAATGGTTCACCATGAAAGGATTACTCCATGATGGTGCCCATTAGCTACTACCTCATCCTCGCCGCCATCCTCTTCTCCATCGGAGTCGGCTCGTTCCTCATCAAGCGCAACGTCATTACCATCTTCATGTCCATTGAGCTCATGCTCAACGCCGTCAACCTCACCTTTGTCGCCTTCGCGCACATGTGGGGCAATCTCAACGGTCAGATCTTCGTCTTCTTCGTCATGGTTGTTGCCGCGGCAGAAGCCGCCGTCGGCCTCGCCATCATCATTGCTATCTTCCGCACGCGCGAGACGCTCAGCGTGGACCAGGTGAATCTCCTCAAACTATGACCCCCATGTCTCCACATCTTCTCTGGTTTATCCCGCTGCTGCCATTCGCTGGCTTCCTGGTGAATGGCCTGCTCGGCCGCCGCCTCTCGAAGAGCGCGGTCACGGGTGTTGCCTTGTTCTGCACCGCGCTGCCCGTGCTGCTCGTCCTCTGGCTCACCGCCACCTTCCACGCAGAGCATCTGCTCTCTCTCGTCACCGGTCATCAAATCTGGATCCAGGTCAGCGGCTTCCAGATTCCCTTCTCCCTCGCCGTCGACCATCTCACCCTGGTCATGCTCGCCGTCGTCACCGGCGTCGGCTTCCTCATCCACATCTACTCCGCCGGATACATGGCGCACGAAGAGGGTTACTGGCGCTTCTTCGCCTACCTCAACCTCTTCATGTTCTTCATGCTCACGCTTGTGCTCGCCGCCAACTTCCTCCTGCTCTTCGTCGGCTGGGAAGGCGTCGGCCTCGCCTCCTACCTGCTCATCGGCTTCTACTTCAAGAAAGATTCCGCCGCCAACGCCGGCAAAAAAGCCTTCATCGTCAACCGCATCGGCGACTTCGGTTTCCTGCTCGCCATGTTCCTCATGGTCGCCCACTTCGGCAGCCTCAGCTTCGGCAGCGTCTTCGCCCAGGTTGCTATGCACCCGCAGTTGCAGGGCGGATTCCTCACCGCCATCTGCCTCATGCTCGTACTCGGAGCCACCGGAAAATCCGCCCAGATTCCCCTCTATATCTGGCTGCCAGACGCCATGGAAGGCCCCACGCCGGTCTCCGCTCTCATCCACGCTGCCACCATGGTCACAGCCGGCATCTACATGGTCGCCCGCTGCCATGTGCTCTTTGACCGTTCCGCCCTCGCGCTCGGCGTAGTAGCCATCATCGGCGCGCTCACCGCCATCTTCGCCGCCTCCATCGGCATGGTGCAGACGGATATCAAGCGTGTCCTCGCCTACTCCACCGTCTCGCAGCTCGGCTACATGTTCCTGGCCTGCGGCGTCGGCGCCTACTCCGCCGCCATCTTCCACCTGCTCACCCACGCCTTCTTCAAAGCGCTTCTCTTCCTTGCCGCGGGCTCCGTCATCCACGCCCTCAGCGGCGAGCAGGACATGCGCCACATGGGTGGCCTCCGCCACCGCATCCCCGTCACCTTCTGGACGATGACCGCAGGCGTCTTCGCCATCGCCGGCTTCCCCGGCCTCTCCGGCTTCTTCTCCAAAGACGAAATCCTCTACCGCGCCTTCTCCTCGCCCGGCCCCATGGGCAAACTCCTCTGGGCCGTCGGTCTGCTCACCGCGCTGATGACGGCCTTTTACATGTTCCGCCTCTGGTATCTCACCTTCTTCGGCGCGCAGCGTTTTGAAGATCATCATGCCGCCGACTCGCATGCCCACGGCGTGCACGAGTCCTCCTGGATCATGCTCGCTCCTCTGGTCGTCCTCGCCGTTCTCGCCATCAGCGGCGGATGGATCGGCATCCCGCATGCACTGGGTGGCAACGATTACTTTGAGCGCTTCCTGAGCCCCGTCTTTATCTCATCCGCTTCCCCGCACCGCGTGCTTGAAACCGCTGCCACCAGCTACACACTGGAGCGCATACTCGCAGCCATCTCCGTACTCGCCGCCGTCCTTGGCCTGCTGCTGGCGGATTACTTCTACCGCCGCCGCCCGGACGCCGCCGCCAAGCTCGCACAGAGCGCCCGCGTTCTGCACACCACGCTGGTGCACAAGTACTGGGTCGATGAGATTTACGCGAAGTTGATCGTCATGCCGCTCATGATGCTGGGCCGCTACGTTCTCTTCTATGGCATAGACATGGGCATCATCGGCGGAGTCACTTCAGCCGGTGCAGCAAGTGCCCGCGGAGCCGGTGGCCTTCTCCGCCGCATGCAATCAGGCAACATCCGTTCCTACGCTGGCTGGCTGGCGGCAGGTGCGGCAGTCATTCTGGCCGTTACCATCTTTGGCCGCGCAATTTTGCACATATTTTAGAGGGTTTGGCAGCGCATGATGCTAGTGAACAACCATATTCTGACGCTCATCGTATTCGTCCCGCTCGTGGGCGCGGCGCTGCTTGCGCTTCTGCCCGTGCGTGGCCGCTCGATGCAGTGGGGCGCGCTCGCAGTTACGCTGCTCACCTTCCTGCTCACCCTGCACCTGCCCGCCCACTATGACTACGTGGCTGGCGGCATGCAGTTTGAGAGCAACCACCTCTGGCTCGCCTCGCCCGCCATCCGCTATCACCTCGGAGTAGACGGCCTCTCCCTCTGGCTCGTCGTTCTCATCGGCCTGCTCGCCCCCTTCGGAGTGCTCGCCTCCTGGCGCGCCATCGGCGAGCGCACCAAAGAGTTTTACGTCCTCTTCCTCGTCCAGCAGACCGCCATGCTCGGCGTCTTCGTCGCGCTCGATCTCTTCCTCTTCTACGGATTCTGGGAGCTCTCCCTCGTCCCCATGACGCTGCTCATCGCCATATTCGGCCGCTCAGAAAACCGCCGTCGCGCCGCGATGAAGTACTTCCTCTACACCTTCATCACCTCCGCGCTTCTTCTGGTCGCCATCCTCTGGCTCTATGCCCGCACCGGAACCTTCGATTTCACCGTCCTTGCGCAGATGGCCGCAGCCCACCAGATTTCCACCTCCGCCAAAGCCCTCTGGCTGGCCTCGCTCGCCTTCCTCCTGGCCTTCGCCACCAAGATTCCCGTCTTCCCGCTGCACGGCTGGCTCTCCGATGCCATCTCTGAAGCCCCCACCGCCGCCGCCATGGTCCTCGTCGGCGAACTCGGCCTCTACGCCATCCTGCGCTTCTCCCTCGGCATCTTCCCCGCGGAGTCGCATCGCATCGCTCCGCTCATGATCGCCCTCGGTGCCATCGGCATCGTCTACGGCGCTCTCATCGCCCTGGCGCAGACTGACATCAAACGCCTCATCGCCTACGCCTCGCTCAGCCATGTCAGCTTCGTTGTGCTCGGCATCTTCAGCTTCACCATCGCCGGCATCAACGGCTCCATCTACCAGATCCTCAACCACGGCATCTCCGGCGGCGCGCTGCTCATCCTCGCTGGCTTCCTCTACGAGCGCTACCAGACCTACGACATGCGCGACTACGGCGGCGTTGCCCAGCGCATGCCCTGGATGGTCACGCTCTTCGTCATTACCACCCTGGCCCTCATCGGCCTGCCCATGTTCAACGGCTTCGTCGGTGAATTCCTCGTCCTCAGCGGAGCCTTCCTCACGCATCCCCGCTGGACCACCTTCGCCACCGTCGGCGTCATCCTCAGCGCCTCCTACATGCTCTGGATGGTGCAGCGCATCTTCTACGGCAACGTTGGCCCGAAGATAAAAGATGATCTGGATCAGCGCGATCTCGGCGCACGCGAGCAGATTGCCCTCTGGCCCCTCGCCGCGCTCATGCTCGTCATGGGCGTCTTCTCCCCCTTCTGGATGCGCGCTATCGATTCCAGCAGCGTTCTCCTCGCCGATAAGCCCGCTACCGCTGCCGCGCCCCACGTCGTCGTCCTCAGTTCCGCCACCTACGCGATTCCTGACTCTGATACGGACTCCGCGAAAGGGGGCAAGTAAGCATGCTCTCCATGAACATAATCCGCCTTCTCCCCGAAATCATCCTCACCCTTAGCGGTGTGATGGTCATGCTGGAAGAGCCCATGCTTCCCGCCACCCGCAGCCGTAAGTCGCTCGGCTGGTTCGCGATCTTCGGCACCCTCGCAGCCGCGGCCGCCAGCCTCTGGCAGCTCCACTACCCCGTCGGTACGGCCTTCTACGGCATGGTGCAGGTTGACGCCTTCAGCGTCTTCTTCCATCTGCTCATCTGCGCCATCGTCCTGGTCACGCTGCTCACCTCGCTCGATTACTTCGAAGGCTTCGCCACCCACGCCGGCGAATACTTCGCCCTCGTCCTCTTCGGAGCCACCGGCATGATGCTCATGACCTGCTCCGTCGAGCTCCTCATGGTCTTCATCGGCCTCGAAATTTCATCCATCGCGACCTACATCATGGCTGGCATGCGCAAGGGCCAGGGTGCCAGTGCAGAAGCCGCGCTGAAGTACTTCCTCCTCGGCTCCTTCGCCACCGCCTTCTTCCTCTATGGTGTCGCCCTCATCTTCGGAGCCACCGGCAGCACCGGCTTTGCCGCCATCGCCGCCGCCATCCCCACCGCGAAAGCCCCCCTTCTCGTCGTCACATCCTTTGCCCTGATGCTGATCGGCCTCGGCTTCAAAGTCTCCGCCGCGCCCTTCCACGTCTGGACGCCCGACGTCTACCAGGGCGCTCCCTCGCCCGTCGTCGGCCTCATGTCCACCGCGCCCAAGGCCGCCGCCTTCGCCGTCCTGCTCCGCGTCACCTACACCGCCTTCCCCAGCCTGCAGCATCGCTGGAGCATCCTCCTCTGGGCGCTCGCCGTGCTCTCCATGTTCATCGGCAACCTCTGCGCTCTGCTGCAGCGCGACGTCAAACGCATGCTGGCCTACTCCTCCATCGCCCACGCCGGCTACATCCTCGTCGCCTTCACCGCCTACCGCGCCGATGGCATCGCCGCCGTCTGCTTCTACACCGCCGCCTACGCCGCCATGAACGTCGGCGCCTTCGCCGTCATCACCCAGGCCAGCGGCGTCAAAGAGACCCTCAGCAACATCGAGGACTACGCTGGCCTCGCGCAGCAGCGCCCCTTGCTCTCCGCCGCCCTCGCCTTCTTCCTGCTCTCGATGATCGGCATTCCCTTCACCGCGGGCTTCTTCGGCAAGTTCTACGTCTTCACCGCCGCCCTGCACGCCGGGCATCTATGGCTCGTCGTCCTCGGCCTCATCAACAGCGGCCTCGCCTGCTACTACTACCTCCGCTTCCTCATCAGCCTCTACTCCCCAGCCCCTTCCGCTCGCGCCGAACTCCTCCGCGGCAAGCGCCTCAGCTTCGCCGCCACCATCGGCATCGCCCTCTGCGTCCTCGCCACCTTGGCTCTCGGCATCATTCCCGGACGCATCCTGCACCTCGCCTCACGCGCCGCAGACATCACCCCAGTCGCTGAAGCAGCGCCGCCGGCAACTGTCACCTTGATGCACTAACGATGAAAGTTCAACGCCCCATACTCGCAGCAGCATGTATCGGCGTTGCAATCTCCCTCTGCTTGTCTTTGTTGGATAATTTGCATCTCTTTGGCGCGCCGCACTCAAAGCTGACCTTGAGCGTTCTATTCCTGTTCACCGGTCTGATTGCCACCCTTTGCATGCCCGGATACCTGGTGGCAAACCTTCTCCTCGGCCCCATTCACAACATCGCAGAAGGACAGCACATTCAGTATCTGGCAGCGGCCCTGAATGCCCTCATCTATAGCTTCATCGCTTATCTCATCCTGAAGCGAAAGCGCATCCACTCCTGAACAAATCCAGCACGGATTAAACAGAAAAGCACGGAAGTGGAAATTTAGAACCTCAAAGGTTTCTAATCCCACAAATCCGTGCTTTTCTGTTTAATCCGTGCTTGTCTTTTATTTCTAAGCTTACTTCACCTTCATCAGGATGATGACCAGGGTGTACAGAGCCAGAGACTCAATCAGCGCCAGGCCCAAAATCAGGAACAGGAAAATGGCTGGCCGCGCTCCTGGGTTGCGCGCAACCGCTTCCGTGGCAGAGGCAGTCGCCTTGCCCTGGCCGAGGCCGCAAAGACCGGCTGCAATCGCCATGCCGATACCGGCGCCAATGGGAGCCAGGTTAACCGCGGACCCTGCCGCGTCAAACGCAAATGCCGGCGTGGCCAGCAGAAGCGCAGAGAGTGTCATGAACAAATACTGCAGTTGCTTACGCATCGTTGTTGCTCCTTGTAGTGCTTGCTTCCTTTGGATTCCGTCAGTGGGTGGTTGAGGCTCACCGTGCTGGCCCCCTCACGCTGCCGGGTACAACCTGCGGAGTGGAAGCATAACCCCCGCAGAAAACTCAATTAGTGGTCATGCGCTACGGCAAGCGACAGGTAGATGGCCGACAGCAGCATAAACACAAACGCCTGCAGTAACGAAACAAATACGTGCAGTCCCATGAAAATCAGCGGAATGCCCAGCGGGATCAGCGAGAAGAACGCCAGCGTCACCAGGTCTCCAGCGTAGATGTTCGCAAAAAGACGGACGGTAAGTGAAAGCACGCGCGCCAGGTGAGAAATGATCTCAATGAGCACCATCAGCGGCGCCAGCCACCACACCGGCCCCAGAAACTGCTTGATGTACCCACCCTTGTTCGCGCGGATGCCGTGAAAATGGTAATAAATAAAGGTGACCAGGGCCATGCCCAGCGGAACCACCGGGCTTGATGTCGGTGACTCCAGCCCAGGGATAAGCCCGATGAGATTGCAGATGAGAATGAAGATAAACAGCGCTGCCAGATAGGGGACAAAGCGCTCATAGCCGTGCCCAATGATGGATTCCGCCTGGTCAGACACAAACTCGTTCGTCATCTCCGCCACATGCTGCACCGCGCCCGGCGTCTCCACGCTCAGGCTCAGCCGTATGGCGGCAAAGAACGCCACCAGCACCACAAACACCAGCAGCTCCATGGCAAATGCATTGGTGATCGGCGCCTGTGCATAGGCTGGCGTCACATGCACGGCCGCCAGCAAGCGATCTACCGGCCCGGCAAAGTGATTATTCAGAATTGCAGTCAACAACAACTGTTCAGGCATCACGCATCCAGCGGGGAAAAATTTTCAGACGGTCCAGAGGCGCATCATGCGAAAAGCCTCGATCGAGAGCGCGATAACCCCCAGCAGCAGGCCGCCCGCAAGCGCGTAAACTGAACCATCCAGAGTCTTTAGGATAGCATAAAGAACCACCACGGCCAGCCCCATGCGCACGAAGAAACCCAGTAAAACCGGGGTAACCAGGCGAACCTTCGCTGGTTCGCCCCCCTCCGTCGGCGCGTCCATCCGTCGCATCACCGCCGTCATCAGCTGCAACCACTCATACAGACCGCTGGCTGAAATCCCAGCGCCCACAACCATATACACCGCGCTCTGCCATCCCAGCTTCCACCACAGCAGCGGAATTCCCACCGTCGCCACAATCGCCGTCAGCCGGATCGCCCGCAAAATCGTCCGCCGGAAATCCGCATCCGTCAGCCCTGCAATCTGGTTCCCTGTTTCACTCATCTCTCAACCGCTCTTTCGCATATATCCTGCTGCCACCCTGTAGATATGGACAAATCCCGCTACTGCGCCTACCACGATCCCCGCCACGTAGATCCAGTTCGTGTGCAGCCACCGGTCCAGCAGCGAGCCGCCAAACCACCCGATCACGCACGCCGCCGGCATAATGATGGCGAGCTGGATCATTGACTCCGCCTTCACATACTCACTCATATTGCGCGTCGGTTTCGGTTTGTCTTCAGGCTCGTCCATGCTTGCCCTCGCTCCGCAACTATAACCCAACGAACGTCTATACTGAACTTTCAATAATCAAAGAGGATCACCCCCAAGTGTTCGAGTCAAAGTTTGAAGAGAATCTCTACAACGAGCGTCTTGAGACGCTCAAGAAGATCGCCGGCCTCGGCCAGCCCGCGTACCCCAACAGCTACCCCTGCACGCACACCATCCCCGACATTCGCGCGCAGTACGACAGCAAAACCGCCGAAGAGCTGGAAGCCAGCCACATCGATGTCAGCATCGCTGGCCGTCTCATGGCCATCCGCGCCCAGGGCAAAGCTGGCTTCGCCCAGCTCCAGCAGAATGGCGCACGCCTCCAGCTCTACGTCCGCAAAGACGCCGTAGGCGACGATGGCTTCGCCCTCTACAAGCTCCTCGACCTCGGCGACCACATCGGCGTCCAGGGCTACCTCTTCCGCACGCGGACGAACGAGCTCACCGTCCACGTCACCAAAATCACCTTCCTCACCAAAGCCCTCTTCGCCCTGCCAGACAAGTACCACGGCCTGGCAGACGTCGAGCTGCGCTACCGCCAGCGCTACGTCGATCTCTTCATGAACACCGGCGTCGCCATCAAGAATGAAGATGGCAGTGAGCAGGCCTCACCCAACGTCCGCGAAGTCTTTGTCAAGCGCGCCAAGGTAGTCCGCGCCCTGCGCAACTTCTTCGATACCCGCGGCTACATCGAAGTCGAAACCCCCATGATGCACTCCATCGCCGGCGGCGCCACCGCCCGCCCGTTCCTGACGCATCACAACGCGCTCGATATTCCCCTCTTCCTCCGCATCGCGCCCGAGCTTTACCTCAAGCGCCTCGTCGTCGGCGGCATGGACCGTGTCTACGAGATCAATCGCAACTTCCGCAACGAAGGCGTCAGCACCCAGCACAACCCTGAATTCACCATGCTGGAGTTCTACCAGGCCTACGCCAACTACCACGACCTCATGGACCTCACCGAAGAGCTCGTCAAGCACGTCGCCATGGAAGTGAACGGTACGACCCTCACCGAATTCAACGGCGAGCAGATCGACCTCGGCAAGTGGACGAAGCTCACCATGCGCGAAGCGATCATCAAATTCTGGCCAAATAATATCTATGATTCACCGACATTAGAAATATTTAATAATCCAGATGCTTTCGCCAATTTCGCAATGTCAGCTATCGGTAAATTGGAAAAGAACGATAAAGCGATTGCGTATCCGATCAATTATCTTGTTGAAGAAAAATATCGAACACTTTACAAAGCACTCGTTGAAACAAGAGACAACATATTAAGTCAGAAACTCGCATTGTCAGTGGAAGATTATTCTCAACAGGTTCGCGGCATTCTAGGCCGAGGCATTGCAGCTGTTTTTGAGGCCGTCGCCGAAGAGCATCTCATCCAGCCCACCATCATCTACGACTTCCCTCTCGCCGTCTCGCCTCTCTCCAAGATCAAGCCCGACGAGCCCGAATGGGTCGAGCGTTTCGAGTTCTACATCGGCGGCTTTGAAGTGGGCAACGCCTTCAGCGAGCTGAACGACCCCGAAGACCAGCGCCGCCGCTTCGAAGACCAGATGCGCCAGAAGGCC
>JARLFX010000229.1 GCA_031296355.1 Acidobacteriaceae bacterium
CACCTTCACGGTCCGGTTACTGCCTAGCCTTTCGAATTCTCTTTCTTGAAGCACGCGAAGGAGTTTTGGTTGAAGATCGGGACCAATGTCTCCAATCTCGTCAAGAAACAGACTGCCCTCATGAGCAAGTTCGATCCGCCCACGCTTTTGCGCCAGAGCACCGGTGAAGGCGCCCTTCTCGTATCCGAACAACTCGCTCTCCATCAATCCCGATGGAATTGCCGCGCAGTTCAACCTCACGAAAGTCCGGTCTCGCCGGGTGCCGAGATTATGGATAGCACGCGCAATCAGTTCCTTCCCGGTGCCGGTCTCCCCGACCAACAATACCGTGGAATCCGTGGGCGCAACAATGGACACTTGTTCTAGCGCCTTTCGCAGGGCAGAACTGCTCCCAACGATATCTTCAAAGTTGTACTCCGACTGAATCTCCGACTCCAGATAGAGTCGCTCGTCTTCGAGCCGATTGCGCGAGATGTTCAAGCGTCCAAAAGCAAGAGCATTTTCCAAAGCAAGCGAAATCTGGTTGCCAACCTGCGCAAGCAGTTCTAAGTCGGACTGGCTGAAGGCGTCCCTTTCCCGGCTTCCAAGCGCGATTACGCCCAAGGGATTCGCCGAACCTATTAGCGGGACCCCGGCGATACTAGTGATCGCCTCGGCGCGAAGAGGCCGTGCTATCAACTCCGGCAATGCTTCGATCTCTCTTTGACCAAATACGGTCGGCACCCTGGTACGGATGATTTCCAGATCGCTCTCCGGGAGTTCGGGGATGGAAATGTTGCCTAGAAATCCACGGCTTCCTGGGAAATCGAGTGTGATGCATTGAAGTCGATTGGAGCTTTCTTCGAAGAGCCAGAAGCCCGTGAAGGCATTCTTCAAGAAGTCGCGAATCGATATGGATGCCGCTCGGAGCAGTTCATTCACCTCAAGATGAGAGATGATATGGTTATTGATTTCCAGAAGGAGTTTTAGCCGGTCTCGTTCGTATTCGAGATCGCGACGATATACACCTGCGGACTCAAGAGCGAGGGCACTTTCCAGCGCAATCGAAACATGCGCCGCAACCGAGCCCATCAACTCAATATCTGCCGTGCTGAAATGCTTGCCGTCTACGGTCCCGAAAATCAAGACACCGAGTTTTCTCCTGGAACTGGAGACAGGGAAAATGTAGGAATCCTGGATGCCTTCGAGGCGAACAGTCCGGCCGAACTGCGGAATCTTTTGCAACTCTTGCCGCGCATCGATAAGGACCGGCTCTTGCTCCTCCAATACCTGCATGATCGCCGTGTTCCCAATGGGCACTTCTGTTCCGACCGTGACGCCGTGGTCATGACTACCCGACTCCATGGCATATAGTTTCGCGGTCTCCCCATGTTGGTTCAGCAGTAGCAGAGCAATCGAATCGAACGGAACAATCTTGGACAACAGAGCCGATATGCTATGAAGAACGGCCTGAACATCTGGCTGCGAGGCAATAGCCGCCGAAACGCCGAGCAACGCCCTATATCTGCTTCCCTCCCGTGGATCGGAATCGCTTCTCCCATTCATACTCTTCACCTGTGTCACGGCCTTGTTCCAATTGGACCATCCCTCACGGAGCGCGATGACCAGACCGTATTGTCCGAAGACGAGGCAACCAGTGTGTCTCGATGGCCCCACTGCCAGTCGGCTGTTCGCTTCGCATTATATGTGACGAAGAGGATTCAACCGGAGGCTTGCCAGTGGTGCAGGAACTCCCAAGAGCGCACATGGGGATCGCTCGGCAATATCCTGACCGGTGTGCCCCATCAGCAGAGTATGCTTTCGCATTCCCAAAACAAGTAAATCGGACTGGTACTTTCGTGCACATCCGATGATGCTCCCAACCTCATCTCCATTGATCAATTCGGTGTCGAAGTGCAAACCGGCGGCTTCAGCTTGTCGTCGGGCTCGTTCCTGAAGTGCGGTATATCTGGCCCGCTGCTCATCCTTCCAATCGACTGCTAATACGGCTGATACGGCGAAAGAGAAGTACGCAGGTAGGGGTTCCAGAACCGTGACCACTTTAAGCTCCGCTCCGAGCACTCTTGCCAATTCAATTGCAACCTCAAGCGCCTTTCCTGCTTCCCGCGACTCATCATAGGCGACCATGATTTTCTGAAACATACGGCACTTCTCCTGGACAATCAACCCTGTGTCATGGGGAGACAAGCCTCACCAGAGGTCCACCGCAATTCACCAGCCAATTTTCCTTGCCATATTCAACAGCAGTTGAATAATATACCGAAATTGAGTACTATGCCAGAAAGGACTGAATTCAACGGAAAAATCACGAAAACCAATTGTCCGCCGTCAACCCGGCAGGCCAGGCAAAGCCGAACCAGATGCAGCTCTGCTTTTGCTCCGGGCCGCCCAATCCGCATTCGCCAACCACGGATTCAAGGCAGCAACCCTCAGGAAAATCGCCACGGCTGCAGGAGTGGACCCTGCTTTAGCGATCCATCGTTTCGGCTCCAAGGAGGCTCTTTGGAGAGCCGTCATCGAACAACAAGCTCTTTACTTGACGCCTTTTATCACCGAACTCAAAGAGTTGCAGAGCCAGACCGAAGTTCCCATCCGGACGCGCATCGAGACCGCCTTTCGACAACTGATAGCAGCAACTTTCGGGGATCCGGAATGCGGGATGTTGCTCTCCCGTATCAGTTCCGAGCGAGGAGAGAAGCTCGACCTTCTGGTCGAGAAATTGCTTCGTCCCTCTTACGACGCCTTTCACCCCTTGCTCGTGGAGGCCGCAAAAGCAGGTGTCATAAAAGATCAGCGTCTCGAAATGTTTTACTTCATGCTCATCCATGCTGTCACTATGACAGTTTCGTATCGGCATGTTCTTGAGTATTTTGACGACATCTCGCAGGATATGGATCGGCTCAAAGAGGATATGACGAAGTTCCTGATTGTGAATTTCCTGGAAGACTCTCAGACCAGTGCTTCTAAAAAAGGTGTTTGGTCCAATGGGCGAATGCCAGCTTCGATACCTGAATTGGCTGTCCACGGTGCCAAGCCTAAGCGTAAGGGATAACGTAACGCACCAGCGACCCGACATGAGGAAGCAAGGGGGGGCATGAAAACAAAAATCAGCACCATATTGTTGGCTACAGACTTTTTGCAGAGTTCAAGGCTGGCCTTAGACTACGCACTGCTGTTGGCGCACCGTCTTAGCGCGCACCTGGTCATCATCAACGCATTCGAGTTAGGCCCTGAGGCAAGCACTGTGGAGATGGTGGACCATGTGCCTAGCCGAACTCGCAAGGAAGCC